>NZ_LZIE01000058.1:0-193441 GCF_001667155.1 Mycobacterium sp. 852002-53434_SCH5985345
GCCGAGGGGGTGTAGCGCGGTTCGGCTTCGGTCGGGACACTCACCGGCACCAGCGTCGCCGAACCGGCCAACTCGGCCACCACCTCGGCGGGCACCAGCCCCTCCACGCCGGGCACCACCCCGGGGGCCGCGCCGCCCCCGGCGACCGTGGCCGCCTCGGCCACCACATGAATCACCACCGCGCTCGCGGCCGGTGTCCCCGCGGCGCACTCCGACCCCACACACTGACACCCCAACCGATCCGCACCGGCGGCCAGCGCACCCAGCGCATCGGCCCGGCGCTGCCGTGGGGTGCGCGGATCGGCCCCACACACGCTGGCCGCCAACTCATCCAGGCGCCGATCCAGCACCTGCCCGTCGGCGCCGAACACGCTGCCGCTCAGCCACGCCATCCCCGACTCGTTGGCCTGCACATCGACAAACCGATCATCGATGGCCTTTTTGGCCCGGCGCACCGCATCGGCATCCACCACGGCCACAATGCGGTCCACCGCCGCAGCCAGTCCCGCGCGGGTCAGCGACGGGCGCCGTGAGATCAACACCGCCAGCCGCGCATCCACCCGCGCCATCACCTCGGCGTCGGTGATCAAATCGGTGCGAAACACGATCGTCTGAAACGCCCGATAGTCGATACCCCCGGCCTGAAACACCTTGCCCACCTGCGGCAGCCGCTCACGCATCGCCATCGCATACCGCAGATAGCTATGGGCCAACCCCACACTGCAGCCCAACGCCGCACCCACCTGAGCGGCCACCGCATCCCACGCATCAGCCGCCCACTCGGCCCGCTCCCCCGAATCACGGCACCGCAACACCAACAAATCCCCCACCGCCACCAACCGTGTGGCGGCCGCCCGCGCCTCCGCACGCCCCGCCCCGCGCACCCGCGCCAGCAACACCGCCGACTCCGGGGTAGACCGCGACGCCAACGCATACTCGAACATACATTCGACACTACGCCGAACGTCCGACAACTTCGGGACGCACGCGAGGCGCCCCGGAGGCAGCCGTCCACCTGGACGGTTTGCGCCGACCCAAACCGGGTACGCACCCCATGCGCTTCGGTCACGACGCGCCGTCGAGACCACCTCGGTTGAAACACACAGCTGGGCGCTTACCAGTTCTCTGGGCAGTCATCGCGAGTCTTCATCGCGCGATGACTGCCTGAGCGTGTTTCGTTTCAGAAGTGAGGTGACGCATGGGCAGGACGGCCCCAGAAGTTTTGTGCGCGCGGCTCCCATGGCCGAAATTCCGACAGTGCTTGCCTCGCAATGCCTCCCGTATGTCCGTGTCGTTCAGTGCGCGGCACCGATCGGCCTGCGCGGGCGAATCAACGAGCTAGGAAGGAAACCCAAATGTTGTTGTTAGGCAACGCAGGACGGCGCGGGGGCGAGGCCCAACAGCTCGCCGAGCGGGCACTGTACGACGTCGCGCACGGTCGCTTCGAGCGCTCGCTGTCCGGGCTGACGGCCATCGCTGCCCTCGTCACGACGGCGGAAATCTATTTCGAGCACTACAAGGCCAGCTTCGGTAACAAGTGGATGTGGAGCCCGATCGTGGTGACACCGCCGGTGGTGGTCGCCGGCATTGGCGGGGTGTTCTCGCGACGCTGGGCCAAGCTCTGGCTGCCGATCACCGCGGGCATCTACACCGCCAACGGCCTGATGGGCGAATACCTGCATGCCCGCGGCGTCGCGCGCAAGCCGGGCGGGTGGAAGAACGCGTCCTACAACGTGCCTATGGGTCCGCCGATCGCGGCGCCCGGGTTGATGTGCATGGTCGGTGGGATGGGGCTGCTGGCCTCGATCCTGCGACGCGAGCGGTTCCGGGGCTGAGCGCGATGGCCGACACCTCGCGCCCCGACCACCTGCCCAACCTGCGCGCGGATCGCAAACCGCCGCACCCGTCCTGGCTGCCCAAGCAACGCCGTGGTGTCACCCCCCAAATGATCGGCCGCTACCCGGATTACGACGTGCTGGAGACGACCGACACCTGGGACGAAGCCACCAGGAAGGTGGTGCTGGCCCGGCTGGAACCGCCCGGCCCGCTGCGGTTCTTCACCGCGGAGGAGGAACCGTGCCTGCGCGCGTTCTGCGACACGGTGCTGGCTCAGGACCGCGAGCCGCGAGTGCCCGTGCCCGAGTCCGTCGATTCCAAGCTCGCCGACGGCCGACTCGACGGCTACCAGTACGCCGACATGCCCGACGACCGCGACACGTGGCGCCTGGTGCTGCTCGGCCTCGACGAGACCGCGTCCAGCCGGTATGGGAAGGCATCGTTCGCCGACGCCGACCCCGACACCCGAGAGGCGATCATCGACCAGTTCTCGCAGGGAGCCTTGGAGGGCGGGACCTGGGAGCGCCTCAACGTCAAACGGGCGTGGTCGGTGTGCATGCGAATGACCTTGTCCGGGTTCTACTCCCACCCGTGGGCGTGGAACGAGATCGGGTTCGGCGGCCCCGCCTACCCGCGCGGGTTCATGCGCCTCGGCGGTGCCACCGGTCCCGCCGCCGCCCGCGAGCCGTTCGAGACCCCGGGCGCCACCGACGAGGACCCGGTCCGCGTAGTCCAACAGGGAGAGTTGTGATGGGCGATCGACTCCGCGGGCTCCTCAGGGGGGCGATCGGACCCAAGGACAACGAATCCCGGTTCCTGCTCGACGTACATTCGCGCGACCTGCCCGGCGAAAAGACCATGCAACGCTACGGCGACGACGACGAGGTCGACCTGGTGGTCGTCGGCGCGGGCGCCGGCGGATCCGTGCTCGCGCAACGGCTGGCCCGGGCCGGCTGGCGGGTGGTGATCCTCGAGGCGGGCCCGTTCTGGCACCCCGACGAGGACTGGGTCTCCGACGAGGCGGGTTCACACTCCCTGTACTGGACGCAGAAGCGCATCATCGGCGGCGACGACCCGATCGAGCTGGGCAAGAACAACTCCGGTCGAGGGGTCGGCGGGTCGATGGTGCACTACGCCGGCTACACCCCGCGGTTCCATCCCAGCGACTTCGACACCTACACCCTCGACGGGGTCGGGGCGGACTGGCCGATCGGCTACGAAGACATCCGCCACCACTACGAGCGGATCGAGCTCGAGTTGCCGGTGGCCGGGCAGAACTGGCCCTGGGGCTACCCGCATCGGTATTCCTTTTCCCCGCACCCGATTTCGGGTGCCGCGGCGAAACTCTGGCGGGGGGCGATGCAGCTCGGCATCGAGATGCGGGTCGGGCCCGTCGGCATCGTCAACGGCACCTTCGGTAACCGCCCGCACTGCATCTACCGCGGCTACTGCCTGCAGGGCTGCAAGGTCAACGCCAAGGCCAGCCCGTACGTGACGCACCTGCCCGACGCTCTGGCCCACGCCGTGGAGATCCGAGCCAACTGCATGGCCGTCCGCGTCGAGCTCGACGAGGCCGGCTCCGCGCGCGGGGTGGTCTACTACGACGAGGCCGGCGGCAGCGAGCGGCTGCAGCGGGCCAAGGTCGTCGCGATCGCCGGGTATTCCATCGAAACGCCGCGCCTACTGCTGAACTCGGCCAGCGAACGCTTTCCGAACGGGCTGGGCAACAACGACGACCAGGTCGGTCGTTACGTGATGGTGCAGGGCGCCACGCAGTCCGCCGGCCGGTGGTCGGAAGAGGTCCGGATGTACAAAGCCCCGCCACCGGAGGTGACCTCGGAGCAGTTCTACGAGACCGACTCCTCGCGCGGGTTCGCCCGCGGCTTCTCCATCCAAACGGTTTCGCCGCTTCCCATCGGCTGGGCCGAACACGTGCTCGCCGACGGGCATTGGGGCCGGGCGTTGCGCGAATACATGCGCGACTACAACCACTGGGCGACCATCGGCGTGCTCAACGAGCTGCTGCCGTGTCCTGACAATCGGGTCACCCTCGCCCAGGAGACGGACGCGTACGGCATCCCGGTGGCCCGGTTCGACTACACGCTGTGCGACAACGACAAGGCCAACATGGCCTACTCCACCAAAGTGATCGGCGACATCCTGCACGCCGCCGGCGCCCAGGACGTGCTCACCATCGAGCGCTTCGCCCACCTGATCGGCGGCGCCCGGATGGGGACCCGCCCGGACAACTCGGTGGTCGACTCCGATCACCGGGTGTGGGGCGTGCCGAACCTGTTTCTGGCCGACGGCTCGGTGTGCCCGACGCAGGGCTCGGCGAACCCGGCGTTGACGATCATGGCGCTCGCCTCGCGGCTCGCCGAACGGATGGCGACCGGAAAGATCGACAGCACCGCCCCGGCGAGGCGGCCATCGGAGGCGGGGGTCCGTGGCTGACCGCACGATCGACATCGAGGCGACCTTCTCGCCGCGGGTGCTGCGCGAATACGCCCTGCTCGCCGATGGTGAGCGGGGTGCCCTGATCGGACCGCAGGGCGACGTCGCGTGGATGTGTGCGCCGCGCTGGGATTCCGACGGCGTGTTCTCGAATCTCATCGGGGGCGGCGGCGTCTACGCGATCACACCGACCGACGTGCGGCACGTGTGGGGCGGCTATTACGAGCCGGGCAGCATGATCTGGCGCAATCGCTGGATCACCCGCGACGGCATCGTGGAATGCCGTGAGGCGCTGGCCTTCCCGGGCGATCCCGACCGGGTGGTGCTGCTGCGTCGTCTCATCGGCTGCCGCGGGACCGCGCGGGTGCGAGTGGTGCTGGCGCCGAGTGCGGAGTTCGGCCGGCACGGACCCGGCGACATGACCGTCGACGGCGGGGCATGGAGCGGAAAGTCGGGACGGCTGCGCTGGCGCTGGCTGGGCGGCTGCGACGTGCGATCGGTGAAGGCGGCCCGCGGCCGCGGCGAACTGCTCACTTGCGAGATCACCGTCGACGAGGGCGATCAGCACGATTTCGTGCTGGAGCTCTCCGAGCGCACTCTCCCCGACCAACCACCCGACGCCGACATCGCTTGGGACGCAACGGAAGCCGCCTGGCGTCGCAGCATTCCCGAGCTGAACTGCACCATCGCGCCCCGCGACGGGCGTCACTCCTACGCGGTGCTGCGCGGGCTGACCAGTAGCGGGGGGGGCTTGGGGGCCGCCGCCACGATGAGTCTGCCCGAGCGCGCGCACACCAACCAGAACTACGACTACCGGTACGCGTGGATCCGGGATCAGGTCTACGCCGGCATCGCCGCGGCGACCGTCGGGGCGACCGAGTTGCTCGACCGCGCGGTCGAATTCGTCGGGGCCCGGTTGCTCGAACACGGCCCCGACCTCAAGCCGGCCTACACCGTCACGGGTGACAGTGTGCCCGGCGAGGAGACGCTCGACCTGCCCGGCTACCCCGGGGGTGCCGACAAGGTGGGCAACTGGGTCAACCAGCAGTTCCAGCTCGATGTCTTCGGCGAGGCGCTGCAGCTGCTGGCCTGGGCGGGCAACGCCGACCGGCTCGACGCCGAGGGCTGGCGCGCCGCGCAGACCGCCATCGGCGCGATCGAAAAGCGCTGGCGCGACGCGGATGCGGGCATCTGGGAGATCGATGAAGAGCACTGGACGCAGTCGCGCCTGGCGTGCGTGGCCGGGCTACGCGCCATCGCGAAGGTTTCCGGCGGCGGCCACGAGGTGGCGGCCTGCGCCTCGCTGGCCGACGCGATCCTGGCCGACACCGCGGCCAGCAGCCTGCACCCGCACGGCGGCTACTGGCAACGCAGCCCGCGGCTGCCCGGGGTCGACGCGTCGCTGCTGCTGCCACCCGTGCGCGGCGCCGTGCCCGCCGACGACCCACGCACCCGGGCCACTCTGGACGCCGTCCGCACGCAGCTCAGCCACGACGGGTTCGTGTACCGGTTCCGGCACGACGAGCGCGACCTCGGCGACGCCGAGGGCGCCTTCCTGCTCTGCGGATTCATGATGGCGCTCGCCGAACATCAACTGGGACATGCCCATTGCGCGATGCGCTGGTTCGAACGCAATCGCGCCGCCTGCGGGCCCCCCGGCCTGTTCTGCGAGGAATACGACGTCCGGCAGCGCCAGCTCCGCGGCAACCTCCCCCAGGCGTTCGCGCACGCGCTGATGCTGGAATGCACGGCCACCCTCGCCGACGACGCCGTCCACCATGACTGATTCGACGCAGAAGGAGATTTTGGCGATGACACAGACAGTCGTAGTCACCGGGGCCAGCGCCGGCATCGGCCGGGCCACCGCCCAACTGTTCGGGCAGCGCGGGGCGAACGTCGCCCTGCTCGCCCGTGGGTCCGCCGGGCTGGACGGCGCGGCTCGCGACGTCGAATCCGGTGGGGGCAAGGCGCTGACCATTCCCACCGACGTCGCCGACCACGCGGCCGTCGCCGCCGCCGCCGACGAGACCGAGGCGACCTTCGGCCCGATCGACGTCTGGGTGAACGTCGCGTTCACCTCCGTGTTCGCGCCGTTCAGCGAGATCAGTGCCGAGGAGTTCAAACGCGTGACCGAGGTGTCCTACCTCGGATACGTGCACGGCACCATGGCGGCGCTGGCGAAGATGCGCCCGCGCGACCGCGGCACCATCGTGCAGGTCGGCTCCGCGCTCAGCCAGCGATCCATCCCGCTGCAATCGGCCTACTGCGGCGCCAAGCACGCCATCAACGGTTTCACCGAGTCGGTGCGCTGCGAACTGCTGCACGAGCACTCCAAGGTGCGCATCACGGTGGCCCAGATGCCCGCGGTCAACACCCCGCAGTTCTCCTGGGTGCTGTCGCGGCTGCCGCGCCATCCCCAACCCGTCCCGCCGATCTATCAGCCGGAGGTCGCCGCTCGCGGCGTCGTGTATGCCGCCGATCATCCGGAGCGCAAACAATATTGGGTCGGCGACAGCACCATGGTGACGCTGCTGGCGCAGAAGTTCGTCGCACCGCTGCTGGACCGCTACCTGGGCCGCACCGGTTATGACTCGCAGCAGACCGAGCAGCACGTCGGCCCTGGCCGCCCGCACAACTTGTGGCACCCGCTGGACGAGGAACCCGGCAGCGACCACGGCGCCCACGGCGGGTTCGACGACAAGTCCCACGCGCTGAGCCCGCAGCTGTGGGCGTCGCAGCACCCGGTCGTCAGCGGTACGAGCGCGCTCGGCGCGGCCGGACTGGGCGCGTGGCTCGCCGCACGCCGGTGGACGCGATGAGTCTCGACGCACGCATCGACGAGGTCACCGCACGGGTCTACGAAATCCCCACCGACGCACCGGAAGCCGACGGCACCCTGTCCTGGTCGTCGACCACCCTGGTGCTGGCCGAGGTTGCGGCGGGCGGCCGGCGCGGGATCGGCTACACGTACGCCGACGGCGCGTGCGGCACCCTGATCAACGGGCCGCTCGCCGGCACGATCACCGGACACAGTGCGCTCGACATCGCCGGTCGGTGGCAGGCGACGGTCCGGGCGATGCGCAACAACGGCCGGCCGGGCTTGGTGTCGTGCGCAATCTCGGCGGTCGACACCGCGCTGTGGGACCTCAAGGGCAAACTCCTGGGCCTGCCGGTATGCCGACTGCTCGGCATGGCGCACGACCGGGTGCCGATCTACGGCAGCGGCGGCTTCACCACCTATGACGAGCGCGCCACCCGCGCCCAACTCGAACGCTGGGTGGACGAGTGGAAGATCCCGCGCGTCAAGATCAAGATCGGCGAGTCGTGGGGCTCCGACGAGCGCCGCGACCTTGACCGAATCGCGCTCTCGCGCAAGGTGATCGGCCCGGACGTCGAACTGTATGTGGACGCCAACGGCGCCTATCGCCGCAAGCAGGCCATCCGGATGGCCCACGCGATGGCCGACCACGACGTCACATGGTTCGAGGAACCCGTCTCCTCCGACGACCTGGCCGGGCTGCGGGAGGTGCGCGATCAGGTCGCCCCGGACGTCACCGCCGGCGAGTACGGCTACGACCTGGCGTACTTCAACCGGATGCTCGCCGCGGACGCGGTCGACTGCCTGCAAATCGACGTCACCCGCTGCGGCGGCATCACCGACTGGCTGCGGGCCGCCGCCGTGGCCGCCGCCTACAACGTCGACGTGTCCGGTCACTGCGCCCCCAACCTGCACGCCCACGTGGCCAGCGCGATCCCGAATTTGCGGCACCTGGAGTACTTCCACGATCACCACCGCATCGAACACATGCTGTTCGACGGCGCCCTGCCACCCGACGGTGGGGCGTTGCGGCCGGACCAACAACGGCCCGGGCTGGGCCTCGAGTTCAAGCCCGCTGACGCCGAGCCCTATCGAAAAGCCTGATCCATGAATGGACCCGCCGGAAAGTGGGCATTGATATACGGAGGACATAGTTACGGATCTGAAGGGCAATGCGCGATGACCGTTGACTTTGAAGACGAGGCCGTACGGAGGCGCAATCGGGGGCCCGCCCATGATGGTTCGGCCGACTCGGCGTGTGAGGCGTTCATGTCCGATGCCGTCGACGAACACGACCTCAACGCGGTCGACCTGGTCCTGGGCCTCGGCGAGCCGCAGAGCGTCGGCCGGTTTCGATTCTTCCTGGACGGGCACCGCTGGGAGTGGTCGGACGCCGTCGCCCGGATGCATGGGTACAAGCCGGGACGGGTGCAACCGAC
Organism: Mycobacterium sp. 852002-53434_SCH5985345; assembly: GCF_001667155.1. Classification (NCBI taxonomy): domain Bacteria; kingdom Bacillati; phylum Actinomycetota; class Actinomycetes; order Mycobacteriales; family Mycobacteriaceae; genus Mycobacterium; species Mycobacterium sp. 852002-53434_SCH5985345. Next base: position 8,548 of record NZ_LZIE01000058.1, read on the forward strand.
CACCGAACTGCTGCTCAAGCACAAGCACCCCGAGGAACGCGAGCGGGTCGCCGCCGTCCTGGAACGCGTGCGGCAGGGCAGGCCGTTCAGCAGTCGCCACCGCATCATCGACACCGGCGGGCGCACGCACTGTGTCGTCGTTGCGGGCGACCGGATGCTCGACGACCACGGCACCCCGATCGGGACGTCCGGCTTCTACATCGACGTCACCGACTCGCTGCAGACCGACATCAACAACGTGCTGTCGGCGGTGGCCGACGCCCGCGCCCGCATCGAGCAGGCGAAGGGCGTGCTCATGGCCGCCTATGGCATCTCCGCGGAGCGGGCGTTCGACATCCTGGTCTGGCGATCCCAGGAGACCAACCTGAAACTGCGCGACCTCGCCAGCCGCTTCCTGGACGCGGTGGCCAGCAAGGCGTCGGCGGAGACCCAGAGCGAAGTCGACCGGGCGCTGCTGACCCTCGAATAGCCGCAGTAGGGTCGGGCCGGTGGCACACCTATTGGGCGCCGAGGCCATCCACCTCGAATACCCGACCCAGTTGGTATTCGGATCGGTCACGCTGGGCGTGAACGACGGCGCGCGCATCGGCATCGTCGGACGCAACGGGGACGGCAAATCCAGCTTGCTGCGGTTGCTGACCGGCCAGTTGCAGCCCGACTCCGGCCGCGTCACCCGCCGCAGCGGATTGCGGGTCGGCGCGCTGAGCCAGGCGGACACCCTGGAACCGCACCACACGGTGGGCTGGACGCTGGTCGGCGATGTGGCCGAACACCACTGGGCCGGTGACGCGCGGGTGCGCGACGTGGTCAGCGGCCTGGTCTCCGACATCGGCTGGGACGCCGCGATATCGACGCTGAGCGGCGGCCAGCGCAGGCGCGTCCAGCTGGCCAGGTTGCTGGTCGGCGAGTGGGACGTCATCGCGCTCGACGAACCCACCAACCACCTCGACATCGAGGGCATCGCCTGGCTCGCGGAACATCTGCGGCAGCGCTGGGCGCGCAATACCGGCGGGCTGCTGCTGGTGACGCACGACCGCTGGTTCCTCGACGAGGTCGCCACCACGACGTGGGAGGTGCACGACGGCATCGTGGAGCCGTTCGAGGGCGGTTACGCGGCCTACGTGCTGCAGCGCGTCGAGCGCGACCGGATGGCCGCCGCCACCGAAGCCAAGCGGCAGAACCTGATGCGCAAGGAGCTGGCCTGGCTGCGTCGCGGCGCGCCGGCCCGCACGTCGAAGCCCAAGTTCCGCATCGAGGCCGCCAACCAGCTGATCGCCGACGTGCCGCCGCTGCGGAACAACGTCGAACTGGCCAAGCTGGCGACCGCCCGGCTCGGCAAGGACGTCATCGACCTGCTCGACGTGTCGGTCGCGTTTGATGGCCACCCGGTGCTGCGCGACGTCGAGTGGCGGATCGCCCCCGGCGAACGCACCGGGATTGTCGGCGCCAACGGCGCCGGGAAATCGACGCTGCTCGGACTGATCGCCGGGAGCATCAAGCCGGACACCGGGCGCGTCAAGCGCGGCAAGACCGTCCAGCTCGCCGTGCTCGACCAGCAGGGTGACGCCCTGGCCGGGCTCGACGACGACCGCATCGCCGATGTGCTGGGCCGGCTGCCCGGCGGATACCAGGTCGAGGGCCGTGAGGTGACGCCCGCTCAACTGCTGGAGCGGCTCGGCTTCGGTAAGGGCCAGCTCTCGGCTCGGATCGGCGAACTCTCGGGCGGGCAGCGGCGCCGGTTGCAGCTGATGCTCACTCTGCTGTCCGAGCCCAACGTGTTGCTCCTCGACGAGCCGACCAACGACGTCGACACCGACATGCTCACCGCCATGGAAGACCTGCTCGACTCCTGGCCGGGCACGCTGATCGTCGTCTCCCACGACCGCTACCTGCTCGAGCGGATCACCGACCAGCAGTACGCCGTTCTCGACGGCCGGTTGCGGCACCTGCCCGGCGGCATCGACGAGTACCTGCGGCTGGCCGCCCACCGGACCGCCCCGCTGGCGGCCGAGCCGCCGCCCGCCGCACCGGAACAGACCATGTCGGGAGCCGAGCGGCGGGCGGCCGAGAAGGAGCTGGCCGGCGTCGACCGCCAACTGGCGCGGCTGGCCGACCGGATCGCGGACAAACACCACGAGCTGGCCGAGCACGACCAGTCGGACCACATCGGCATCGCGCGGCTCACCCGGGAGTTGCGGGCGCTGGAAGACGAGGTGGCGGCGACGGAGAGCCGCTGGCTGAATCTGTCCGAGGCGCTGGAGTGAGTTGCTAGATCCGACCGGGTCGCACCGCGCCGGCATGCCCGCCAGACGCGTATCGCTTTGCGTCAGAGAGTCCGGTGACGGTTCTCCCCGCCGTTAGATATGACGAGCCGTCCAAGGCTTGCAGCCGCGGCGAATGATCCACCGAGATAGGCCTTGGCCATATCCCGAATCGAGACGTCGGCGCGACCCGGGAGCGAGGTCAGCCAGGCGACCGCGTCATCGCGCTCGTCGCCGTCATACACCCGCACCGGGCACGGCATAAACCCGCCGATGCCGCGAGCCGGTGCGCGAATCCAATCGACGTCGCTCAGGACAGCGCAGCCATCGAGCAGCCGCACGTAACGCGACCCAAGTCGAGCGTCCGCCCATAGCGCACCGGGCGTGATGGACTCGAAGTCCGGACCGAATTGGTAGAGCAGCCGCATCCGATGTCCCGCTGCCCGCGCCCGATCGATCAGCGGCGCAAAGACCCGCTCGTAGTCGTCCGTTGTCACTCGCCCGGCCGCCTCCAGGGCTTGAACGCCAGCGGGCATGTCCGAAAGTTCTTTCAGCACAATGGCCCCTCTCAGGCATCGACGGTGAGATCAACGCGCCGTACCGGTTGCCGGAGCTGCCTCCTTAGCCCCTTAGCTAGATGACACGCTAATCTTTCTTAGTGCAACTATTGCATAGTGCAATATTAGCCCTTTCTCGGCAAACGGGAAAGGTGCGCGCATGAGAGCTGGCATCGCGCGCGCGATCACCGGGGGCCCGATCCAGTGGCGCGCCTGATTCGCACCTGGTAGCCGAACGACTCAACTCAGGTGCCGGGGCCGGCTTGAGCGCTCCGGGGGCTGAGCTTGGAGGCGTCTACTCAGCGCCAGCGCAGGAGCACGAAGTCGGAGCTGAATCCCGGGCCCATCGCGAGCATCAGCCCGGGGCTGCCGCCGGGCGGCGGCTTGGCGATGGTGTCACGCAGGATATGCAGCACCGAGGCCGACGACAGGTTTGCGATCTCGCCCAGCGAGCGCCAGGTCAGCTCGAGGGCGTCGGGCGCCAACCCGAGGCTGTTGCCGATCGCGTTGATGACCTTCGGACCGCCGGGGTGCGCCACCCAAGCGCCGACGTCTTCCGTCGTCAGCCCGTGCGCGCCCAGAAACCGGCCAACGTCGCCGGCCAGGTTGCGGTCGATGAGGGTCGTCAGCTCGGGTGACATCGCCAGGTGCAACCCGGTCGAGCTGATGTTCCAGGCCATGATGTGCAGCGATTCGGGATAGAGGCGACTGCGGGAGTCGACAATGTCGGGCCCGTTGGGGCTCAGCCCGTCGGCGCGACGGTCGCCGACGGCGACCACCGCGGCGGCCCCATCGCCGAACATGGCGGTCCCCACCAGGCCCGAGACGGTCGGCTTGACCGCGGGGAAGGTGAGCGAGCACAGCTCGACCGACACCAGGACCGCGACGCCGTCCGGCGCGCCACGCAGGTAGTCGTGCAGTTGGCCCACCCCCGCCGCGCCGGCCGCGCAGCCCAGCCCGAACAGCGGCACCCGGCGCACATCCGGGCGCAGCCCGAGCCGTCCGGCGATCCGCGCGTCGAGCGACGGCACGGCAACGCCGGTGACCGTGGTGGTGGCGATCATGTCGATGTCCTGCGGCCGCAGGCCCGCCTCGTCCAGCGCGCCCAGCAACGCCTCGCAGCCGAGTTCGACGGCGTGTTCGATGAAGACCTCGTTGGCCTCGCCGAAATCGGTCAGTGACGGGTACCGCTCCAGCGGCAGGACCAAGTGGCGGCTGTTGACCTTGGCCGCGGCGTGCAACCGCCTAACGACGTCCTCGTGCTCCTTCAATGCGGGGAATTCGACGATTTGGTCGGTGATTTCGGCCTGACTGTAACGATGCGGCGGCAACGCTCCGAACACGCCCGCGATGACGCTCATGCCCAACCCTCTTGCTTTCGTCCCAGCTCAAAAGGGACTGTCATCAATTCCCGAAGTCTAAGCCGTTCTGAGTAGCCCGGCAAAGATTCCGCGTATTCGACATGTGTTGTATTGCTTGTGGATTCCGTCATTCGGCGTCCTCGTCGTCGCCGGAGTGCAGCGCCATCGCGATCAGCGCGTCGGGGCTCAACGAGTCGATCATGTCGATGACCGGTTCGGCGACAACGCTTTCCGGTTCCCCGGCGAGCAGCAGAAGCTTGTCGAGCAATCCGGTTCTGCGAAGCTCGGCGAGCGGGATGCCGCGCAGCTTTGACCACACCTTCTCCTCGTCCGGTTCATCGTCATCGCCGCGGAACAACTGTCGCCGCAGATGATCGGCCAGCGCAGCGGGGGTGGGATAGTCGAAGATCAGGGTCCGTGACAGCGCCAGCCCGGTGGCCGTCGTCAGCCGGTTACGCAGTTCGACGCCGGTCAGCGAGTCGAACCCGAGGTCGGCGAAGGCACGATGGCGGTCGATGGCGCGGCCGTCCGGATGCCCCGACACGGCGGCCGTGTGCTCGCAGACCAGTTCGGCAAGCCGGCTGTGCTGCTCCGCGGGGCCCAGGGCGTGCAATTGTTCGGCCAGGCCCGGCGACCGGGTTGCCTTGGCGGGCAACGCATTATGCTCCCCACCGAGCCAGAATCGTTGGCGGGCAAAGCCATACGTCGGCAGGTCGACCCGGCGCGCGTGCGAGCCGACGAACACGGCCGGCCAGCTCACGCCCACTCCGGCGGCGAAGAGCCGGCCGGCCGCGTTGAGCAACGATTCGATCTCGGGGGCGTCCTTGGGCACGGTGACCACCGAGAGCGGCCGCTCGGTGGTCAGCGACTGGTCGACCGCCGCGCTCAACCCGCCGCCCGGACCCACCTCGACGAACGCCGTCACTCCCAGGGCCTCGGCGGTGCGCACGCCGTCGAGGAAACGCACCGGCCGGCGCACGTGCTCGACCCAGTACCGCGCCGACCCGTAGCCGGATCCGGCCGGCTCGCCGGAGACGTTGGACACCAAGCGGATTCGTGGCTGTCGCGGCTGGATGTCGGCCACCCGATGCGCGAATTCCTCGAGCATCGGCTCCATCAACGCCGAATGAAACGCGTGCGAGACCGCCAGCCGGTGCGTCCGCCGTCCGCTGCCCGCCAGCCGGTCGGCCACGGCGCCCACCGCGGCCCGCTCACCGGACAGGACCACCGAATTGGGGCCGTTGACCGCCGCGATGCTCACGCCGTCGTTCAGCAGCGGCGCGACCTCGGCCTCGCCGGCGCTCACCGCCACCATCGCCCCGCCGACCGGCAGTGCCGCCATCAATTCGCCGCGGACCGCCACGATGCGCGCCGCGTCATCCAGCGACAACACGTCCGCCACGCACGCCGCGGCGATCTCCCCCACCGAATGACCCAGCACCACATCGGGTGTCACGCCCCAGGACCGCCACAAGGCGGCCAGGGCGACCTCGAGCACGAACAACGCGGGCTGCGCGAACTCCGTGCCCTGCAACAGCTCGGCGTCGGCTCCCCACATCACGTCGCGCACCGGCGACGGCAGGTGGGCGTCCATCGCCGCTGCGGCCTCGTCGAAAGCCCGGGCGAAGGCCGGAAACCGTTGATGGAGTTGGCGGCCCATTCCCGGCCATTGCGAGCCTTGGCCGGGGAACACGAAGGCCGTCTGGCCCGTCGGTCCGGCCCTGCGCACCGCCACACCGGGGGCCGGTCCCCCGGCCGCCAGCCCGGCCAGGCCGCGCGCAAGCGCGTCGCGATCGTGGCCCACCAACACCGCCCGATGCTCGAACACCGAACGCGTCGTCGCCAACGACCAGCCCACGTCCGCCGCCGTCACCCCCGAGTGGACCACCCGCTCCGCCAGCCGGCTCGCCTGGTTGGCCAGGGCCTGCTCCGAGCGGGCCGACAGCACCCACGCAACTGACCCGTCACGCACCTCATCGGGCGGATCCGGTTGCGCGGGAGCCTGTTCCACGATGACGTGCGCGTTGGTGCCGCCCATGCCGAACGACGACACCCCGGCGCGGCGCGGACGGGCCGCCGCCGGCCAGCGCAGCGCGTCGACGTTGACCCGCAGGTGTTCGAGGTCGGGATTCGCTTCGGCGTAGTTGAGGCTCGGCGGCAGCACCGAATGCCGCACGGCCAGCACGGTCTTGAGCAGGCCAGCGATTCCCGCGGCGCCCCCGACGTGGCCGATGTTGGTCTTGACCGACCCCACCTGCACCGGATGCTCGCGCGCACCGAACACCTCACCCAGTGCCCGGGCCTCGACCGCGTCGCCGACCTTGGTGCCGGTGCCGTGGGCCTCGACGTAGTCGATGTCGGCGCTGCCCAGACCGGCGGCGGCAAGCGCCCGCCGGATCACGTCGGCCTCACCGGAAACAGAGGGCACCGTCTGGCCGGCGGCGCTGTGCCCGGAGTTGGTCACCGCGCTGCCACGGATGACCGCGTGAATGCGGTCGCCGTCCCGCAGGGCGTTCGGCAGCGGCTTCAGCAGCACCAGTCCCCCGCCCTCGCCGCGGACGTAGCCGTCCGCGCGGCGATCGAACGCGTAGGTGTGTCCCGACGTCGACAGTGCGCCGAATTCTCGTTCCAGCATTGCCGTTTCGTTGGCCAGGTTGAGATGAACCCCGCCGGCTATCGCCAGCGCCGACTCGCCCGCGCGCAGGCTTTCGCAGGCCAGGTGCACGGCGACCAACGAGGACGACTGACCGGAGTCGACGGTCATGCTGGCCCCCTGCAACCCGAAGGCATACGAGACCCGGTTGGCGATCATCCCGCGGCTGATGCCGGCGAACGAGTGGTGGTCGAGGTTGTCGGCGATATCGCGCAGGGTGAGGACGGCGTAATCGTCGGCCATCGCCCCGAAGTACACCGAAATCGCGGTTCCGCGCACCGTTTCGGGCACCACGAACGCGTCCTCGAAGGCTTCCCACGTCAGTTCGAGCGCCAATCGTTGCCGGGGGTCCATCGCGGACGCCTCGCGCGGCGAGAGGTTGAAGAAGTCGGCGTCGAACTCCGCGACGTCCCCGGGCAGTTGCGTCGCCTCGCGGCCCTCGCGGATGAGATCCCAGAACTCACGCGGGCTTGCCGCGCCGGGGAATCGGCAGGCGAGTCCGATGACCGCGACGTCCGTCATGCTAGGGGCCCATCTCTTCGTCGAGGATGGCGAATAGCTGGCTTTCGGTGGCGGTGGCGATGTCGTCGTCGAACGGGTCGTCGGGGTGCTGCGGGTAGGGGACTTCCGCCGGGCCGGTGAGGGTGTTCAGCAGGCTCTCCAGCCGGCTGGCGAGCTGCGCCTTGTCGCCGGGGCTCCAGTCGGACCGGCCGAGCAGTGTCTGCAATTCGCGGGCCACGTCGTTGAAACGGGCCATGCGGTCGGGCGGCTCGCCGCTTGCCCCGGTGGTCAGCTGGCCGTCGAGGTGCTCGGCCAGGGCCGCCGGGGTGGGGTAATCGAAGATGAGCGTGGGCGAAAGGGTAAGTCCGGTCGCGATTTTGAGCCGGTTGCGCAGCTCCACCGCGGTCAGCGAGTCGAAGCCGAGGTCTTGAAAGGCCTGCTCGCCGCTGACGTCCGCGGTGCTGTGGCCCAACACCGTGGCGGCGTTGGCGCAGACGAGCTCCACCAGCTCGCGCCGCCGCTGGTCGGGGGCCAGGCCTTCGAGCCGCGCCCGCAGGCCCGTCAGCGACACCATGTCGGTGGGGTCGAGGACCCGCCGCGCCCGCCGGGTGGCCAGCTGGCTCAACAGCGGCGGCAGCGCGGCGCCGGCGTGCGCCAGCGCGGCGGTATCGAGGCGGGTGGCCACGACGACGGGCGGCTCGGCCAGCAGCGCGGCGTCGAGCAGGTCGAGCGCCTGGCGCGTGGACAGCGGGACCAGCCCGGCGCGGCTCATCCGCGCCTTGTCGCGGTCGCCGAGGTTGCGGGTCATGGCCGACTCCTGTTCCCACATCCCCCAGGCGATCGACAGGCCGGGCAGCCGGTGGGCGTGGCGGTACGCCGCCAGGGCGTCGAGGAAGCTGTTGGCGGCCGCGTAGTTGCCCTGACCCGGGGCGCCCACGATCCCCGCCATCGACGAAAACATCACGAACGCCGACAGATCCAACTCCCGGGTCAGCTCGTGCAGGTGCCACGCCCCGTCGACCTTGGACCGCAGCACCGTGTCGATGCGCTGCGGCGTCAGCGACGCGATCACCGCGTCGTCGAGCACCCCGGCGGCATGGAACACGCCGCGCAGCGGGAAACGCGCCGGTATCTGTGCCAGCAGGCGCGCCACGGCGTCGCGGTCGCCGACATCGCAGCCGATCACCGACACCTCGGCCCCCGCCTCGCGCAGCTCGGCGACCAGCCCGGACAGCCCTTCGGTTCGCTCACCGCCGCGGCTGACCAACATGACGTGCGGCACGCGATAGCGTTCGACCAGGTGACGGGCCACCGCCGAGCCGGCCATGCCGGTCCCTCCGGTGATCAATGCGGTGCCGCCGGCCAGCCCGTCGGGGCCGTCGGGCATCGTGAGCACGACCTTGCCGATGTGGCGGGCCTGGCTGACGAACCGATAGGCGTCGGCGGCGCAACGCACATCGAAGGCCTTGACGGGCAATGGCTTCAGAGCCCCGGCCGCGAACAACCGCAGCAATTCCGCGGACATCTCCGCGATGCGGTCCGGGCCCGCCTCCATCAGATCGAACGCGCGGTAGGTTTGCGCGATCGCGCCCGAGTCGCGCAGGTCGGTCTTGCCCATCTCGATGAAGCGCCCGCCGCGACTCAACAACCGCAACGAGGCGTCGGTGAACTCACCGGCCAGCGAGTTGAGCACGACGTCCATACCGGCGCCGCCCGTTGCGGCGGAGAACTTTTCCTCGAAGTCCAGCGTTCGCGAGTCCGCGATGTGGTCGTCGTCAAAGCCCATGGCGCGCAGGGTGTCCCACTTGCCGCGGCTGGCCGTCGCGAAGACCTCCGCGCCCCAATGCCGGGCCAGCTGCACCGCCGCCATGCCCACCCCGCCCGTGGCGGCGTGCACCAGTACCCGCTCGCCCGCCCGCAGGCCGCCGAGGTCCGACAGCCCGTAAAACGCCGTCAGGAACACCACCGGCACGCCGGCCGCCTCGGCGAACGACCAGCCCGGCGGCACCCGGGTCACCAGCCGCCGATCGACGGCCGCCTCCGACCCCGTCAGACCCAGGATGCCCATCACCGCGTCACCGACGGCCAAATCGGTGACACCGGGGCCGATCTCGGTCACCAGTCCGGCGCCCTCGGCGCCCAGCTGCGCGAGACCCGGATACATGCCCAGGGCCACCAGCACGTCGCGGAAGTTCACCCCGGCCGCGGCCACCGCCACCCGCACCTGGCCGGCGGCCAGTTGCGCCGGCGGCCCGGATACCACCGCCAGGTCCTCCAGCGTCCCGGCGTCACCGGCGGCAAGCCGCCAGACCGACGGCGCTTCGGGCAACCGCAACACCGGGTGCGCCTTGATCGGCTTCAGCCGGGCACCGTAGGCGACGCCCTCCCGCACGATCAATTGCGTTTCACCGCAGCCGATTACGGATCCCAGTTCGACGGACCCATCGGAGTCGACCAGCACCGCCCGGCCGGGATGCTCGGCCTGCGCCGACCGCACCAGCCCCCACACCGCCGCACCGGCCAGGTCCGACACGTCCTCACCGGGCAGCGCGACCGCCCCGCGGGTCAGCACCACCAACGGTCCGGACCCGTCGCCCCGGGACTGCAACACGCCCAACGCCTCATGCGTGGCGGCGTGGACCGAGCCGACCACGCCCGGGCCGTTCGCGGGCGGCTGCCAAACCTCGGGGGCCGCGTCGCTGCCGTTGTCCGACAACGGAACCGGTGACCACACCGCCTCCAGCAGTTCGCCGCCACCGGCGCGCGCCGCGGCGGCCGCCGACAGCTGCGCGGCCGAGACAGGACGCGTCACCAGCTCGCGGACCGACAGCACGGGCAAACCCGACGAGTCGGCCACCTCGACCGACACGGCGCCCTTGCCCACCGGCGCCAGCCGCACCCGGACCCGCGACGCCCCGGCCGCGTGCAGACACACCCCTTGCCAGGAGAACGGCAGGACGGTCTCGGCCCGCTCGTCGGCGACCCCCAATGCGTGCAGGGCCGCGTCCAGCACCACCGGATGAATCCCGAAGCCGCCCACCGTCACACCGGCGTGCTGCGGGGCCTCGACCTCGGCGTAGGTCTCTTCGCCGCGGCGCCACACCTTCCGCAGGCCGCGGAAGGCCGGGCCGTACCCGTAGCCGCGCGCCGCCAAATCGTCGTAGGCGCCGGACACGTCGACGGCCGTGGCACCGACCGGCGGCCACACCGACAGATCGGCGTCCGGCTTGGGCGAGGCTTGGCTCAACACACCCTGGGCATGCAGCGTCCACTCCGGGCCGGCCTGCGAGTACACCGCGGCCGCCCGGGATCCGACCTCGCCGGCGGTGTCCACCACCACCTGCACGCGCACCGAGCCGCTGCTCGGCAGCGGCAACGGGGCCGACAGCGTCAGCTCCTCGATCACCGGGCAGCCGACCTCGTCGCCGGCCCGCAGCATCAGCTCCACGAACCCCGCGCCCGGGAACAACACCGTCCCGGTCACGGCGTGATCGGCCAGCCACGGCTGAGCCGCCGTCGACAGCCGGCCCGTGAGCACCACGCCGCCCGAATCGGGCCGCTCGACCACCGCCCCCAACAGCGCATGCTCGGCGGCGACCAAACCCAGGCTCGCGGTATCCCGGGCGCCCACCGAATCGGCGGACAGCCAAAACCTGCGCCGCTGAAAGGCGTACGTCGGCAAACCGACCCGGTGCGCGTCCAGGCCATCGAACACCGCGGTCCAGTCCACGTCGGCGCCGGAGGCGAACAGCCGCCCGGCCGCCAGCAGCAGCGACGCGACTTCGGGGCGGTCCTTGGCCATCGACACCGCCGAAACGGCCGGCTCGGCCGCCAGGCACTGTTCCACCGCGGCCGTCAACGCCGCGCCAGGCCCCACCTCCACAAACGCACCGGCGCCCAGCGATTCGGCCGACCGCACCCCGTCGACGAACCGCACCGCCCGGCGCACATGCTCGACCCAGTAGTCGGCGGACCCGTATCCGGGTCCGGCCAATTGCCCGGTCACGTTGGAAATCAAGTCGATTCGCGGCGCACCGGGCGACACCCCGGCCAGCAACGCGGAGAACTCCTCGATCATGGGCTCGATCAGCGGCGAGTGGAACGCGTGCGAGACCGCCAGTCGCCGCACCCGCCTCCCGCAGTCGGCCAGCCGATCGGCCGCGGCCGTCACGGCGGCCCGCTCGCCCGACAGCACGACCGCGTCGGGACCGTTGACCGCCGCGACGCTCACGTTGTCGTTCAGCAACGGTGCGACCTCGGCCTCGGTGGCCGTCACCGCCACCATGACCCCGCCCGCCGGCAGCGCCGCCATCAACCGTCCGCGGGCCGCAACCACCCGCGCGGCGTCTGCCAGCGACAGCACCCCGGCCACGCAGGCCGCGGCGATCTCCCCCACCGAATGGCCGATCACCACATCGGGGGTCACCCCCCAGGACTGCCACAGTGCCGCCAGGGCGACCTCGAGCACGAACAACGCCGGCTGGGCAAATTCCGTGCTCTCCAACAACTCCGGGTCGGTGCCCCACATCACGTCGCGCAGCGGCAGCCGCGCATGGGCATCCACCGCAGCCACGGCCTCGTCGAAGGCCTCGGCGAACACCGGAAAGCGCCGATACAGTTCCCGTCCCATCCCGAGCCGCTGCGACCCCTGACCGGGAAACACGAACGCGCGCTTGCCGACCGGGCGGCTGCGCCCGATCACCACGCCGGGGCCCGGTTCCCCGGACGCCACCCCGGCCAGCCCGGCCGTCAGGGTGTCGCGATCGCTGCCCACCAGCACCGCGCGGTGCTCCAGGGCCGCCCGCGTGGTGGCCAGCGACCAGCCCACGTCCACGGCACGCAGGTCCGGCTCGGCCTCGACGTGGGCCAGCAACCGCCCCGCCTGGGCGGCCAACGCGTCGGCCGACCGGGCCGACACCAGCCACGGGATCACCGCATCCTGGCGATCGCCATGCGGCGCAACATGTTCCGGCTCCGCCGGCGGCTGCTCGACGATCACGTGGGCATTGGTCCCGCTGATCCCGAACGACGACACCCCCGCGCGGCGATGCCCGTCCCGCGCCGGCCACGGCTGGGGTTCGGTCAACACCGACACCGCACCCGCCGACCAATCCACGTGCGGCGACGGCACATCCACGTGCAGCGTCTGGGGCATCACCCCGTGCCGCATCGCCTGCACCATCTTGATCACCCCGGCCACTCCGGCCGCGGCCGACGTGTGACCGATGTTGGATTTGATCGATCCCAGCCATAGCGGCCGGTCCGCGGGCCGGTCCTGCCCATAGGTCGCCAGCAGGGCCTGGGCCTCGATGGGGTCGCCCAAAACCGTTCCCGTGCCGTGGCCTTCGACCACGTCGACGTCCGCCGCGGTCAACCCGGCGTTGGCCAGTGCGGCGCGGATCACCCGCTGCTGCGACGGCCCGTTGGGCGCGGTCAGTCCGTTCGAGGCGCCGTCCTGGTTCACCGCCGAACCGCGCAGCACCGCGACCACCGGATGGCCCAGCCGCCGCGCGTCGGCCAGCCGCTCGAGCACCAGGACCCCCGCGCCCTCCGACCACGACGTCCCGTCCGCGGCGCCGGCGTACACCTTGCACCGGCCGTCCGGGGCCAGTGCCCGCTGCCGGCTGAACTCGACGAACGCGGCGGGCGTCGCCATCACCGTCACACCACCGGCCAGCGCCAGGTCGCACTCCCCGGAACGCAACGACTGCGCCGCCAAATGCATGGCCACCAACGACGACGAACACGCCGTATCCACCGACACCGCGGGGCCTTCCAGGCCCAACACGTAGGACACCCGGCCCGAGGCGACGCTCAGGGTGGAGCCGGTCAGTCCGTAACCCTCCAGCTCGCCCTTCACCTCGCCGCCGTAGCCGGCGTGGATGACACCGGCGAACACTCCAGTCGCCGAGCCGCGCAGCCCCAGCGGGTCAATACCGGCCCGCTCCAACGCTTCCCACGAGATCTCCAGCATCAGCCGCTGCTGGGGATCCATCGCCAGGGCCTCGCTGGGCCCGACCCCGAAGAATCCGGCATCGAAGTCCGCCGCGTCGCGCAGGAAGCTGCCTTGGCGGGTGTACATCTTGCCGGCCGCGTCCGGGTCCGGGTCGTACAGTCCCTCGACATCCCACCCGCGGTCCGCCGGGAAGTCCGACACCGCGTCGCGCCCCTCGTTCACCATTTCCCACATTGCCTCCGGCGAATCGACCCCACCCGCGTAGCGGCACGCCATGCCCACCACCGCGATCGGTTCGGACAGCCGGCCTTCCAGCTCCGAGACGCGTCGCCGCGCCCGCCTGAGATCCGCCGTCAGGCGCTTCAGGTAATCGACGTGCTGCGTGGTATCCGGCATCGTGGTCTCAGTTGCCGAGTTCTTCGTCGAGGATGGCAAAGAGTTCGCTTTCGGTGGCGGCATCGAGGTCGGCGTCGAGGCCCTCGGGGGCGGGGTGGTCGGCGGGCCCCAGGGCCGCGAGGAGGCTGTGCAGGCGGGCACGCAGCGCCGATTTGTCGCCTGCGGCCCAGTCGGGCTGGCTGAGTAGCGCCTGCAATTCCCGGGTGATGTCGGTGAAGCGGGCCATCAGGTCCGGCTGGTCGCTCGCCCCCGCGCCGGCCAGCTGGGTGCCCAGGTGCGCGGCCAGCGCCGCCGGCGTCGGGTAGTCGAAGATCAGCGTGGGCGAAAGCGTCAGTCCGGTGGCCGTTTTCAGCCGGTTGCGCAGTTCGACGGCGGTGAGCGAATCGAAGCCCAGGTCACCGAATGCGCGCCCGGGGTTGATGTCGGCGGGGTTGGGCAAGCCCAGCACGGTCGCCGCGTTGCCGCAGACGAGGTCGATCAGCTCGCGCTGGCGCGCGTCGGGGGTCAGGCCGTGCAGGCGCGCGGTGAGACCCGTCATCAGGGCGGTCGCATCGGCGTCGTCGATGACGCGCCGGGTGGTGCGGGCGGCCAGCTCGCTCAGCAGCGGGGGCAGCGCGGCGGCGTTGTCGGACAAGGCAACCCGATCCACCCGGGCGGCCATCAGCACCGGCGCGTCGACCAGCATGGCGGCGTCGAACGACTCCAGCGCCTGCTCGGTGGACAGTGGTGCGATGCCGAGCCTGCTCATCCGGGCCTTGTCGCGCTCGCCGAGGTGTGCCGTCATCGCCGAGGCCTGCTCCCACAGGCCCCACGCCAGCGACAGGCCCGAAAGCCCGTGCGATCGCCGATACGCGACCAGCCCGTCGAGGAAACTGTTGGCCGCCGCGTAATTGGCCTGGCCCGGGGTGCCGACGATGCCGGCCATCGACGAAAACACCACGAACGCTGACAGATCCAGCTCCCGAGTCAGCTCGTGCAGGTGCCAGGCCCCGTCCACCTTCGCCCGCAGCACCGCGTCCACCCGGTCCGGGGTCAGTGACAAGACCAGCCCGTCGTCGAGGATGCCGGCAGCGTGCACCACACCGCGCAGCGGATACTGCGCCGGTATCTGCGCCAGCATCGCCGCGACCGCGTCGCGGTCGGAGACGTCGCACGCCACCACCGACACCCGGGCGCCGGCCTCCTGCAGGCCATCCACCAGCTCTGCCACCCCGGCGGCCTCAGCGCCGGCGCGGCTGGCCAGGACTACATGGGCGACGCGATAGCGGTGGACGAGGTGATGGGCGAGAGCCGAGCCGGCCATCCCGGTGCCACCGGTGATCACGACGCTGCCCCCGGCCAGCCCGCCACACCCGCTCAGCACCGCGCCGGGCCCCGACGGAATGGTCAGCGCGACCTTGCCGACGTGGCGGGCCTGGCTGACGAACCGATACGCCGCCGAGGCGCATCGCACATCAAAGGTCTTGAGCGGCAACGGCGTCAAGGCGCCATCCCGCAGCAGCCCGACGATCTGCGTCAGCATCGCCGCGGTGCGGTCGGCGCCGGCCTCCAACAAGTCGAAGGCGCAATACCGCGCGCCCCGATATCGCTCGGCGATGACGTCCGGATCGCGGACGTCGGTCTTGCCCATCTCGATGAACCGCCCACCGGGGGCCAGCAGCCGCAGCGACGCGTCGGTGAACTCACCGGCCAGGGAGTTGAGCACCACGTCGACCCCGGCGCCGCCGGTGGCCGACGAAAACTTCTCCTCGAAATCCAGCGTCCGCGAATCGCCGATGTGGTCCTCGTCGAATCCCATCGCGCGCAGGGTGTCCCACTTGCCGCGGCTCGCGGTGGCGAAGACTTCGGCGCCCCAGTGCCGCGCCAGCTGGACCGCGGCCATGCCCACGCCCCCGGTGGCGGCGTGCACGAGCACCCGCTCGCCGGCGCGCAGCCCGGCCAATACCGACAACCCGTAGAGCGCGGTGAGGAACACCACCGGCACTCCCGCGGCCGTGACCAGCGACCAGCCCTCGGGTACCCGCGTGACCAACCGCTGATCCACCACCGCCTCGGAACCGACCACCCTCAGCAGCCCCATCACCGCATCGCCGACCGTCAGCCCCGTCACGCCGGGGCCGACCTCGACGACCACGCCTGCGCCCTCGGCCCCCAACCGTCCGCCGCCGGGATACATGCCCAAGGCCACCAACACATCCCGGAAGTTCACCCCGACCGCGGCCACCGCCACGCGGACCTGCCCGGCCTCCAGTTCCACCCGTGGGCACGGGCTGACCACCAGGTCCTCCAGCGTGCCCCCGCCGCCGGCGTCGAGGCGCCAGCCGCCCGACGGCAGCCGAAGCACCGCTCCCCGCCGCGCCGGCCGCATCCGGGCGGCGTAGGCCACACCCGCGCGGATCGCCAATTGCGGTTCGCCGCAGCCGATCACCGCGCGGGTGTCCAACGATCCGTCGGAGTCGATGAGCACCACCCGGCCCGGATGCTCGGCCTGGGCCGACCGCACCAGCCCCCACACCGCCGCACCGGCCAGGTCCGCGACGTCCTCACCGGCGAGCGCGACCGCCCCGTGGGTCTGCACCGCCAGCGTCCCGGACCCCTCGTCCCGCAACCACGATTGCAGCTCGCCCAACGCCTCGGTGGTGGCCGCGTGCACCGACCGCACCATATCGCCGCCGTGGGTGCCCGACTCCCACAGCGTGGCGTCGTGATCGATGTCGTTGCCGGTCAACGCTATCGGTGACCACGCCACCTCGAACAACCCCTCGGCGGGCGCGGTCGCGAGCGACAGCTGCTCGGCCGAGACGGGGCGCATCGCCAACGAGCGCACCGACAACACCGGCCGCCCGGCGCCGTCGGCCAATTCCACCGACACCGCTCCGGCGCCGGTGGGCGCCAGCCGGACCCGCGCCCGCGATGCGCCCGACGCGTGCAACGACACCCCTTGCCAGGAGAACGGCAACACGGTCTGGCCCTGCCCGGCGGCGACACCGAGCGCGTGCAGCGCGGAGTCCAACAACACCGGGTGGATGCCGAAGCCACCGTCTTGCGCGCCTGCGTCGTCCGGCAGCGCGACGTCGGCGAAGATCTCGTCGCCCCGACGCCACGCCGCCCGCAGCCCGCGGAAGGCCCGGCCATACTCGTAGCCCCGCTCCGCGAGCCGCGCGTACGCGTCGGCCACGTCCAGCGGCGTCGCCCCCACCGGCGGCCACATCGACAGATCCCCGGCCGGTGGCACCGCCGCGGGGCGCACCAGGCCCTGGGCGTGCAGCACCCAGTCCGACTGGGCGCCGGCCGAATACACCGACAGCTCGCGCTGCCCCGATTCGGCGGCGGCGCCGACAACCACCTGCACCTGCACGCCGTCCGCCGCCGGCAACACCAGCGGGGCCGACAACGTCAGCTCCTCGAGCGCCGCACAACCGACCTCGTCGGCGGCGCGGATGGCCAGTTCCACGAATCCCGCACCGGGGAACAACACCGTGCCGCCCACCGCGTGGTCGGCCAGCCACGGCTGCGCGGCCGTCGACAGCCGGCCCGTCAGGACCACCCCACCGGAATCGGGCCGCTGCACCACCGCGCCCAGCAGGGCGTGCCGCGCGCCGGCCAGCCCCAGGGTGGCCACGTCGCCCGAACCCGTCGATCCCCCCGGTAGCCAAAATCGCTGCCGCACAAACCCGTACGTCGGCAAGTCCACGCGCCGTCCGCCGAGACCGGCAATGTCGGCCCGCCAGTCCACCGGCACTCCGGCCACGTGGGCCTGGCCCGCAGAGAGCCAAAACCGTTGCAGCGAACCGTCGTCGCGGCCCAGTGACGGGACCACGAACGCGTCGCTGCCGCAATCGGCCACCGTCTCCTCGACGGCGGCGAGCAGCACGGGGTGTGGGCTGCATTCGACGAACACGCCATACCCGGCGTCGCACGCATTGCGCACCGCCCGTTCGAACTGGACCGGTTGCCGGATGCTCCGGTACCAGTAGTCCGCGTCCAGGCCCGCGGTGTCCAGCGGGTCACCGGTCACGGTGGAGAACAGGGTGACCGGGGACGACCGCGGCGCGATGCCGGCCAGCGCCCCGGCCAACTCCGCGCGGATCGCGTCGACGTGCCGGGAGTGGGAGGCGTAGTCGACGTCGATCCTGCGGGCGCGCACGCCGCCGGCCTCGCAGTGCCGCATCAACTCGTCGAGCGCGTCCACCTCGCCGGACACCACCACCGCGGAAACACCGTTGACGGCAGCGACATTCAGCCGATCGCCCCACTCGGCGATCAATTCCTCGGCGCGGGCCAGGCCGCAGGCCAGCGACACCATGCCGCCCGCACCCGACAACCCCACCAGGAGCCGGCTCCGCAGCGCCACCACCCGGGCTGCGTCCTCCAGCGAAAGCGCACCCGCCACGTAGGCCGCCGCGATCTCGCCCTGCGAATGACCGATCACCGCGTCGGGGACCACACCCACCGAGCGCCACAGCTCGGCCAGCGACACCATCACCGCCCACAGCGCCGGCTGCACCACGTCCACCCGGTCCAACCCGGGCGCACCCGGCGCCCCGCGGAGAACGTCGACCAACGACCACTCAACGTGTTCGGCGAGCGCCTTCTCGCAGCGCTGCAGGTGTTCGGCGAAAACCGGTGAACTGTCCAGCAATTCGGCTCCCATGCCGAGCCATTGCGAGCCCTGCCCGGGAAACACGAACACCGCCTTGCCCACCGGCTGCGCCCGGCCCACCACCGCGCCCGCGCCCGGTGCGCCGGCGGCCACCCCGGCCAGCTCCGCCAGCAGGCGCTCGCGGTCCGCGCCCACCAGCACGGCCCGGTGCTCGAACAACGACCGCGTCGAAACCAGCGACCACGCCACATCGACCGTCCGCAGATCCGGGTCGCCGCTCACCCGCGCCAGGAGCCGGGCCGCCTGGTTGGCCAGGGCGTCGGCCGACCGGGCCGACAGCACCCACGGCGCCGGCGCGTCATCACCCGCGGGTGCGGGGGACTCCAGCGGCGGCTGCTCCACGATGACGTGGGCGTTGGTGCCGCTGATCCCGAACGACGACACCCCCGCGCGGCGCGGCCGGTCCTGCGCCGGCCACTCCCGCGCCTCGGTCAGCAGCGACACCGCCCCCGCCGACCAATCCACATGCGGCGTGGGCACATCCACGTGCAACGTCTTGGGCATCACGCCGTGTCGGATCGCCTGCACCATCTTGATCACGCCGCCCGCGCCCGCGGCCGCCGAGGTGTGGCCCATGTTGGACTTGATCGACCCCAGCCACAGCGGCCGGTCCGCCGGCCGGTCCTGCCCATACGTCGCCAGAACCGCTTGCGCCTCAATCGGATCCCCGAGGGTGGTGCCCGTGCCGTGCCCCTCCACCAGATCCACATCGGCCGTGCGCAGCCGCGCATCGGCCAGCGCGGCGCGGATCACCCGCTGCTGCGACGGCCCGTTGGGCGTCGCCAGCCCGTTCGAGGCGCCGTCCTGATTGACCGCCGACCCGCGCAGCAGCGCCAGCACCGGATGCCCCGAACGACGCGCGTCGGAAAGCCTTTCCAGCACCAGCACGCCGACGCCTTCGGAGAAACCCGTCCCGTCGGCGGCGCCCGCGTAGGCCTTGCACCGCCCGTCGGGGGCCAGCGCCCGCTGCCGGCTGAACTCGATGAACATCGCCGGCGTCGCCATCACCGTCACGCCGCCGGCCAGCGCCAGGTCACATTCGCCGGCGCGCAGCGACCGGGCCGCCAGATGCATGGCCACCAACGACGACGAACAGGCCGTGTCGACCGAAACGGCCGGACCTTCCAAACCCAGCGCGTAGGCCACCCGGCCCGAGGCCACGCTCAGCGTCGACCCGCGTAGGCCGTAGCGCTCCAGGTGTCCCGGCACCCGCCCCTGGCCGCCGTACGAGCCGTGGAAGATGCCGGCGAACACGCCCGTCGCCGAGCCCCGCAGGTCGGCGGGGTCAATCCCGGCCCGCTCCAACGCCTCCCAGGACACCTCCAACAACAAGCGTTGCTGAGGGTCCATCGCCAGCGCCTCGCTGGGCGCGATGCCGAAGAACGCGGCGTCGAAGTCGGCCACGTCGGCCAGAAAGCCGCCGCACCGGGCGTAGGACTTCCCCACCGTGTCGGGGTCGGGATCGAACAGGCCCGACAGGTTCCAGCCGCGGTCCGCGGGGAAATCGGAGACCACATCGCGGCCCTCGACAACCATCTGCCACAGGGCCTCCGGGGAATCCACACCCCCGGGATACCGGCAACCCATCCCGACCACCGCCACGGGTTCGGTTGCCGCGGCAAGGTATTCGCGGGCCTCGCGCTTCAGCCGCTCGTTTTCCTTCAGCGATGCGCGGAGTGCCCGGACGAGGTCCTCGGGGTTGCTGCTCACGGGACACGGCCTAAGCGAGAAAACACGGGGTACAAGAGGCGATGCCTTAGCTCAGTGCCAGCGCAACAACACGAGTTCGGAACAGAATCCCGGACCCATCGCGATCATCAAGCCGGGGCTCCCGCTGGGTGGCGGCTTGGCCCGGGTGTCCCGCAACACGTGCAGCACCGACGCCGACGAGAGATTGCCGATCTCACCCAGCGAACGCCACGTCAGTTCCAGGGCGTCCGGCGGCAGGCTCAGGCTCGCGTTGATCGCGTCGATGATCTTCGGACCGCCGGGATGGCTCACCCAGGCCCCGATGTCGGTCGTCGTCAGCCCGTGCGCACCGAGGAACCCCGTGATGTCCCGCTCGATGTGCTCCTCGACCACCTGCGCCAGGTCCTTGGCCAGCACGAGCTCGAACCCGGCGGCGCCGACGTCGTAGCCCATGGTCCGCAGGGAATCGGGATAGAGCGTGCTGCGCGAGTCGAGGATGGCGGGCCCGGCGGCGCCCACCTGTTCGGCGCGCCGCTCGCCGACGGCGACCACGGCGCCGGCCCCGTCGGCGAACAGCGCGCTGCCGACCATGCCCTGCAGCGTCGGCTTGTAGCCGGGATAGGTGAGCGAGCAGAGCTCGACCGAGATGAGGGCCGCGGCGGCGTCGGGCGCCCCCCGCAGGTAGTCGTTCAGCCGGGCCACGCCCGCGGCCCCGGCCACACAGCCCAGGCCGAACAGCGGCACCCGGCGCACGTCCTCGCGCAGCCCCAGGCGCCCGGCGATCCGGGCGTCCAGGGAGGGTACGGCGAGGCCGGTGACCGTCGTGGTGATCAGCACGTCCAGGTCCTGCGGCCGCAGGCCGGCCTCGTCGAGCGCGCCCGAGAGGGCCTCGCAGCCCAGGTTCACCGCGTTTTCGATGAAGATCCGGTTGGCCAGGCCGAAGTCGGTCAGGCTGGGATATCGCTCCAGCGGCAATACCAGGTGCCGGCTGTTGACCTTCGCGCTGGCGTGCAACTGCCGGACGATGTCCTCGTAGCCCTCGAACTCCGGGACGCTGACGAAGAAGTCGGTGAGCTCGCGCTGGGAGTAGCGATACGGCGGCAGAGCGCCGGAGACGCCCGCGACGACGCTCAATGGACCCACCCCTTGACAACGAAGATCAGGGCCGAAATGTTCACCCGGATCACTTCCTGCGGGCAGTTTAGTCGGCATGCCACCGCCCGGCACAGAAACCAAAGTCCTTCATTCCCTGCCGCCGAGCCGCGCTTTGAGCTCCTCGGACTCGGCCAGGACGGCTTCGAGCTGCTCGGCGACCCGAACCGGCGCGGTGCCGCCCCGCCGGTCGCGCGACGACACCGAGCCCTCGATCGTCAATACCTCACGGACCTGCGGTGTCAGCTCGGGGCTGATCGCGGCCAGCTCGTCGTCGGTCAGCTCGTCGAGCCCGACGGAGCGGCCCTCGGCGGCGCGCACGGCGGCCCCGGCGGCCTCGTGCGCGGCCCGGAACGGCACGCCCCGCCGCACCAGCCATTCGGCGATGTCGGTGGCCAGCGTGTAGCCCGCCGGGGCCAGGGCCGCCATCCGCTCGACGTCGAACGACAGGCTGGCCACCAGGCCGGCCATCGCCGGCAGCACCAGCTCCAGCTGGGCGACCGAGTCGAACACCGGCTCCTTGTCCTCCTGCAGGTCGCGGTTGTAGGCCAGCGGCTGGGCCTTCAGGGTCGCCAGCAGCCCGGCCAGGTTGCCGATCAGCCGCCCGGACTTGCCGCGGGCCAGCTCGGCGATGTCCGGGTTCTTCTTCTGCGGCATGATCGAGCTGCCGGTGGACCAGGAATCGTGCAACCTGACGTAGCCGAACTCCGTCGAACTCCACAGGATGATGTCCTCGGCCAGCCGCGAGGTGTCCACGGCGATCATCGCGAAGATGAACGCGGCCTCGGCGGCGAAATCCCGGGCGGCGGTCGCATCGATGGAATTGTCGGCGGCCGCCGCGAAACCCAGCTTGGCGGCGATGGCGTCCGGGTCCAGTCCCAGCGACGAGCCGGCCAGCGCCCCCGAGCCGTACGGGGACACCGCGGCGCGCCGGTCGAAGTCGACGATGCGGTCGACGTCGCGCAGCAGCGGGTGCGCGTGCGCGAGCAGGTGGTGGGCCAGCAGGACCGGCTGCGCGGACTGCAGGTGCGTCTTGCCCGGCATGATCGCGCTCGGGTGCTCGGCGGCCTGGCCCGCCAGCGCGGCCACGAGCTCCAGCGCCCCGGCCGCGACCCGGCGCACCGCGTCGCGCAGCCACATCCGGAACAGGGTGGCCACCTGGTCGTTACGCGAGCGCCCGGCCCGCAGCCGGCCGCCCAGGTCGGGGCCGACGCGATCGATCAGCCCGCGCTCCAGCGCGGCGTGCACATCCTCATCGGTCACCAGCGGTGTGAAGCTGCCGTCGGCCACGTCCTCGGCGAGGCTGTCCAGGCCGGCCAGCAGCCCGTCGCGCTGCTCCTCGGTGAGCAGGCCCGCGTGAAAGAGAATCACGGTGTGGGCCCGCGAGGCGACGATGTCGTAGGGGGCCAGCACCCAGTCGAAGTGCGTGGACTTACTCAGGGCGGCCAACGCGTCCGACGGGCCGTCGGCGAACCGCCCACCCCACAACGACCCCTCGCGCGTGCTCACGCTTCGTCGGCTGCCAGGTCCCGGCGGGACGCGATCTTGGACGACAACCCGTGCACGTAGACGAAGCCCTTCGCGGCCGACTGGTCGAAGCTGTCGCCCTCGTCGTAGGTGGCCAGGTTGAAGTCGTAGAGCGACTGCGCGCTGCGCCGGCCGTTGACGGCGATGTGGCCGCCGTGCAACACCATTCGCACTTCGCCCGAGACGTGCTCCTGGGTCTTGGCGACGAACGCTTCCAGCGCGGTTTTCAGCGGCGAGTACCAGAGCCCGTCGTAGACCAGCTCGGCCCAGCGTTGGTCGGTGTGGCGCTTGAAGCGGCCCAGTTCGCGCTCGAGCGTGACGTGTTCGAGCTCGGTGTGCGCGGTGATCAGCACCATGGCGCCGGGCGCCTCGTAGATCTCGCGGCTCTTGATGCCCACCAGCCGGTCCTCGACCACGTCCAGGCGCCCCACCCCCTGACTGCCGGCGCGCCGGTTGAGCTCCTCGATGGCGGCCAGCACCGACACTCGTTTGCCGTCGATCGATACCGGGACCCCGCGCTCGAACCCGACGATCACCTCGTCGGGGGTGTTCCAGTTGATGGTGGGATCTTCGGTGTAGGCGTAGATGTCCTTGGTGGGCGCGTTCCAAAGGTGTTCCAGGAAGCCGGTTTCCACCGCGCGACCCCACACGTTCTGGTCGATGGAGAACGGCGAGCGTTTGGTGACGTTGATCGGGATGGCGTTCTCCTCGGCGAACGCGATCGCCTTCTCCCGTGTCCATGCGTAGTCGCGGACGGGCGCCAGCACCTCCAAATCCGGTGCCAGCGAAGCGAATCCGACTTCGAAACGGACCTGGTCGTTGCCCTTGCCGGTGCACCCGTGCGCGACGATGCTGCCGCCGTGCTCGCGCGCGGCAGCCACCAGGTGCTTGGCGATCAGCGGCCGGCTGATGGCCGACACCAGCGGGTAGCGGTCCATGTACAGCGCGTTGTTCATGATGGTGGGCAGGCAGAATCCCTCGGCGAACTCGTCGCGGGCGTCGACGACGACGGCCTCCACCGCACCGCAGTCCAGGGCCCGCTGGCGGACGACCTCCATGTCCTCGCCGCCCTGGCCGAGGTCAATCGCCACCGCCACCACCTCGCGGCCGGTCTCCTTGCCGATCCAGCTGATCGCGACCGAGGTGTCCAGACCGCCGGAATACGCCAGAATGACGCGATCTGACATGAACCAATCTCCTTTTTTAGGTGAGCTCTTCCAGGGTGCGGGCCAGCTCGGCGCCGGTCATCGGCTCTCGAGCGGCCACGAAGACCGTGTCGTCGCCGGCGATGGTGCCGACGACGTACGGTAACGCCGCGCGGTCGATCGCGCTGGCCAAATAGTTGGCGCCGCCGGGCGGGGTGCGCAGCACCGCGAGATTGGCGCT
This sequence comes from Mycobacterium sp. 852002-53434_SCH5985345, assembly GCF_001667155.1. NCBI lineage: Bacteria > Bacillati > Actinomycetota > Actinomycetes > Mycobacteriales > Mycobacteriaceae > Mycobacterium > Mycobacterium sp. 852002-53434_SCH5985345. The sequence goes on from NZ_LZIE01000058.1 coordinate 32,650, forward strand.
GGCGTCGGCGGAGACCAGGAGTTCACTCAGCAACCGGGACAGCCGAGCGGTGCCGCCGGAGACGCCGCGCACCGGGCTGCCGTCCTCGGGAACGATGTAGACGCCCACGCCGCCGTCGGCGCCGCGCAGCTTCACCGCGCCCAGCTCCTCGAGGTCGCGTGACAGCGTGGCCTGGGTGACCTCGATGCCCTCGTCGGCCAGCCGGGCCGCCAGTTCGCTCTGGCTGCTGATCGACGCCGACGACAGGATCGCCACGATGCGGTCCTGCCGGCCGGCCCGGGTGGTCTCGGGGGTGGTCTTGCTACGGGTCATGAGCGCCGCTCCAGCAGCCAGACCAGCAGCGCCTTCTGGGCGTGCAGCCGGTTCTCGGCCTCGTCCCACACCACGCTGGCCGGCCCGTCCATCACCTCGTCGGTGATCTCGGCACCGCGGTGCGCCGGAAGGCAGTGCAGCACAATGGCTTCCGGGTCGGCCAGGCCCAGCAGCCGCTGGTTGACCTGGAAGGGCCGGAACGGGGTTAGGCGGTCCAGGCCGTCGTCTTCCTGCCCCATCGACGTCCACGTGTCGGTCACCAGGACGTCGGCACCGGCCGCGGCCGCGTCGGCGTCCGTGGTGAGGGTGACCGAGCCGCCGGTGGTTTCGGCGCGCTCGCGCGCGGCCGCCGTGAACGAGGGGGCGGGGGCGAAGCCGTCCGGCGCGGCGATGGTGACGTGCATACCGGCGGTCACGCCGCCGAGCAGGAGCGAGTGGGCCATGTTGTTGGCGCCGTCGCCGAAGTAGGACATCCGCAGTCCGGCAAGCGATCCCTTGCGTTCGGCGATGGTCTGCAGGTCGGCGAGCACCTGGCAGGGGTGGAACTCGTCGGAGAGCGCGTTGATCACCGGCACGGTGGCCGCCTCGGCCATGGCCTCGAGCCGGTCCTGCTCGAACGTCCGCCACACGATGGCCTCGACGTAACGGGACAGCACCCGCGCGGTGTCGCCCAGCGTCTCGTCGCGGCCCAGCTGCGTGCTGCGGGCGTCGACGACGACGGCGTGCCCGCCGAGCTGGGCGATGCCCACCTCGAAGGAGAACCGGGTGCGGGTGGAGTTCTTGTCGAAGAGCACCGCGACGCCGCGGGGCCCCTCCAGTGGCCGGCAGCTGAACGGGTCCTCCTTCAGGTCGGCGGCCAGCTGCAGCACCTCGGCCTGCTCCTGGGGCGACAGGTCGTCGTCGCGCAGAAAGTGCCGGATCATTCAGCGAGCCTGTCCAGGATGCCCGGCAGCGCAGCGACGAAACTGTCGAGCTGGGCTTCGGTGACGATCAGCGGTGGTGCCAGCCGGATGACGTCGGGTGCGGCGGCGTTGACCAGGAAACCGGCTGCCCGCGCGGCATTTTCGGCTTCCTTGGCGCGTGGCGCGGTCAGCACCATGCCTTGCAGCAGGCCACGTCCGCGCACGTGGTCGATCATCGGGTGGTTCAGGGATTCGATGCCGTGGCGCACCGACTTGCCCAGCACGTCGGCGTGCCGGACCAGGTCCTCGTCGGCGATCACCCGCAGCACCGCCCGCGCCGCCGCCGCGCAGATCGGGTTGCCGCCGAATGTGCTGCCATGCAGGCCGGGCGCCATCAGGTCCGCGGCCCGCCCGGCGGCCAGGCACGCGCCGATGGGCAGCCCGCCGCCCAGCCCCTTGGCCATGGTCACGACGTCCGGGGTGATGCCGTCGTGCTGATGAGCGAAAAACGCTCCGGTGCGGCCCATCCCGGTCTGCACCTCGTCCAGGACCAGCAGCGCGCCGTGCCGCGCGGTGATCTCGCGCGCGGCGGTCAGATAGCCCTCGGGCGGGACGACGACGCCGCCCTCCCCCATGATCGGTTCGAGGAACACCGCGGCGGTGGCGTCGTCGACCGCGGCCGCCAGCGCCTCCGCGTCGCCGTAGGGCACGTGCGTGACGTAACCCGGCAGCGGCTCGAACGGCGCCCGCTTGCTCGGCTGACCGGTCAGCGCCAGCGCGCCCATGGTGCGGCCGTGGAAACCGCCCTGCGCGGCAACGAGTTTGGTGCGTCCGGTCAGCCGCGACAGCTTGAACGCCACCTCGTTGGCCTCGGTTCCCGAGTTGCAGAAGAACACCCGCGTCGGCGCGCCGGTCTTGTCGGAGCCCAGCAGCGCCGCCAGCTCCTCGGCCAGCGCGATGCCCGGTTCGCTCGCATACAGGTTGGAGGTGTGACCCAGCGTCGCCATCTGCCGCGTGACGGCCTCGATGACCGCGGGATGGCGATGGCCGAGGACGTTGACCGCGATGCCGCCGAGCAGGTCCAGGTATGTGTTGCCGTCCACGTCGGTGACCACGACGCCGTCCCCGCTGGCCAGCGCCAGCGGCGGGGTGCCGTAGTTGTTCATCATCACGGCTTCCCAGCGCTGCTTTATCGCTTCGGATTCACTCATTGGCTCACCACCTTGGTGCCGGTGCCCGCATCGGTGAAAAGCTCCACCAGCACGCAGTGTTCGACCCTGCCGTCGATCACGTGCGCGCTCGGCACGCCCGCTGTCACGGCCCGCAGGCACGCTTCGACCTTGGGAATCATGCCCGCCTCCAGCGTGGGTAGCAGTTGCGCGAGTGTGGCGGTGTCGATTTCGCTGACCAGCGATTCGCGGTCCGGCCAGCTGGTGTAGAGACCCTCGACATCGGTGAGCATCAACAGCTTTTCGGCCCGCAGGGCCTCGGCGAGTGCAGCCGCGGCGGTGTCGGCGTTGATGTTGTGCACCACACCCCCGGCGTCCGGGGCAAGGGTCGACACCACCGGAATACGGCCCGCCGCAATGAGATCCAGCACGGCGGCGGTGTTGACCCGCTCGACGTCCCCGACCAGGCCGATGTCGGTCGCCACGCCGTCCACGGTGACGCTGCGCCGCACGGCCGTGAACAGTTGCGCATCCTCGCCGGTGATGCCGACGGCGTAGGGGCCATGCGCGTTGATCAGGTTGACCAGTTCGCGGCCCACCTGGCCGAACAGCACCATCCGCGCCACGTCGAGCACTTCGGGTGTGGTGACCCGGAACCCGCCCTTGAAGTCGCCCGCGATGCCGAGGCGCCGCAGCATGGCGGTGATCTGCGGGCCGCCGCCGTGCACGACGACGGGGTGGACGCCGCAGTTGCGCAGGAAGGCCATGTCGGCGGCGAAGGCGTGCCGCAACGTGTCGTCGGTCATGGCGTTGCCGCCGTACTTGATGACGACGATCTTGCCGTACAGCTGCTTGAGCCAGGGCAGCGCTTCGGCCAGCACCTGCGCTTTGACCGCGGTCGGCAGCTGTTGCGTGTTGATGGTCATGAGCTGTATGCCGAGTTCTCTTCGACGTAGGCGTGCGACAGGTCGGTGGTGCGCACGGCCGCGGAGCCGTCACCCACGCCCAGGTCGACGGTGATGTCGATGTCCGCGCCGGACAGGTCCACCTCGCGCGCGCCCGGCGCCCCGACCCCGTCGACGCACACGGCAAAGCCGTTGAACGACACCCGGATCCGATCCGGATCGAGCGTGACCGGCGCCATGCCGACGGCGGCCAGCACGCGGCCCCAGTTCGGGTCGGACCCGAACACCGCGGTCTTGACCAGGCTGTCGCGGGCGATCACCCGGGCGGCGGTCAGCGCCTCATCCTCGGAGGAGGCCCCGGTGATGGTGACGGTGACGCGCTTGGTGACCCCCTCGGCGTCGGCCTGCAGCTGCGCGCACAGGTCGTCGCACACCCGCAGCACGGCGTCGTCGAGATCGGCCTGCGCGGGGGCGATCCCGCTCGCCCCGGAGGCCAGCAATAGCACCGTGTCGTTGGTCGAACAGCTGCCGTCGATGTCGAGCCGGTCGAAGGTGCGCGCGGCGGCGCGGCGCAGCGCGCGGTCGAGCGCGGCCGGTTCGGCGGCCGCGTCGGTGGTGAGCACGCAGAGCATGGTGGCCAGCGACGGCGCCAGCATCCCCGCACCCTTGGCCATCCCGCCGACCGTCCAGTTGCCCGGGTGGTGCAGCGCAACCTGTTTCGGCACCGTGTCGGTCGTCATGATCGCGCGGGCGGCCTCGTCGCCCCCGCTGAGCCCGCCGGCCATGTCCTGCACGATGGTCCGCACCCCAGCGAACACCTTGTCCATCGGCAGCCGGTCGCCGATCAGCCCGGTGGAGCAGACCGCGACCTCAACGGCGCCGGTCTCGGTGCCCCAGTCGGACAACGCGGCCGCGACCGCCTCGGCGGTGGCGTGGGCGTCCTGGAAGCCGCCCGGGCCGGTGCAGGCGTTGGCACCGCCGGAGTTGAGAATCACCGCGCGCAGCGCCCGGGTGGTCAGCACCTGCTGGGTCCACAGCACCGGCGCGGCCTTGACCTTGTTGCGGGTGAACACGCCGGCCGCCGCGTAGTCGGGCCCCTCGCTGAAAACCAGGGCCAGGTCGCGGTTGCCCGACGCCTTGATGCCGGCGGCGATACCGGCGGCCCGGAACCCGGCCGGCGCGGTGACGCCCTGTTCGCGCACCAGGCGCGCCTCGATGCGGGTCACGGTGCGACCCCGACCACCGAAAGGCCTTGCGTCTCCGGCCATCCCAGCGCCAGATTCATCGACTGCACCGCCGCGCCGCCCGTGCCCTTGACCAGGTTGTCGATGGCGGCGATTGCCACGAACGTCCCCGCGGCCTCGTCTACCGCCACGGCCAGGTGCGCCGCGTTGCTGCCGATCACCGATCCGGTGCGGGGCAGCTGGCCCTCGGGCAGAAGGTGAATGAAAGGTTCAGCGTCGTAAGCCTTTTCGTAGGCGGCCCGCAACTGCGACAGCGGGGTACGGGTACGCGCGGTGCAGGTGGCCAGGATGCCGCGCGAGGTCGGGATCAGCACCGGGGTGAACGACACCGTGACGTCGCGGTCGGTGACGGCGCGCAGGCCTTGGGCGATCTCGGGGGTGTGCCGGTGGGCACCCGCGATGTTGTAGGCCCGCGCGGATCCGATGACCTCGGAGCCGAGCAGATCGGTCTTGGCGGCGCGGCCGGCCCCGGAGGTGCCGCTGACGGCGACCACCGTGACCGCGGGCTCGATCAGGTCCTCGGCCATCGCGGGCAGCAACGCCAGCAGCGCCGCGGTCGGGTAGCAACCCGGGACGGCGATGCGGCGCGCCCCGCACAACCGCTCCCGCGCGCCGGGCAGTTCGGGCAGCCCGTACGGCCAGCTGCCGGCGTGCGGGGAGCCGTAGAACCGTTCCCAGGCGCCGGCGTCGGTGAGCCGGAAGTCGGCGCCGCAGTCGATGATCAGGGTGTCGGGACCGAGTTGATCGGCCAGCGCCGCCGAATGCCCGTGCGGCAGAGCCAGGAACACCACGTCGTGGCCGGCCAGCACGGTGAGTTCGGTGGGCTCGACCACCCGCTGGGCCAACGGCGTCAGGTGCGGATGGTGCTCGCCGAGCGTGCTGCCGGCGCTGGTCGCGGCGGTCAGCGAACCGATGGCGAGGCGCCCGTCGGCGTAGGCCGGATGCCCGAGCAACAGCCGCAGGATCTCACCGCCCGCATAACCGCTGGCCCCGGCGATCGCCACCCTCAATACGTCGGCCATTCAGCCGATTCTGCATGGTTATGCATTGCTTTGCAAATCCATTCCAACGCGGGTCGCTAGCCGCGCAGTTCGGCGCCGACGGCCTCGGCGGCGCGTCGCACCGCGGCATCGCGGGCCGCGCTGGCGTCGTCCTCGGTCAGCGTGCGGTCCGGGGCACGGAAACGCAGGGCGAAGGTCAGCGATTTGCGGTCATCCCCGAGCTGCGGGCCGGTGAAGACGTCGAAAAGTTGCAGGTCTTCCAGCAGCTCGCCGGCGCCGTCCCGGACGGCGTCGGCCACGGCCTGGGCGGGCACGTGCGCGGGCACCACCAGGCTGAGGTCCTGGAAGACGGCCGGGAACGGCGACACCCTGGGCGCCGGCAGCGCCTGGACGATGGGGATCGCGTCGAGGTTCAGTTCGACGGCGCAGGTGCCCTTCGGCAGGTTGGACCGCTCGATCACGGCAGGGTGCAGTTGCCCGGCGTGACCGACGACGGTCTCCCCGACGAGCACCTCGGCGCACCGGCCCGGGTGCCAGGGCAGGCACTGGGCCGCCCGCAGGCTCACCTCGACGCCGCTGGCGCGGGCGATGATGCGCGCCGCGTCGAACGCGTCGGCGGCTTCCGCCCGGCGGCCGGGCCCCCAGGGGCCGCGGCGTTCGCGCAGGCCCGCCAGCACCACCGCGACATGCTGCGGCTGTCGGGGCAGCGAGGCGTCCAGCAGGGCGATCTCATGGTCGGTCGGCCGGCGGTGCACGGGAATGGGCTGCACGCCGCGGGTCTGCTCGGTCGGTTGCACCACCTGCGCCAGGGCATACAGCCCGACGTCCACCAGCCCGCGGGATACGTTGCGCACCAACGCTTCCAGCAGCGCGGGCAGCAGCGTGGTGGCCAGGTGCGGACGGTCGGCCTCCAGCGGGTTGAGCACCTGCGTGGTGGCGCGTCGCGGGTCGTCCTCCGGCAGGCCCCACAGGTCGAACACGCCGGCGGGCAGGAACGGCGTCGGCAGGATCTCGACGTATCCCGATTCCGCGAGCGATCTGCCGATGGCGCGGCGACGCTTCTGCCCCGCGGTGAGGCCCGGGCCCGCCGGGGCCGCGGGCAGCACCGACGGGATGGCCTCCAGCCCCTCCAGCCGCAGCACCTCCTCGACGAGGTCGGCGGGCTGCAACAGGTCGGGTCGCCAGCTCGGCGGCGTCACCGTCAAGGCCCCGCCGGCCCCACCTTCCGGGGCCACGTGACACCCGATCTGCGTCAGGCGTCGCGCGGTCGCGCCGGGCGGGTAGGCCACGCCGGCGACGCGGTCGGGCAGGTCGGCGGGGATCCGGATCGGGGGGAGCGACCAGTCGTCGGTCGGGGGGTCGCCCCGCCAATCGGTCAGCTTCTCCGCCACCGCTCCCCCGGCGATCTCGACGAGCAGCGCCGCGCAGCGGTCCAGTGCGGCCACCGAGATGGCCGGGTCCACCCCGCGCTCGTAGCGCCGGGCGGCCTCGCTGGGCAGGTGCAACCGGCGCTGGGTCCGCGATACCGCCGCCGGGTCCCACACGGCGGCCTCCAGCAGTACGTCGGTGGAGTCGGCGCGCACCTCGGTGCTCGCCGCGCCCATCACGCCGCCGATCGCCGCGGTCGCCCGGTCGTCGACGATCAGGACGTCGGCCGGATCGAGCCGGCGCTCGACGTCGTCCAGGGTGATTACCGTCTCGCCGGGCCGGGCGAACCGTACGACCAGGCCTCCGGAGATGCGGTCGCAGTCATGCGCGTGCATGGGGTGACCGAGTTCGAGCATCACGTAGTTGGTGACGTCCACCGCCGGCGACGTCGCGCGGATACCGGCCAGCAGCAGCCGCCGTTGCAACCACCACGGCGACACCGCCGCGGGGTCGATGCCGGTGACGGGCCGCAGGGCGAACCGGCGCACGCCGGTCTCGGCGTCCACCGTGAGCGCCCACGCCTCCCCTTCGGCCGGCAACGGCTTGACGTCGGCCGGGTCGACGAAGTTCAGGTCGTAGGCGCAGGCGATCTCGCGGGCCAGCCCGCGCACCGACATGCCGTAGCCCCGGTCGGGGGTGATCGCCAGGTGAAAGACCACATCGTCCAATCCCAGCACCGCGGCGCCGTCGGCGCCCGGTTCGGCCGTGCCGGCCGGCAGCACCAGGATCCCGGAATGGTCGGCACCCAAACCGAGTTCGGCCGCCGAGCAGATCATGCCGTCCGAGTCGCGGCCATAGGTCTTGCGCGCCGTGATGGCGAACCCGCCCGGCAGCGTGGTGCCGGGCAACGCCACGACCACCAGATCACCGACAACGAAATTCGTTGCCCCGCAGACGATGTCGCGCTCCACGCCGTCGCCGACCGCTACCCGGCAGGCACGGATCGGCTTCTTGAAGCCGGTGAGCTCCTCGATGCTGGTCACCCGCCCCACGGTCAGCGGTCCGTCGACCGGGCCGAGGGTGACGACCTCCTCGACCTCGTGGCCGATGCGCACCAGCGTCTGCTCGAGATCGCCGGGGGCGACGTCCCAGCCCGGCGAGCCCGCCGCTACCACTTCCCGCAGCCAGCTGTAGGGGATGCGCATCAGGCACCCACCCCGAACGGCAGCGAGAACCGGACATCGCCCTCGACCATGTCGCGCATGTCGGGTATGCCGTTGCGGAACTGCAGGGTGCGTTCCAGGCCCATGCCGAACGCGAACCCGGAGTAGACGTCCGGGTCGATCCCCGCGGCCCGCAACACGTTTGGGTGCACCATGCCGCAGCCGCCCCACTCCACCCAGCCGGCGCCGCCCTTCTTGCCGACGAACCACACGTCGACCTCGGCGGAGGGCTCGGTGAACGGGAAGAAGTGCGGGCGGATCCGGGTGCGCGCCTCCGGGCCGAACTCGGCCCGGGCGAACGCGTCGAGGGTGCCCCGCAGATGCGCCATGGACAGACCGCGGTCCACCGCCAGCCCCTCGACCTGGTGGAAGACCGGAGTGTGGGTGGCGTCGAGCTCGTCGGTGCGGAAGGTGCGGCCGATCGAGATGATGTAGACGGGCAGCTCGTGGGCCAGCAGGGTGCGCACCTGCACCGGCGACGTGTGGGTGCGCAGCAGCTGCCGGGAGTCGTCCGGCGCGATGTAGAAGGTGTCCTGCTCGCTGCGCGCCGGGTGGTCCGCGGGGAAATTGAGGGCGTCGAAGTTGAACTGCTCGGTCTCGACTTCCGGCCCCTCCGCCAGCTCCCACCCCATCGCGACGAAGGTGTCGGCGATGTGGTCGGCGAGCTGGGTGATCGGGTGCCGGGCGCCGATCGGCTGCCGGCTCGACGGCAGCGTGACGTCGATGCCCTCGGCGGCCAGCACCGCCGCGTCGCGTTCGGCGCGCAGTGCCGCCAGGCGATCGTCGTAGCTGCGCTGCACTTCGGTTCGCGCGGAATTGACCCGCTTGCCGGCGTCGGCCCGCTCGTCCTTGGGGACGCTGCCCAGCGCCTGGCGGGCCAGCGCCAGCGGTGAGCGGTCACCGAGGTGCTCGGTCTTCACGCGCGCCAGCGCGTCCAGATCGCCGGCGCGCGCGATCGCCTCCCGGGCGGCGCCGACCGCCGCGGCCAAGGCGTCCGGTGACAGGTCGACGGGCTGAGCACCCACGCGGCGACACTCTCCTTGCTGATGAGGGGCTGGGAAAGAAGCTTGCCCAGCGGCAAGTGCCGATCATAGTGATGCGGTGCGTGCACCCCGGCGGGCGCTTCGGACTAACGGCGGACGGCTGGCCTAGCCGGTTGTGACGGGCTGCGGACCGGTCAGCGCGTGCTCGGCCAGCACCGCGCTGCGCCCGGTGACGAACCGCACGAGCTTGTGCGCGGCCAGCGCGCCCAGCACGCCGAACGCGGGCGCCGCGGCCATCGTTCCCCAGTGGTGGGCCAGCAGCAGAAAGCCGAAGCCCGAAGAAGCGGCCAGCATCATGATGCGCACCGGCGTCCAGTGGATGGGCTGGCGGAGCCGGGCGGAGACCAGCACGCCCAACACCACGGCGACGGTGTGACCGGCATCGGTGAAATCGCCGCCGATGATCGCCGAGGCCATCCCGGCCGCCACCCACCAGCCGACCCAGGCGGCCCGCCAGCGCTGCGGGATCACCGCCGTCATCGCCCCGAGCACCGCCAGGGCGCCGTAGCTCATCCCGACATCGCTGGCCCGGGTGATCGACAGGGGCATCCACTCGAACTCGACCGCGGCGGCCAGGGCGGCGGCCACGAGCAGCGTCGCGCCGATGTGCCCGACGAGGAACGCCACCGCCAGCCGGATGGTGCGCAGGTGCAACTCGCCAAGCGCGAGCAGGCAGGTGAGGAACGGCAACCAGAAGTAGAGCGGACCGGCGTCGACGACCAGGGCGCTGCCCAGCAGCGTGCCCACGTGGCCATGGGCCAGGTTGTGCAGGTTGGTGCTGGCCCGCTCGACCAGCACGTCGTGCGCGTGCGGCCCGAGCGCCAGGATGGCACCGCTGACGGCAAGCAGCACCGCCACGTATCCCACCGTGAACTGGACCCGGGCGAGCCGGGCGAAGATGCCCCCAAACATTGCATCCATTATGTCGGCTAATTTGTTTCGGAAGTGTGATCGGGCGCTGTCAACTCCCTATGAGTCCTCAAACGATATATCGCCAAGTCGGCCGGGACGCCCGGGGTCTTGCCCGCAAACACGGGTTTACGTGCACGTTTGGCGACGACGCCCATCGCGTCCAGTTCGCTCTGGGCGATCAGGTCGAGTGTCGAACCTGACACCATGACCCCGCCCTTGGTGGCCCGTTCCATCACCCGAGCGGCGATGTTGACGTCGACGCCGAGCCAGTCCGCGGCCAACCGCTGGGGCCGACCGGTGTGGATCCCGACCCGCATCCGCGGCGTGTAGCCCGCCACCTCGACCGACTTCAGCGCCCCCTTGGCGGCCAGGACGGCCCGCACCGCGACCGTGGGATCGCCGAAGACGGCCATCAGGCCGTCGCCCATCCGTTTGACGATGTGGCCACCGGCGTCCAGCAGCGGCGGCTCGAGGGCCCGCGCCACCTGTCGCAGCAGGGTGAGCGCCGCTTCGTCACCGGCCTGCAAGGACCACGACGAGAAGCCGACCAGGTCGGTAAACACCAACGTCACCTCGGGATTCGCGGGACGTCGGGCGACCGACTCGGTCAGCGCCTGCCACATCTGCAACAGCCCGAGGCTGACCTCACGCGACACCGCGTCGCGGTCCCCCAGCAGCCGGTCGGCGGCTCGCGCCGCGGCGCGCGGTCCACCCTCGCCGGCCGTGGACAGCGGGTCGCCGAACTCGGGATCGCCGGGTAGCAGACGCCGCGCCCGGCGGATGAACGCCACCGCGCCGGGACTGTGATTCCGGTTGTGCAACCACTGCGAGGCGCCGTGCGCCGAGACCGCGGAAGGCGGTGGCGAATCGGGCTCGCCCGAGTCCGAGTCGCGACGCGCGAGTTCCACCTGGCCAGGTTATTTGGTTCCGGCGGAGCCGGGCAACGAAGGCCCCACGGTTTGTGTCACAGCTCGCAACGTATCGCCTGATCACAGCGATGCCACACCGCTATGGACGCCGCATAACACCCGCCGGCGCGCGCGGCCGAAATCGTAGACAACGCGCGTTGTCAAAGTTATCGTGAGCCGAGGAGGCCGAGATGACTGCCATTCCAACGACATCCGACGATCCGCTCGGACCCGATTCCCTCACCTGGAAGTACTTCGGCGACCTTCGCACGGGAATGATGGGCGTCTGGATCGGCGCGATCCAGAACATGTATCCGGAGCTGGGCGCCGGCGTCGAGGAGCATTCGATCCTGCTGCGCGAGCCCCTGCAGCGCGTGGCCCGCTCGGTGTACCCGATCATGGGCGTCGTCTACGACGGCGACCGGGCTGCCCAGACGGGGCGGCAGATCAAGAGCTACCACCACACCATCAAGGGCGTCGACGCGTACGGCCGCCGGTATCACGCGCTGAACCCCGAAACCTTCTACTGGGCCCACGCCACCTTCTTCATGCTGGTGATCAAGGTGGCCGAGTACTTCTGCGGGGGCTTGACGGAGGCGGAGAAGCGCCAGCTGTTCGACGAGCACGTGCGGTGGTATCGGATGTACGGGATGAGCATGCGACCGGTGCCCACCTCGTGGGAGGAGTTCCAGGAGTACTGGGATCGGGTCTGCCGCGAGGAATTGGAAATCAACCGGGCGACGCTGGACATCTTCCAAATCCGGATCCCCAAGCCGAAATTCGTGCTGATGCCGACACCGATCTGGGACCAGATGTTCAGGCCGCTGGTCGCGGGCCAGCGCTGGATCGCGGCGGGCCTGTTCGAGCCAGCGGTTCGCGAAAAGGCCGGCATGCGCTGGACGCCCGGCGACGAGGTGCTGCTGCGCCTGTTCGGCAAGTTCGTCGAACTGGCCTTCCTGGCGGTTCCCGACGAGATTCGGCTGCACCCCCGGGCGCTGGCCGCGTACCGCCGGGCCGAGGGGCGGCTACCCGGCAACGCGCCGTTGGTGGAGGCTCCGCCGTTCATGGCGCCGCCCCGCGACCGCCGCGGCCTGCCCATGCATTACTTCCCTCCCCGTCCGCGGTCGCCGCTCGACCCCGCGAAGGCCCTCATTGAGCGCGCCGGCTCGCTGGTGCACGGGACGCTGTCGCTGGCGGGTCTGCGGCCCGCCCGGGGTCGCGTCAGGGCCGCTTGAACATGCCCAGCGCCTGCGCGCTCTGGTAGAGGCAGATTGCCGCGGCGGAGGCCACGTTCAGGCTCTCGGCACCGCCGGCCATCGGGATGCGCATGCGGTGATCGGCCGCCGCCGCGATTTCGGTTGGCAGACCCTGCGCTTCGGGGCCGAACAACCACGCGGTCGGCCTGGCGAGCAGCGCCGCGGCATCGTCGAGGCGCGTCTCGCCGTCGACCGTGGTCGCCAGCACCTGCAGCCCCGCGGCGCGCACGGCGCCCAGCGCGGCGGCCACGTCAGGCGCGGCGACCACCGGAATCGAGAAGATGCTGCCGGTCGAGGCGCGTAGACACTTGCCGTTGTACGGGTCGACGCTGTGCCCGCCGAGGATCACACCCTGTGCGCCCATGGCGTCGGCGATGCGAATGACCGTGCCGGCGTTGCCCGGCTCGCTGATCTCGACGGCGACCGCGATCAGCCGCGGCGAACCGGACAGCACGTCCGCCAGGCCGGTCGCCGGCGTTTCGCAGACGGCGACCAGTCCGGCGGGGGTGACGGTGTCGGACAGCGCCTTTGCGGCCCGCTCGCTGACCAGATGGACCGGACAGTGCTGCGCGCCAAGCAAAGCCGCATAACGCTGCGACGCGGCTTCGGTGACGAAGACGTCGCGGACCAGACCGCGGGCGGCCGCCGCCTCCACCAGATTGGGGCCTTCGGCCAGGAATCGCCCCGCCCGCCGCCGGCCGACGTGGCGATGCAGTTTGACCGCCGCGGCGACCCGGGCCGAACGTTCGGTCAGCACCTGCACCCGGAAGCCGGTTTAGGCGGCCTCTCCGGAATCCGAGGGTGCGTTGACGTCCTCGGGCAGTGCGGCCCGGGCGACGTCGACCAGTGCGGTGAACGCCGCGGGATCGGTGATCGCGATGTCGGCGAGGTTCTTGCGGTCCACTTCCACACCGGCGGCCTTCAAACCCTGGATCAGCCGGTTGTAGGTGATGTCGTTGGCGCGCGCCGCCGCGTTGATCCGCGAGATCCACAGTTTCCGGAACTCGCCCTTGCGCGCGCGGCGGTCGCGGTAGGCGTAGTTCAACGAATGCAGCTGCTGCTCTTTGGCTTTGCGGTAGAGCCGCGAGCGCTGGCCGCGATAGCCCTTCGAGGCCTTGAGAATGCTGCGCCTCTTCTTGTGGGCGTTGACCGCCCGCTTCACGCGTGCCATGGGGTTCCTGCTCTCTGAAAAGTAACGTGCAAAGTAAATGGGTCGGGTGCCGGCACCGACGGGCCGGCGCACGGCTTGTTGAAGGTCAGCCGTTCAGCAGCTTGTTGATCCGCTTGGTGTCGTTGGCCGCCACGGTCGTGCGGCCTTCCAGCCGGCGAGTCCGGGTGGACGGCTTGTGCTCCAACAGGTGCCGACGGTTCGCCTTTTCGCGCAGGATCTTGCCGGTTCCGGTGCGCCGGAACCGCTTCGAAGCCCCGCTGTGGGTCTTGGCCTTGGGCATGTTTCCTCTACTTCTCGAATCTCGCTATTTGGTCTGAAGGTCAGTTGGGTGAAGGGGTGTCGGCGCCCGCGTCGGCGTCCGATGCCTCGCCGTCCCCCGGGCCTTCGGGGTGCCGCGCCCTGGCCCGAGTCTTCGCGCCGCGGTGCGGGGCCAGCACCATCGTCATGTTGCGGCCGTCCTGCTTGGCGGACGTCTCGACGAAGCCGTATTCGGCGACGTCCGCGCCCAGCCGCTGCAGCAGGCGGTAACCCAACTCGGGGCGCGACTGCTCACGTCCGCGGAACATGATGGTGACCTTCACCTTCGAACCCGCCTCCAGGAAGCGGATTACGTGACCCTTTTTGGTCTCGTAATCGTGATCGTCGATCTTTGGTCGCAGTTTCTGCTCTTTGACGACGGTCTGCTGCTGGTTGCGGCGGGATTCGCGCGCCTTTTGCGCCGCCTCGTATTTGAACTTGCCGTAGTCCATGATCTTGCAGACCGGGGGTCTGGCGTTCGGGGCGACTTCGACAAGGTCGAGATCGGCGTCCGCGGCGACGCGAAGTGCGTCTTCGATGCGCACTATGCCTACCTGTTCTCCCCCGGGGCCGATCAATCTGACTTCAGGTACGCGGATGCGCTCGTTGACGCGGGTCTCAGTGCTGATGGGGCCTCCCTTGTTGGGCTTATAGATATCCTGCGCTCACGGCCAAGGCCTCGGTCGGGAGTCAGCGGCGGAAACACCACACCACCAGCAGAAAAGCCCTGCAATAGCAGGGCCCAATGCCGACCGATCACGGCTTGCAACTGGTCAAGCCGCCCGCGTTTGCTCGCGGAACAGACATGCGCGATGCCTGTGACCGGACCGCCAAGCCTTGAAGGAAACTTCGTGGCACGCGGTGGGAGTGGGACTCCACTTGCTGTTCCTGGCCTTCGCCGGGATGGTCGCGGACGCTAGTTTAGCAGCCACGGGGCGGCTTTTTGCACTTCGCCCCCGACCCCCGTCCGGCGCGCACGAGCACGCTTGCGCGACCGGACCGATTATTGCCAGCCCCTCTTCGCGCTTCGCCAAGCTTTTCACGGATTGAGGGCATATCCTCGCGGTCTGTGACACTCGCTTCATCTCGCTCGGGGTCCCGTTCGGGGGCTCGCGGCCGGTCGCAATCCCGGTATCGCTGGGTACCGGCGGCGGCCGGGTGGATCGTGGGCGTCATCGCCACCGTGTCCCTGCTGGCCAGCGTGTCCCCGGCGATCCGGTGGATGATCAAGGTCCCGCGCGAGTTCATCAACAACTACCTGTTCAACTTCCCCGACACCAGCATCGCGTGGTCGTTCGTGCTCGCACTGCTGGCCGCGGCCCTGACCGCCCGGAAACGGATCGCCTGGCTGGTGTTGCTCGGCCAGATGATCCTTTCCGCCGGCCTGAACGTCGCCGACATGGCCGCGGGCGACAACACCGCGGCCGAAACCTTCGGGGAGAACCTCGGGTTCGCGGTGCACATCGTGGCGATCGTGCTGCTGGTGCTGGCGTACCGGGAGTTCTGGGCCAAGGTCCGCAAGGGCGCCATGGTCAAGGCGGCCGCGGTGCTGGTCGCGGGGGACGTGGTCGGCATCCTGGTCTCCTGGGGCCTGGTGGAGTTGTGGCCCGGAACGCTGGCGCGCCCGGACCGCCTGCCCTACGTGGCCAACCGGGTGGTCGGATTCGCCCTGGCCGATCCGGACCTGTTCACCGGCAAGCCGCACGTGTTCCTCAACGCGATCTTCGGCCTGTTCGGGGCGCTGGCGCTGATCCTGGCGACCATCGTGCTCTTCCAATCCCAGCGCGCCGAGAACGCGCTCACCGGTGAGGACGAGTCGGCAATCCGCGGGCTCCTCGAGCTCTACGGCAAGCACGACTCGCTCGGATACTTTGCGACCCGCCGCGACAAGTCGGTGGTGTTCGCGCAGAGCGGCCGCGCCGCCATCACCTATCGCGTCGAGGTCGGCGTCTGCCTGGCCAGTGGCGACCCGATCGGCGACCCGCGGGCGTGGCCGCAGGCCATCGACGCGTGGCTGGGCCTGTGCCAGGCGTACGGCTGGGCGCCGGGCGTCATGGGCGCCAGCACGCAGGGGGCGCGCGTCTATCGGGAAGCGGGGCTGAACGCGCTCGAGTTGGGCGACGAGGCGATCTTGCGAACCGCAGATTTCCGGCTGTCCGGTCCGGACATGCGCGGGGTGCGCCAGGCCGTGACCCGGGCGCGCCGGGCAGGGTTGACCCTGCGCATCCGCCGGCACCGCGACATCTCGGCCGAGGAGATGGCCCAGACGATCACCCGCGCCGACGCCTGGCGCGACACCCAGACCGAGCGCGGATTCTCCATGGCGCTGGGCCGGCTGGGCGATCCGGCGGATGGGGACTGCCTGTTGGTCGAAGCGCTGGACCGCGACGGCGCCGTCGTGGCGATGCTGTCGTTGGTCCCCTGGGGAACCACCGGGGTCTCCCTGGACTTGATGCGCCGCTCGCCGCAATCCCCCAACGGCACCATCGAGCTCATGGTCAGCGAGCTCGCGCTGACCGCCGAAACCCTTGGCATCAGCCGCATTTCATTGAACTTCGCGATGTTCCGCTCGGCGTTCGAACAGGGCGCGCAACTCGGCGCAGGCCCGGTCGCCCGGCTGTGGCGGGGGCTGCTCCTGTTCTTCTCGCGATGGTGGCAGCTGGAGACCCTGTACCGGTCGAACATGAAATACCAACCGGAATGGGTTCCGCGCTACGCCTGTTACGAGGACGCGCGCCTGATCCCCCGGGTGGGCGTCGCCTCGGTTATCGCCGAGGGCTTCCTGGTGCTGCCGTTCACCCGGCGCGACAAGGTGCACACCGGCCATCACCCCGCCGTGCCGCCCAGGCTGGCGGAGTCGGGCCTGCTGCACCACGACGGCTCGGCGCCCGACGTCAGCGAGTTACAACAACGGCGCGACGACGCGGAACTCGAGGAGTCGAGGGCCCGCCTGCCCGAGCAGGTGCGGGTCCGCCTGGCCAAACTGAAGATATTGCGGCGCAACGGCATTGACGCCTATCCCGTGGGATCCCCGCCCAGCCACACCATCGCCCGGGCGCTGGACGCCGACGATCAGGAAACGGTCTCCGTGGCGGGCCGGATATTGCGGATACGCGACTACGGCGGGGTGCTGTTCGCCCAGCTGCGGGACTGGTCGGGCGAATTGCAGGTGCTGCTGGACAATTCACGCCTGGAGCAGGGCCGCACCGCGGACTTCACCGCGGCCATCGACCTTGGCGACCTGGTCGAGATGGCCGGGCACATGGGCTTTTCCAAGAACGGAACCCGCTCGTTGATCGTGCGAGACTGGCGGATGATCGGTAAGTGCCTGCGGCCGCTGCCGAACAAGTGGAAGGGGCTGACCGACCCCGAGGCGCGGGTGCGGACCCGCTACGTCGACCTGGCGGTCAATCCCGAGTCGCGCGAGCTGGTCACGGCCCGCAGCAGCGTCCTGCGTTCCGTCCGGGAAACGTTGTTCGCCAAGGGGTTCATCGAGGTCGAGACGCCGATCCTGCAACAGATCCACGGTGGAGCCACCGCCCGGCCGTTCGTCACCCACATCAACACCTACGACATGGACCTGTTCCTGCGGATCGCGCCGGAGCTGTACCTGAAGCGGTTGTGCGTCGGCGGCGTGGAGCGGGTGTTCGAGCTGGGCCGGGCCTTCCGCAACGAAGGGGTCGACTTCAGCCACAACCCGGAGTTCACGTTGCTCGAGGCCTACCAGGCGCACGCCGACTACATGGCGTGGGTCGACGGCAGCCGGGAGCTCATTCAAAACGCCGCGCAGGCCGCCAACGGCGAGCAGACCGTGCTGCGGCCCGGCGCCGAGGGCCGCCTCCAACCGGTCGACATCTCCGGGCCCTGGCCGGTGAAGACCGTGCACGACGCGGTGTCCGAGGCGCTCGGGGAACACATCGATCCCGACACCCCGTTGTCCGTTCTGCGCAAACTGTCCGACGCCGCCCACATTCCGTATCGGGCGCAGTGGGACGCCGGCGCGGTGGTGCTGGAGCTCTACGAGCACCTGGTCGAGGACCGGACCGAGCGGCCGACCTTCTACATCGACTTCCCGACGTCCGTCTCGCCGTTGACCCGGCCGCACCGCAGCCGGCGCGGCGTCGCCGAGCGGTGGGACCTGGTGGCCTGGGGGGTCGAGCTGGGGACCGCGTACAGCGAGCTCACCGACCCGGTGGAGCAGCGCCGTCGCCTGCAGGAGCAGTCGTTGCTGGCCGCCGGCGGCGACCCCGAGGCCATGGAGCTCGACGAGGACTTCCTGCAGGCCATGGAGTACGCGATGCCGCCCACCGGGGGGCTCGGCATGGGCATCGATCGGCTCGTCATGCTCATAACCGGCCGCAGCATCCGCGAAACCCTGCCATTTCCGCTGGCCAAGCCCCATTAGGCGGCCCGCGACGCGCGGGCGGGCCGATGGCGAACATTCGGTGAATATGTTCCAGGCCGGTTAACAATGGATCACAATGAATGCCGTGACCGCGTCGACGATCAATGCCACGACGCAGTTGCTGGCAAGTAGTCACACCTCGCTGATGCACGGCTGGGTGCCCACCACGATCCAGGTGGTCACCGCGGTCGTGCTGACCCTGGCCGTCGGCTGGCGGTCGCGTCGCTGGCGGACCGTGTGGTTGCCGGCGGCTGCGCTGGCCGGCGCTGCCGTGGCCTACCTGACGCACTGGTACATCGTCGACCGCGGCCTGTCCGACGAACCCGCGCCGGCGGCACTGTGGCTCTGGATCACGTTGACCGGCACGGCGGCGGCGGTGCTGGTCCTGGGGTGGCGCGGCGCTCGCCGCTGGCGGCGCGGGGCAGGCCTGCTGGCCGTGCCGTTGTGCGCGCTGTGTGCCGCGCTGGTGCTCAACTTATGGGTCGGCTACTTCCCGACGGTGCAGGCCGCGTGGAACCAGATCACCTCCGGTCCCCTGCCCGACCAGACCGACCCGGCCACCGTCACCGCGATGGCCGCCAAACGGGCGCGGCCACCGCACGGCAGCGTGGTTCCGGTGGTGATCCCGTCTGACGGCTCTCATTTCAAGCACCGCGGCGAGCTGGTTTATCTGCCGCCCGAGTGGTTCACCAGCAGCCCGCCGCCGGCGCTGCCGACGGTCATGATGATCGGCGGCCAGTTCAACACGCCGGCCGACTGGACCCGCGCGGGCAACGCGGTCAAGACGATCGACGACTTCGCGGCCGCCCACAACGGCAAGGCCCCGGTGCTGGTCTTCGTCGACTCCGGCGGGGCCTTCAACAACGACACCGAATGCGTCAACGGTGTCCGCGGTAACGCCGCCGACCATTTGACCAAAGACGTTGTACCGTACATGGTTTCCAAGTTCGGCGTCAGTGGCGACCGGTCGCACTGGGGCGTCGCGGGCTGGTCGATGGGCGGCACCTGCGCGGTCGACCTGACCGTCATGCACCCCGACATGTTCAGCGCGTTCGTCGACGTCGCCGGCGACTTCTTCCCCAACGCCGGAAACAAGACCCAAACCATCGCGCGGCTCTTCGGCGGAAACGCCGACGCGTGGGCGGCATTCGACCCGACCACGGTGATCAGCCGGCACGGGCCCTATAGCGACGTCGCCGGCTGGTTCGCCATCTCCTCCGACGGCCCGCCCGCACCGCGCCACGACCCGATGATGACCGACAGCGGCGCGATCCGTCTCGCCGGCCGGGAAGCGGCCGCCGACCCCGGCAACCAGACGGCGGCCGCCTACTCGCTGTGCGCGCTCGGGCGCGCCAACGGGATCGACTGCGCGGTGCTGGCGCAGCCGGGTAAGCACGATTGGCCGTTCGCCGACCGGGTCTTCGCCGCCGCGCTGCCGTGGCTGGCCGGCCGGCTGGGCACGCCGGGAATCCCGCGGACCGCGTTGCCCGGCGCTGCCCCGCCCGCACCCACCGCCCCGGTCATCGTCCCGGCCGACCATTCGCCCGCCAGGCGGTAGCCCGCCGGTGTTTTCCGTTGCGCGGGTCCGGCGCGCGATCTTTGCGCGGCACTGCAATCCGTGGAGCGCCTGGACCCGCTGGGCGAGCACCCCGCTGATCCTGGTGCCACCGTGGACGCGGCGCTGGAGCCATGCGGCGTGGATCGGGCTGTGGCTGGCCGTCAACCCGTTCGTTTTCGGCAGGCCGGCGCACGAGCGGGCGTGGTCGACGCGGGCGATGCTGGGCGAGGAGTTGTGGATCGGCCGGCGCCCCCGGGACGCCGCCATGGTGGTCAGCGCCCTGACATCGGTGGCCGCGCTGGCTGCCGTCGTCGCCGCGCGCCGCCGTCGCCTGCTGCCCGCGGCGGCGGCTATCGCCGTTCAGATGGCGTTGACGCTGGTGTACTGGGAGCAGATGGTGCGTTATCTGGAGCGCGAGCGGCGGGCGGGCCTTTAGTAGCGTGGCCTCCATGCCCGACGAACCAACCCCACCCGATCCTGGGTACGACAACGCCGGTGTGCCGACCTTCGAATCCGTCCGCGAGAAGATCGAAAACCGCTACGCGACATCCTTGGGCGACGCGGAGCTGGACGCCGAATCGCCCGAAGGCCGCACTGTCGCCGAGCAATACGACGAGCGCGAGCGCGCCGCGGCCGAACGATTGGCCGAGATCCGCGAGTCGATGCACACGGATGAGGACTAGGGCGGCTGGCTTAGCGTCGGGGGACGTCGATGAGTGAAACGCAGCCCGGTTCGAGGATCGGGAGCCGATTTGGGCCGTATCAACTGCGCCGCCTGCTGGGCCGCGGCGGGATGGGCGAGGT
Organism: Mycobacterium sp. 852002-53434_SCH5985345; assembly: GCF_001667155.1. Classification (NCBI taxonomy): domain Bacteria; kingdom Bacillati; phylum Actinomycetota; class Actinomycetes; order Mycobacteriales; family Mycobacteriaceae; genus Mycobacterium; species Mycobacterium sp. 852002-53434_SCH5985345. The sequence continues at coordinate 53,128 of NZ_LZIE01000058.1, forward strand.
CTACGAGGCCTACGACACCGTCAAGGACCGCGTGGTGGCGCTCAAGCTGATGTCCGAGCAAGTGAGTTCGGATGACTCATTTCGGCGGCGCATGCAACGCGAGGCCCGGACCGCGGGCCGGCTACAGGAACCGCACATCGTGCCGATTCACGATTTCGGCGAGGTGGACGGTCAAGTGTTCATCGACATGCGCCTCATCGAGGGGCGCGACGTGGGGAAGGTGCTGAGCCGCAGCGGGCCGCTCCCGCCACCGCGCGCGGTCGCGATTGTCGAACAAGTCGCCGCCGCCCTCGATGCCGCGCACCGCACCGGGGTCATTCATCGCGACATCAAACCCGAGAACATCCTGCTCGCCGAGGGCGACTTTGCCTACCTGGTCGACTTCGGCATCGCCGCCGCGGCCACCGACGAGCGGGTGACCAAAACCGGTGCCGCCATAGGCAGCTGGAGCTACATGGCGCCCGAGCGATTCGGCAACGACGACCCCACTTACCGCGTCGACATCTACTCCCTGGCCTGCCTGCTTTTCGAATGCCTCACGGGCACAAGACCTTTCCAGACGACCAGCCTCAGCAGCCTGATGGCCGCACACCTAGTGGAGCCGGTCCCGCGCCCGAGCCAGCGCAATGCCGCCGTCCCGGCGGCGTTCGACGAGGTCATCGCCCGCGGGATGGCCAAGGATCCGAACGACCGCTACACGACCGCAGGCGATCTCGCGAAAGCGGCCCTGCACGCGCTGAGCGCCCCGGACCAACGCGAGGCGACCGAGCTGATCCAGCACAGCCAACATTTCGCGCCGCCGCCGAGCGCGCAGCAGTTTCGGGCCCAGCCCGCACCGCCGCATCCGGCGTGGTTCGCGACTCCACCCGTCGCGCCATGGGCGCCGCCCGCACCACCGCGGCGCCGGCTGGGGCTGGTCATCGGTGCCCTCGCGCTCGTCGTCGCGGTGATCGCGGGCACCGGGGTGTGGTTGGCGGTCGAAAAGTCCGGTGATCCCCCGCCCGACGCCTCCCCAACGACGACCACCGCCGCTCCCTCCACCACGAGCGCAGCGACCAGCGGCGCCGCCCCGACAGTGGCTCCCGCACAACTGGATTCGCTCCTGCTTCCGGTCGACCAGATCAACGTCCTGGTCGGCACCACCGGGATCATCCTCGACCACAACGTCACCGAGATGACGGACCCGGGCCCCGGCAACACGCTGTCGGACGACAAGTGCCTCGGGGCGCTCATCGGTTTCCAAACCCGGACGTACAAGAGCAGCGGCTACACCGCGATGCTCGCCCAGCTGCTGAAGAAGCCGAACAGCAACCCCGCCTACGTCGTGGCGCAGGGGGCGGTGATCTTCGCGTCCGCCGACCAGGCCCGGGGATTCGTGACCGACCAGTGGACCCAATGGCGGGACTGTGGGGGGAAGACCGTGACCCAGCCCAGCGACAAAGCCCCGTTCGAATGGACCTTCGGGCAGATCAGCGGCAACCCGCCCAACATCGCCATTCAGCGCACACTGGCCAACACCGCGGTGGTGTGCCAACACGTCATGGAGGCGGTATCCAACGTGGTCCTCGACGTCAACGTCTGCGCACCGGGAACCATCAACCAGGCCAGGTTGATCGCCAACCAGATGGCGACCAAGATCCCCGGCTGACGGCGGATCAGGCGGTGGCTTTGCGCCGCCGCTTCAACCGCCGCGGCGGGGCGGCGCGGCCGATGACCTCGGCCAGGAACTTCCCTGTGTAGCTTTCCGGCACCGCGGCGATATCCTCCGGAGTGCCTTCGGCGACAACGGTTCCGCCCTCGGCACCACCCTCTGGCCCCATGTCGACGATCCAGTCGGACGTCTTGATCACGTCCAGGTTGTGCTCGATGACGATGACCGTGTTGCCCTTGTCCACCAGCCCGTTGATGACGGTGAGCAGCTTGCGGATGTCGTCGAAATGCAGTCCGGTGGTGGGCTCGTCGAGGATGTAGACCGTCCGCCCCGTCGAGCGCTTCTGCAGTTCGGCGGCCAGTTTGACGCGCTGCGCCTCGCCACCGGACAACGTCGGGGCGGGCTGGCCCAGCCGGACGTAGCCCAGGCCGACGTCGACGAGCGTGCGCAGGTAGCGGTGGATGCCGGTGATCGGCTCGAAGAACTCCGCCGCCTCCTCGATCGACATGTCCAGCACCTCGGAGATGGTCTTGCCCTTGTAATGCACTTCCAGGGTTTCGCGGTTGTAGCGCGCACCGTGGCAGACCTCGCAGGGGACGTACACGTCGGGCAGGAAGTTCATCTCGATCTTGATGGTGCCGTCGCCGGTGCACGCCTCGCAGCGGCCGCCCTTGACGTTGAACGAGAACCGGCCCGGTTGGTAGCCACGGACTTTGGCCTCCGTGGTGGCCGCGAACAGGGTCCGGATCTTGTCGAACACGCCGGTGTAGGTGGCCGGGTTGGACCGCGGCGTGCGACCGATCGGCGACTGGTCGACCCGCACCAGCTTGTCCAGGTGGTCCAGGCCCGTCACCCGGGTGTGCCGCCCCGGTACCAGCCGGGCACCGTTGAGCCGGTTGGCCAGCACCGTGGCGAGGATGTCGTTGACCAGCGTCGACTTGCCGGAGCCGGACACGCCGGTGACCGAGGTGAGCACGCCCAGTGGGAACGAGACGTCGATGCCGCGCAGGTTGTGCTCGCGCGCGCCGACGACGGTGAGCTGACGCTTGCGGTCGACCGGACGCCGGATCGCCGGCATCTCGATGGCCTCCTTGCCCGACAGGAAGGCACCGGTGATCGACTCCTCGTTGGCCAGCAGCTCGGCGTACGTCCCGCTGTGCACGATCTCGCCGCCGTGCTCACCGGCCCGCGGACCGATGTCGACGATCCAGTCGGCGTGCGCGATGGTGTCCTCGTCGTGCTCGACGACGATCAGGGTGTTGCCCAAATCCCTGAGCCGCGTGAGGGTTTCGATAAGGCGACGGTTGTCACGCTGGTGCAGCCCGATCGACGGCTCGTCGAGCACGTAGAGCACGCCCACCAGGCCGGACCCGATCTGGGTGGCCAACCGGATGCGTTGCGCCTCACCGCCGGACAGCGTGGCCGCCGCGCGCGACAACGACAGGTAGTCCAGCCCCACGTCGAGCAGGAAGCCGAGCCGCGACTGGATTTCCTTGAGCACCTGCCCGGCGATCGCCTGCTCCCGGTGCCCCAGGGTGAGCGCGTTGAGGAAGTCCGAGCAGTCCGAGATCGACAGCTCGGAGACCTCGGCGATGGACTTGGCTCCCCGGTCCCCCGCGCGCAGCGTCACCGCCAGGATCTCCGGCTTGAGCCGGGTGCCCTCGCACTCCGGGCAGGGCACGTCACGCATGAAACCCTCGTAGCGTTCCTTCATCTGCTCGGATTCGGTCTGGGCCATCTTGCGCTGCAGGAATGCCAGCACGCCCTCGAAATCGGCGTAGTACGAACGGGTTCGGCCGTATCGGTTGCGGTAGCGCACATGCACCTGATGGTCGGACCCCTCGAGGATCGCCCTGCGCGCCTTGGCCGGCAGCTTGCGCCACGGCGTGTCGACGTCGAAGCCCATCTCGTCGCCGAGCCCGGCCATCATCCGGGTGAAGTACTCCGCGGTGTGGCCCGTCGACCACGGGGCGACCGCACCTTCGGCCAGCGTGCGTTCGGGATCGGGCACCACCAGGTCGGGGTCGACCTCCTTGCGGATCCCCAGGCCGGTGCACTCGGGGCAGGCGCCGTAGGGCGAGTTGAACGAGAACGATCGCGGCTCGAGGTCGTCGACCGCCAGCGCGTGCCCGTTGGGACACGCCAGCTTCTCGGAGAAGCGCTGCTCGCGGTTGTGGGCGTCGTGCTCGTGGTCGACGAACTCCAGCACCACGATTCCGTCGGCCAGGTTCAGCGCGGTCTCCACGGAATCGGTGAGCCGCTGCTTGGCGCTGGCCTTGACGGTGAGGCGGTCCACCACCACCTCGATGTCGTGCTTCTCCTGCTTCTTCAGCTTGGGCGGATCGGTCAGCGAGTGCACCACGCCGTCCACCCGAACCCGGCTGTAGCCCTGCGCGTTGAGCTTCTCGAACAGGTCGGCGAACTCGCCCTTGCGGGTGCGCACCACCGGGGCGAGCACCAGGAAGCGGGTACCTTCCGGCATCACCAGCACCTGGTCGACGATTTGCTGGGGCGTCTGGCGGGCGATCCGCTCGCCGCAGACCGGGCAGTGCGGCGTGCCGGCGCGCGCGTAGAGCAGCCGCAGGTAGTCGTACACCTCGGTGATCGTCCCGACCGTCGACCGCGGGTTGCGGTTGGTCGACTTCTGGTCGATGGACACCGCCGGGGATAGGCCCTCGATGAAGTCGACGTCCGGCTTGTCCATCTGGCCCAGGAACTGGCGCGCATAGGCGGACAGCGACTCGACGTATCGGCGCTGGCCCTCGGCGAAAATCGTGTCGAACGCGAGCGACGATTTGCCCGACCCCGACAGCCCGGTGAAGACGATCAGCGCGTCGCGCGGTAGGTCGAGGTCGACGCCCCGCAGGTTGTGTTCGCGGGCGCCCTTGACGATCAGGCGGTCAGCCACGCTGCCCTCTTTCAGTGGATCTTTTACGTACTGCAGCCGGTAATGCGCACGGCGCATTCCATGCTATGTGCCCGTACCGACAACAAACGTTTGACCAGTAACGTGGCCGCTATGACTGCCCCCGACAAGGTAAGCGACAACTACTCCGGACACGTCGACCCTGGCACTGCGGCCCGCCGGACCCTACCCGGCGCCACGATCCTAAAGGCGTCGGTGGGCCCTATGGACAACAATGCGTATCTGGTGACATGTTCCGCGACCGGGGAGACGTTGTTGATCGACGCCGCCAACGACGCGGACGTCCTGATCGGGCTGATCCGGCAGAACGCACCCAAGGTGTCGCTGATCGTGACCAGCCATCAGCACTTCGACCACTGGCAGGCGCTGGAGGCCGTGGCCGCGGCCACCGGGGCGCCGACCGCCGCCAACCAGATCGACGCCGAGGCACTGCCGGTCAAACCAGACCGTTTGCTGGCGGGCGGCGACACGGTGCAGATCGGCGAGCTGCAATTCAAGGTCATCCACCTGCGCGGGCACACGCCCGGCTCGATCGCGCTCGCCCTCGACGGGCCCGCCACGGGCGGGGTCACTCAGCTGTTCACCGGCGACTGCCTGTTCCCGGGCGGCGTCGGCAAGACATGGCAGCCGGGCGATTTCGCGCAGCTCCTGGACGACGTCACCACCCGGGTGTTCGACGTGTACGACGACGCCACCGTCATCTATCCCGGTCACGGCGACGACACGGTGCTCGGCGCCGAACGCCCTCACCTCGGCGAATGGCGCGAACGAGGCTGGTAGGCGAGCTACGAAGTGGTGTGGACGATCAGCACGTCCACCTTGGCGCGCCGCGACACGTTGGCGGGCACCGATCCGAGCAACCGGCCCGCGATGGTGCTCAGTCCGACGTTTCCGACGACCAGCAGGTCGGCCTTCTCGTCCTCGGCCAGCTTGACCAGCGCGTCGACCGGGGCGCCTTCGATCGGGCGCTCTTCGACGTTCTTGGCCCCGGCCTTGTGCGCCCGCTCCTTGGCGTCCTGCAGGATCGCATAGATCGGCGCGGTGCCGGACACCTTGTAGCTCTCGTTGCGCAGCGCGTCGGCGGCCCGGCTGTCCTCATGCTGGGGCAGGTATGCCGAAGCGACAATCAGCCTGGCGTCCGGCCCGGCGATCTGCGCCGCCTTGTCCACCGCACGCATTGACGAGTCCGAGCCATCGGTTCCCACCACCACAGTCTGATAGGCGCCCATTAACCCTCCCAGTTTCGGTTGGTCAGCCAACCCAAGACACTATCGCGTTTGCCCGGCGTAAAGGGAACTGATTAGCGACACCGCGTGGCGCGGCGTGTCGACAATTTGCGGGGCCGCGCCGCGCCAGCGGACAATATCGCCGATGGCGAAACAATCAAATGCTCAGGTCCGACGCGGAAAGCGTTGCATAACGCAGCTTTTCGCCGAATGCGGACGCGTGGCGCGAATGGCCGGGGCGCGATTTGTGAGCCGGCCCCACGACTCGGCTTTACAGTGACAAGCATCATGTCCATGCCCACCATCGAGCAGCGCGCCGCGGACGGAGTCGAGGAGCCCGCGCCCGCGCGTTCGTCCGGGCGGTTGCTCGATCCGTGGGCGATCGCCGTGTTCGCGGCCGTGGTCAGCGGCGCGTGGGCCTGTAGGCCCTCCCTGTGGTTCGACGAGGGGGCGACCATCTCGGCCGCCGGGAGCCGGACGCTGGCGGAGCTGTGGCGGCTGCTGGGCCACATCGACGCCGTGCACGGGCTGTACTACCTGCTGATGCACGGTTGGTTCGCCCTGTTCCCGCCGACGGAGTTCTGGTCGCGAGCGCCCAGCGCCCTGGCGGTGGGCGCCGCCGCCGCGGGCGTCACGGTGTTCACCAGGCAGTTCTCGACCCGGCCGGCCGCGGTTTGCGCGGGTGTCGTGTTCGCCATCCTGCCGCGCACCACCTGGGCGGGCATGGAGGCGCGGCCCTACGCCTTCGCGGCCGCCGCGGCGGTCTGGTTGACCGTATTGCTCGTCGTCGCCGCCCGGCGCAACAGACCGCGACTGTGGGTTTGCTACGCGCTGGCGTTGATGCTCTCGATTCTGCTCAATCTGAACATGGTGCTGTTGGTGCCGGTCTACGCCGTAATGGTGCCGCTATTGGCGCCCGAAAAGGCGCGCAAATCCGCGGTTATTCGGTGGGCGATCAGCTCGTCCGTCGCGGTCGCGGCCATGACGCCGTTCCTCGTGTTCGCCCACGCGCAGGTATGGCAGGTCAACTGGATTTACCCGGTCAGCTGGCATTACGCGTTCGACATCATCCTGCGCCAGTATTTCGACCACAGCGTCCCGTTCGCCATCCTGTCCGCCGTCCTCATCGTGGCGGCGGTCGCGGCCCGGCTGGCCGGCGTTCGGCCCCCCGCCGGCGACACGCGTCGGCTCTTGATCGTCTGCTCGGCGTGGCTGGTCATCCCCACCGCGCTCGTGGTCATCTATTCGGCGGTCAGCGAGCCGATCTACTACCCGCGCTACCTGATCTTCACCGCGCCCGCGATGGCCGTGGTCCTGGCCGTCTGCATCGTGACGGTCGCCCGCAAACCCTGGCCCATCGCCGGAGTCGTGCTGGCCTGCGCCGTCGCCGCGGTGCCGAACTACCTGTTCGTCCAGCGCTGGCCGTACGCCAAGGAGGGCTGGGACTACAGCCAGGTGGCCGATCTGATCAGCTCCCATGCCGCGCCGGGTGACTGCCTGCTGGTCGACAACACGGTGCCGTGGCGGCCCGGGCCGATCCGCGCCCTGCTGGCCACCCGGCCCGCGGCCTTCCGGTCACTCATCGACGTCGAACGCGGCGCCTACGGGCCGAAGGTGGGGTCGCTGTGGGACGGCCACGTCGCCGTGTGGCTGACCACGGCCAAAATCAACAAATGTCCCGCAATCTGGACAATTACCAATAAAGAACCATCGCTGCCCGACCATCAATCCGGACCGTCATTGCCGCCGGGACCTGCATTCGGGCGCGCCCCGGCTTATCGGTTCCCGAGTTATCTCGGTTTCCGCATTGTCGAACGTTGGCAGTTCCATTACTCCCAAGTGGTGAAGTCCACGCGCTGATTGCCGCTTTGCCGACGGCGTGAACCGCCAATTGTCGGGTAGTTGACGGGGCAAGAGCTCAGCGCGGACTAGCCGACCGGCAGCGCCTCGCGCACGCCGCGGGTCGCGCGGTAGGAAACCGCCACACCCGCGGCGCTCAGCGCGGTGAACACCGTGAACAGCCAGTGCGCCGCCATCCCGTCGCCGCCCTTGGCGGTGTTGACCACCACCCCCGCCAGACCGGCGGCGATCGCCGCGGAAATCAGCTGGACGGTGTTGATGGCCGCCGAGGCGGCGCTGCCCTCGGCGGGGTCGTCGACCGAGGCCATCGCGCGCGCCGACAGATGCGGCCAGGCCATTCCGATCCCGGTCCCGGCCACCAGCAGCGCCACGGCCCACAGCGCGGCCGTCCAGGGGGACGTGTCGCCGCGCCGTGCGACGGCGGCCAGGGCCAGGCCGGAAGCGGCGACGAGCGGCGCCGCCACGATCACCCGCCTGACCGTGCGCGGGCTCTCCAGCGACGCGCTGACGATCTCGCTGACCGTCCAGCCGAGCGCCAGCGCGGCTCCCAGGAACCCGGCCGCGATCGGGGTCAGATGCGCCAACCGCTGCCCGAACAGCGGCACGTAGGTGTTCACCATCGCGGCACCCATCAGCGCGCCCATGGTCAGGTAGATCCACTTCAACGGCCCGGGACCGAACACGCTGGGCGGCAATATCGCCGCGTGCGTCCGCCAGTCGACGACCACGAACACCCCGACAAGCGCGATGCCGGCGGCGAGCAGCGCGAATGTCGCCAGGGTGTCGCGCGGAATCTGGGCGACGCTGACCGCCAGCGCGGCAGCACCGATCAGCAGCAGCGACCGCACCGGCACCTTCTTCGACGGCATGGCGGTGCTGGGCTCGACGCGGGCCAGCGCGACCGGCACCAACATGGCCATCAGGCCGGTCAGCACCGCCATCGCCACGAAGGCCCAGCGCCAAAGGCCGAGCTGGGCGAACAGGCCACCCGTCGTGGGGCCGACCACCGTCGCCACGCCCCACATCGCCGACACCAGTGCGGAGCCACGCGTCCACAGCGCGCGCGGCAGGGCGGAATTGATCACGGCGTATCCGAGGCCGGCCAGCAGCCCACCGGCCACGCCCTGCAGGGCGCGCCCAGCTATCAAAACCTGCATGTTCGGCGCCGCCGCGCAAACCAGGCTGGAGACGCCGAACACGGCGAGTCCGGTCAGGTAGGACGAGCGCGCCCCCGCGCGCAGCAGCATCGGATTGACCATCGCCGCCGCGACCACGGACCCCACCAGGTACAAGGTCGTCACCCAGGCGTAGAGCCGGCTGCCGCCGATTTCGGCGATGGTGTTGGGCAACAAGCTGGTGGTCAGGAACTCGTTGGTGGCGTACAGCGCCACTCCGCCGGCCAGCAGGATGGAAGTCCTCAGATACCTGGCTCCCAGCAGCTGGTCCCAGCCGCCGGTGACGGTCGCGGTGTCGGTCACCCTTCTACCGTATGGGGTGTCGTGAGAGTGACGATCTGAGATCCGCTGCCAGCAAACTCATTTCAGGCCGGCGGCGTCCATCCCCCGCAGTTCCTTCTTCAGGTCGGCGATCTCGTCGCGGAACCGTGCGGCCAGCTCGAACTGCAAGTCACGCGCGGCGGCCATCATCTGCTCGGTGAGGTCCTTGATCAGGTCGGCCAGTTCGGCGCGCGGCATGCTGGTCGTGTCGCGGCCCTCGAACACGCCCGCGCTGACGGCGCGGCCCGGCTCGCCCTGGGCGCGCCTGCCCCGGGAGGAGTTGCGTCCGGAGCCGCCGATCCCCACCGTTTCGCTGTCGTCGGCCTCGCGATAGACCTGGTCGAGGATGTCGGCGATCTTCTTGCGCAGCGGCTGCGGGTCGATGCCGTGGGCCTCGTTGTAGGCCACCTGCTTGGCCCGCCGCCGTTCGGTCTCGTCGATCGCCTCCTTCATCGAGTCAGTGATGGAGTCCGCGTACATGTGCACTTCGCCGGAGACGTTGCGGGCGGCGCGGCCGATGGTCTGGATGAGGCTGCGCGAGGACCGCAGGAAGCCCTCCTTGTCGGCGTCCAGGATCGCCACCAACGACACCTCGGGAAGGTCCAGGCCCTCCCGGAGCAGGTTGATGCCGACGAGCACGTCGTACTCGCCCAGCCGCAGCTGGCGCAGCAGTTCCACCCGGCGCAGGGTGTCGACCTCGGAGTGCAGATAGCGCACCCGGATGCCCATCTCCAGCAGGTAATCGGTGAGGTCTTCGGCCATCTTCTTGGTCAGCGTCGTCACCAGCACCCGCTCGTCGGCCTCGGTGCGCTTGCGGATCTCGCCGATCAGGTCGTCGATCTGCCCCTTGGTCGGCTTGACCACCACCTTCGGGTCCACCAGTCCGGTCGGCCGGATCACCTGCTCGACGAATTCGCCGCCGGCCTGGCTGAGTTCGTACGGGCCGGGGGTGGCCGACAGGTACACCGTCTGCCCGATCCGGTCGGCGAATTCCTCCCACGTCAGCGGGCGGTTATCGCATGCGGAGGGCAGGCGGAACCCGTATTCGACCAGGTTGCGCTTGCGGGACATGTCGCCCTCGTACATGCCGCCGATCTGGGGCACCGTGACGTGTGACTCGTCGATGACGAGCAGAAAGTCGTCCGGGAAGTAGTCGAGCAGGGTCGCCGGCGGCGAGCCCGGTCCGCGGCCATCGATGTGCCGCGAGTAGTTCTCGATGCCCGAGCAGAAGCCGACCTGGCGCATCATCTCGATGTCGTAGTTGGTGCGCATCCGCAGCCGCTGCGCCTCCAGCAGCTTGCCCTGGCCCTCCAGCTCGGCCAGCCGTGCCGCCAGCTCCTCCTCGATCGTCGAGATCGCGTGGGCCATCCGCTCCGGGCCGGCGACGTAGTGGGTGGCCGGGAAGATCCGCAGCGAGTCGACCTCGCGGATCACGTCGCCGGTCAGCGGGTGCAGGTAGTACAGCGCCTCGACCTCGTCGCCGAAGAACTCGATGCGCACCGCCAGTTCCTCGTAGGAGGGGATGATCTCGACGGTGTCGCCGCGCACCCGGAAGGAGCCGCGGGTGAAGGACAGGTCGTTGCGGGTGTACTGCACGTCGACCAGCAGCCGCAGCAGGGCGTCGCGGGGCACCTCGGTGCCGACGCTGAGTTCCACGGAGCGGTCCAGATACGACTGCGGCGTGCCCAGGCCGTAGATGCACGACACCGAGGCCACCACGACGACGTCGCGCCGCGACAGCAGTGACGACGTCGCGGAATGCCTCAGCCGCTCCACGTCGTCATTGATCGAGCTGTCCTTCTCTATGTAGGTGTCGGTCTGGGCGATGTACGCCTCTGGCTGGTAATAGTCGTAGTACGACACGAAGTACTCAACGGCGTTGTGCGGCAACATCTCTCGCAGTTCGTTGGCCAGCTGGGCGGCCAGCGTCTTGTTCGGCGCCATGACCAGCGTGGGCCGCTGCAGCCGCTCGATGAGCCAGGCGGTGGTGGCCGACTTGCCCGTGCCGGTGGCACCGAGCAGCACCACGTCACGCTCCCCCGCCCTGATGCGCCGTTCCAGCTCGTCGATGGCGGCCGGCTGGTCGCCGGCGGGCGCGTGCGGGCTGACCACCTCGAAGTGGCCGCCGACGCGCACGACCTCGTCGACCGCGCGGTATTCCGAATGGGCGAGTACCGGATGTTCCGTGGCGAAAGCCATGCCAACAGGTTAGAACCGCGCACCGACAAGTGTCGCGTGCCCGGCGAGCACAGCCACATCCGTCACAGGAGTACCGGGGCGAATGGACAAGACGATCCGCGAACTTGCTAGCGCCGGTGATATCAGATTCGAAAGGCGGCTATTGGTGCGGACAGCCGCTATCCCGCGGGACGGGTCCACGTCCGCGTGACCGGGTCACACTGCAGCAGGTAGCCGTCGTTCGAGGTGGTCATGGCGAACACCGAGGTGCCCGGCCGGTCGCACGAGCTGCCGGAAGCGTGCACGCCCATCGTGATCGGGGCCTTGGCCCAGCTGTTGCCCTCGCAGACGATCTGCTCGCTGTTGGTGGGGTCGTAGGCCAGCTTGCCGACGTCGCCGCACACCGCGCCGAGCACGGGCGGCGCCGGGGCCGAGGCGGCCGTCGACGTGGCGACGGCCTGGGCGGGGTCGCCCAGGTTCACGCCGGCCGGCACGTCGCCGACCCGGGTCGCCACCACGGGCACCCGCACCACCGCGCCCTGCGCACCACACTCGTTGTTCAGCACGGTCTCGGTCACGGTGCCGCGCAACGTGCCGTCGGCCTGGGGCGCCAGCGACCACACCAGCGTCTCCTGCTGGGTCGCAGTGGCCTGGCCGTTGGGCGGCGTGCAGTCCATCCGCTCCTGTTGAGGCGCGCCCTGCCAGTAGCCGCCGACGAAGTGCAGCGTGTCAGTCTTGCCTCCGTCGGCCGTTTGGTGGGTGGCGTTGTCCAGCCGGGTCCCGGTGGCCGCGCATCCGTTGGTGGTGCACGCCGAGCTGAAAGCCCACCAGCCGGTGGCGGGGCCGTCGTGACGGATCGCGACGCCGTTGGTGGTCCGCTTGCTCTGGTCGTAGTCCAGCTTGTAGCTCCCGTTGAGTACCGGTCCGCCGGATCTTGCCGGCGCGGCACTCGGCGTGGGGACGGACGGCTTCGACGCGAGCGCCGGGTTGGCCGGCGGGGTGTCCGGCTCGAAGGAGTACAGCACCGACCAGGTGGCCGCCACGGCGATCAGCATCGCGCACACCAACCCGACCGCCCACCGCGTCCGCGCCGAGAGCCGGTGGTTCATCGCCGCAGCGACGGTGCGGGGCCGGGCGCGTGGGCCGGCTTGCGCGGCGCCGTCGGATCGCTCACTGACGGCGGCGGCGAACGCGCGGCACCGCTCGAACCTGTCCCCGGGTTGCTTGGCCAAGGCCTGGTGGAACACCTCATCGAGATGCGCCAACTCCGGGCGGTAATCGCTGAGCCGGGGCGGATCCTCGTGCAGGTGCTGGCTGATCACCGCGATCGGATTCGAGTGCTGAAACGGCGGCGCACCGGTGAGCAGATGGAAAGCCGTTGCGGCCAAGGCATATTGGTCTGCCCGCCCGTCGATGTTGGACCCGGTCAGCTGTTCCGGCGCGGCGTAGGCCACCGTCCCCACGGCGACGTTGGTCTCGGTGATCCCGCTGATGTCGCCCAGGTGACGTGCGACCCCGAAGTCCGCCAACAGAATTCGGCGTTCGCCGTCTTCCGGGTGGGTGAGCAGGATGTTGGCCGGTTTGACGTCGCGGTGCAGCAGCCCGCGGTCGTGCGCGTAGTCGAGCGCGCCCGCGACGGCGTGGACAATGGCGCACACCTCCTGGATCGGCATTCCGTCCTGGTAGCGCTCTTTGACCAGCCGGGAGGCGTCGGTGCCCTCGACGTAGTCCATGGAAATCCAAAGGTGGCCGTTGAATTCGCCGCGGTCGTGCACGCCGACGACGTGGGGATGCCACAGCGTTGCGGCGAGATCGGCCTCGCGGTTGAACCTTTCGCGGAATTCGGGATCGGCCGTGACCGCCTCCGCCAGCACCTTGATCACGTCGCGGCGCGGCAACCGGGGATGCAGGGCCAGATACACCTCGGCCATGCCGCCGGCGCCCAGCTGCCGCAGAATCGTGTAGCCCGCGAACGGCGCCCCGCCGGTTATCGACGGGCGGGACCCGTCGGCCTGCCGCGCGGCCTCGGGCTCCACGCTCGGGCGCGAGCTGACCGGGGGAACGCGGCGGAACAGATGGGAGATCGTCACCGCGGGCAGCGAGTGAAAGCCCGCACGCATCGCCGCACCGGCCTGACGTCGGCTGCTCAGCAGCCGCCGCCCGGCGCCGATGCGCCGGGTAGTCCCCCGGTGTTCATCCATCTATCCCCTCGTCCCTGTCCGCTGCCCCAGCCTTCGACGCGGCCCGCCTCCCTGGGCACCTGCATCACGACTGGGGCCGTGCGTCGCCTCGGCGCTGCGGGCCGGCACCACGGTGTGCCCGGCGCGCCCCGAAAACTCCCCCTCCGTTCAGATCATGCCGGATCCCGGTGGGGGGTTCGCCTCAGCAAGCTATGAAACGGTTATGAGTGGCCGAACCGAAACATAGCGAAATCACAGGCGATCCCAATAGAGACCACTCACCGAACGCACCGATACTTGAGTAGTGACTCGACCCGCCCCGCCCATCCTGACGATTCGGCACGACGGGTCCCAACGATCCTTCGCGGCCGGCCACGAGGTGGTCATCGGCCGCGACACCCAGGCCGACGTGCGCATCGCCGATCCACGGATCTCGCGGGCCCACCTGATCCTGCGTTTCGATCAAGGCCGATGGCTGGCAATAGACAACGGGTCGCTGAACGGCACCTATCTCAACGGCTACCGGATGCCGGTCATCGATATCCACGACGGCCAGAGCATTCACGTCGGCAATCCGCGGGGACCGCGGCTGACCTTCGCGATCGGACCGCAGCAGGGCTACACCGATCGGCCCGGCAGGTCGCGGCCGAGCCCGGAGGCCGGACCGCCGACGCTGGCCTGGTCGGCGCTTCCCGAGCAAACGAATCCCGTCAGGAATCCCGGCCGCGGCGGCGGCGACGCGGCGCCGGCCCGGCCGGTGCCCCCCAGGCCGTCGGGCGGGCCGCCGAATTCACCGCCCCGCCAGCCGGTTTCGCCGCCGCGTCAGATGCCGAACAGGCCCGTGCCCGCGCCGGGCGTCCGCGGCACACCGCTCGACGAGCGCACCGTCGTGCACGCCGCGCCGCCCCAGCCGGTCGCGACGCCACCCGCCGAACTCACCGTGGTCGACGCCAAGACGGCCGACGTGTCGAACCTGGCAACGCGGTTTGTGAAGCTGCTCTCACCGCGCGCGTCGGCCGCCGCGGGAACCCCGGGCGCCAAGACGATCGGCCGGGCCGCGGAGAACGACATCGTGGTCTCCGACGTGTTGGCCTCACGCCAGCATGCGACGCTGGTGCAGACGCCGCTCGGCAGCGAAATCCGGGACAACAGCATCAACGGAACCTTCGTCAACGGCACCCGGGTCGGGTCGGCGATCCTGTCCGATGACGACGTCGTCACCATCGGCAACGTCGACCTCGTTTTTCGCGACGGCACCCTGACCCCACGCAGCGAGGCCGCGACGCGCACCGGCGGTCTGGAGGTGCGCAACGTCAGGTACGTCGTCGACAACGGCAAACAACTGCTGGACGACATCTCGCTGATCGCGCGCCCCGGCACCCTGACCGCCGTCATCGGCGGGTCGGGCGCCGGCAAGAGCACCCTGGCCAGGCTCATCGCCGGTTACACCACCCCCAGCTCCGGCTCGGTTACATTCGAGGGTCACGACATTCACACCGAGTACGCGTCGTTGCGCAGCCGCATCGGCATGGTCCCGCAGGACGACGTGGTGCACCGGCAGCTGACGATCAACCAAGCCCTCGGCTACGCCGCCGAACTGCGCCTGCCGCCCGACACCAGCAAATCTGACCGGGCCAAGATCGTCGCTCAGGTCCTCGAAGAGCTCGACCTGACCAAACACGCCGACACCCGGGTGGACAAGCTGTCCGGCGGTCAGCGCAAGCGCGCCTCGGTGGCGCTCGAGTTGCTCACCGGCCCGTCGCTGTTGATCCTCGACGAGCCGACTTCCGGCCTCGACCCGGCGCTGGATCACCAGGTCATGATGATGCTGCGGCAGCTGGCCGACGCCGGTCGGGTGGTGATCGTGGTGACGCACATGCTGTCCTACCTGGAGACCTGCGATCAGCTGCTGTTGGTGGCCCCGGGCGGCAAGACGGCCTATTGCGGCCCGCCGGACCAGATCGGCGAAGCCATGGGAACCACCAACTGGGCGAAGATCTTCACGAAGGTGGGTGCCGATCCCGACGAGGCCAACCGGCGCTTCGTGGAGCAACGTGACGCCGAGAAGCGGCCGCAGAAACTGTTGCCGGACAAGGCCGATGAGCCTGGGGTTCTGGGCGAACCGGTGCATACCAGTGTGCGACGCCAGATTTCGACGGTCGCCCGGCGGCAGATCCGCCTGGTGGTGGCCGACCGGGCGTACTTCGTCTTCCTGGCCCTGTTGCCGTTCATCCTGGGCTCGCTGTCCCTGACCGTTCCCGGCAGCAACGGATTCCATCTGCCCGGCGCGAACGCCGGGACGCCCGACGAAGCGGCGCAGATCCTGGCCCTGCTGATGCCGGCCGCGGCATTCATGGGCACCGCGCTGACCATCCGCGACCTGGTCGGCGAACGCCCGATCTTCCAGCGCGAGCAAGCGGTCGGGCTGTCGACCACGGCGTATCTGCTCGCGAAGACCGCCGTGTACTGCGGGTTCGCGGTCCTGCAGTCGGCGATCATCACCGCGATCGTGGTGATCGGCAAGAGCGCACCGACCCGCGGCGGCGTCCTGCTCGGCCATTCGACCATCGGGGCGACCGTCGAACTGTTCGCCACCGTCGCGGCGACCTGTCTGGCTTCGGCGATTCTCGGCCTGGCGATCTCGTCGCTGGTCCGCTCCAGCGAGCAGATCATGCCGCTGTTCGTGGTGACGGTGATGGCCCAGCTGGTGCTGTGCGGCGGCATGGTCCCCGTGACCGGACGGATCGGGCTGGACCAGCTGTCCTTCGGGATGCCCGCGCGGTGGGGCTACGCCGCGGCGGCGTCGACGGTCGACCTGCGGCACCTGGTGCCCGATTCGCTGCTGTCCCAGGACCGGTTCTGGCAGCACACGTCGAAGGTCTGGCTGCTCGACATGGCCATGCTCGCGGCGTTGTCGCTGTTCTATGCCGGTTTCGTGCGGTGGAGAATCCGGCTTCGACGTTAGAGTTGCATGATCCATCCGCCGAAGCACGAGACGTTCGACCTCGTCGCCCGCACCAACACCGATCCCAAAGGCATCGTGCGGGCCGTGGACGACTATGCGGTGCATCCGTGGGGCCTCTACGTGGCCCGGCCCACTCCCGGCCGCGCCCAGTTCCACTACCTCGAGTCGTGGCTGCTGCCTTCGCTCGGCTTGCGCGCCACGGTCTTTCACTTCAACCCGGGCCATGAACGCGACCACGACTACTACCTCGATGTCGGTGAGTACACGCCCGGCCCCGACGTCTGGCGTTCCGAAGATCACTACCTCGACATCGAGGTCCGCACCGGCGACGGCGCTGACCTGGCCGACGTCGACGAGTTGCTGGATGCCGTCCGGCTCGGCTTGTTGACCCCGGACGACGCCGAGCGGGCGGTGCGGCGCGCCGTGGACGCCGTGGCCGGGTTGGCCCGCAACGGTTATGACCTGTCCCGCTGGCTGGCCGGCCACGGGATGGAACTCACCTGGCGCGAGAGGTAAGCCGCGGCAAGGCTGAACCAAGGTCTAACGGCCCTATCCTCGGCGCGCCCGCGGCCCTAATTTCGGCAGTGCCAAGCCGACAAACGCCGACGTCCGGCGAACGGATCTGAGGAAGCCGTGGCGTTTTTCCAAGTGATAGCAGTCGATCTCGACGGCACATTGACCTTGGACGGTCAGCTGTCGCCCCAAACGCTGGACGCCATCTACGGTGCTCGGCACAAAGGATTGACCGCCGTCCTGGTCACCGGCCGCATCCGAACTGAACTGCAGGCGGAATTCCCCCACATCGCGGACCACTTCGACGCGCTGGTGCTGGAAAACGGTGCCGTGATGGTGATCAAGGGACGCACGTCGAGGTTGGCCGACCCGGTGGACAGCAGCCTTGACGACGCGCTCGGTGAACGAGGGGTGCCGTCCCGCCGGGGCGAGGTCATGGTCGCCACCGACGGTGAGCATGCCTCGAGCGTCGTGGACGTGATCGGCGAACTGGAACTGGATTGCCAGGTCATCCGGAACCGGTCCGCACTCATGGTGCTGCCGGCGGGTGTCACGAAAGGCAGCGGGCTGCGCGCGGTCCTGACCGAGCTGAACATGTCACCGCACAACACCGTCGCTATCGGCGATGCGGAGAACGACTTGTCGCTGTTCGGCATCGCCGAGATCGGCGCCGCGGTGGCCAATGCCATTTCGTCCGTGCGCCGGCGGGCCGATCTCGTCCTTACCGAACCGGACGGCGCCGGCGTCGCGGAGCTGCTGACCGGGCCGTACCTGAGTGGGGCACAACGCTGGTGCCCGCCGCGACGATGGGTCGACATCGGCACCTTCGACGACCACACCCCCACCCGGGTGCCGGGGAGCCAGGGCCGCATCCTCGTGACCGGCCCTGCCGGCTCGGGGAAAAGCTACCTTGTCGGCCTGCTGGCAGAGCGATGGATTTCGGCCGGCTACTGCGTCCTGGTCATCGATCCCGAGGGTGACCACACACAACTACGGGAACTCAGCGGGGTCGAGGTGATCGATGGCCGCAACTACCTTCCCGAACCCACCGAATTGGTCAACAGCCTCAACCCGCATTCCAGTGTGGTGGTGGACATGTCCGGGATCGTCGAGCCAGATAAGGCCGAGTACTTGCACCTGCTGCGATCGACCGCGGAGGCGCATCGTGAAGAACACGGATTCCCGCACTGGGTGATTTACGACGAGGCGCACCTCCTCGGCACCAACGAGGAAGCACGCTGGGCACGACGCGGCGGCTATGTGTTGTCGTCGTTCGCGCCCGCCGCACTGCCCGCCCAGGAGATCGACAACAGTGACGTGGTGCTGACCCTCACCACCAGTGGCGACGCCGCAGCCCTGACCGCGGTGCGACGGGCCACCGTCAGCCTCGGCGGCGGGCCGTCTCGCGCGTTCACCATCGCTGAGCGCCAGACCGGCCACGTGCGGCACCGCCACAAATATGCCGATGTCCGCCTTCCGGATGACCGCCGGTTCTACTTCCACACCATCAATGACCGATCCGTCCGGCCGGCCGCGACGATGCACGAATTCCGTTCCGCGATAAGCCATATCGATTACCAGGCGCTGCAGTACCATCTCGAACGCGGGGATTTCTCCCGCTGGCTGGCCTCGACCATCACCGACAGGGACCTGGCGAAGCAGGTCGCGGCCTGGGAGGACGAGGTAGTGGCCCGCCGCGCCGCCGATGTGGAACACATCCGGCACGAACTGATCCGCGCGGTGGAAGAACGGTACCTGCTGCACGGCGCCGCCGAGGGGCACCAGCCACCCGCTCGAGGGAGCGACTAGTCCGGCGGGACCGGGAGGCCGGGGCAGACCGCGATGTAGGGGACATCCGGTGAGACCCAGTCGTTCCACTGCCGGTGGCTCATGTTCGCAGAAAGCTTGTCGCAGAGCAGCGCCGGCCAGTCCGCCTTGGGTGGCGCGGGCCACGGGCCTGACCGCTTGGTCCATGGATAACCTTGAGCGTAATGTCGGCAACTATGAGCTGCACCGGCCGCAGGCTGCTGCCCATCACCGCGGTAACGATCATCGCCGTTGGCTCCCAACTGAGTCCGGCGACCGCGCGGGCGGACCTGCACAACATCACCTACCGCGCCCGCATCGACGCGCTCACCACCGGCAGTCAGGCCACCTTCATCATCAACGGCGGCCAGACGAACACCACCAACCTTCCGTCCATGCCCGGCAACGCATTCGAGGCAAACACGGTGCTGCCCGACCCGCAGCAGGCCGGCATGCGGATAGTGCTTCGTTTTCCGTATTCGGCGAACGTGCACTGCGAGATCGACGTCGACGACAACGTTTTCACCCAGGCCGACCAGGTGGTGAAACCGGCGCCCGGAAATGCCGAGCCCAACAACGGCGCGCTGCAGTGCGGTGCACCGCTGCCCGGCTGATCCGGGCTAGGGTCGCCAGCCCGTCGAATCCGCCCACTCCCAGGCGCGCCGGTAGGCGTCAGGGAACCATTGCTCCTTGGCGTCGGCGTAGGACGCGGCGTCGCCGCCGGCCTGAGCTTCGGCCGACCGCTTGGCGGACAGGTAGTCGGCCCGCGCCTCGGGGCTGGCCGACAGCCAGGCGACGAACAGCAGCGCGAACTGCTGGTTGGGCCAGCCATCGACCCGGATATGCACGTTGGTCGGGCGACCCGGGTCGGCCGAGGCGTGAATCCGCTTGTCCCACAGCGCCGCATCGTCACTGTGGTTGTAGCGCTCGACGGCGCTGCGCGCACCGGGCTTGGCGACATCGGAGGTGATGCGCTCGATGCGGGGGTAGCCGGCGGCCAGCAGGGGCTCGACGAGTTCGTCGGCGGCCGCCAAGGATTCCACGGTGATCTGCACGTCGATCACGTCCTTCGCCGGAAAGTCCGGCACGGCGGTCGAACCGACGTGGTCCACGCGAATCGCCCGGTGGCCGCAGGCGGTCCGCAACCGGTTCACGATCCGCCGCGCCTGATCCGGCCAACTCGGGTCGGGCGACACTAACCGCGCCGGCGCCGGGACGACCCGATGCTGAGTCAGGTTGTGCGCGAAGGGCAGTATCCGGTGGTCCCACACGTCATGGGCCCGCTGCACCAACTCCTCCGGACTGCCGGAGTTATCCACCCAGATGTCGGCGACTGCGCGGCGCTGCTCGTCGCTGGCCTGCGCGGCGATCCGGGCGCGGGCGTCGGATTCGGGCATGCCGCGCTGATCGACCAGCCGTCGCAGCCGGACCTCGACGTCGGCGTACACGATGACGACGAGCGGGAACAGCGGCGCCATGCCGGACTCCACCAGCAGCGGGATGTCTTCGACGACAACCGAATCCTCGGGCACCGAGGCGATGATCTCGGCGCGGCGCTTGCCAACCAGCGGGTGGACGATGCCGTTCAGCCGCTGGCGCGCCTCGTCGTCCCGGAAGGCCTTGGCGGCCAACGCGGGACGATCCAGCGATCCGTCGGGAAGCAGGATGTCGTCACCGAACGCCTCGACCAGCGCCGCCAATCCCTCGGTGCCCGGCTGGACCACCTCGCGCGAGATGACGTCGCCGTCGACGATCACCGCACCGCATTTCGCGAAGGTGGCCGACAGCGCCGACTTGCCGGCGCCGATGCCACCGGTCAACCCGATGCGCAGCATTCGTGCAGCGAATTACGCGTTGCCGGCGAGCTTTTCCCGCAGGGCGGCCAATTGGGCGTCGCTGGCCAGCGACCCGCCGGCCGCCTTCTCCTGCGGCGCGCCGTTGCCCGACGACTGCTCGGCGTGACCGGCCGCCTCGGCCGCGGCGAACTTCTCCATCTGCGCGGTGTGCATCTTGTGCCGGCGCTCGGCCTCGGCGTAGCGGGCCTCCCACTCGGTGCGCTGCGTGTCGAAGCCCTCGAGCCATTCGTTGGTCTCGGCGTCGAAGCCTTCGGGGAAGATGTAGTTGCCCTGCTCGTCGTAGCTGTCGGCCATGCCGTACTTCGCCGGGTCGAACTCGTCGGTGTAGTCCTCGTTGGCTTGCTTGAGCGACAACGAGATCCGGCGACGCTCCAGGTCGATGTCGATGACCTTGACCATGGCGTCGTCGCCGACGGCCACCACCTGGTCGGGCACCTCGACGTGGCGCTCGGCCAGCTCGGAGATGTGCACCAGGCCCTCGATGCCCTCCTCGACGCGGACGAACGCGCCGAACGGCACCAGCTTGGTGACCTTTCCGGGCACGATCTGGCCGATGGCGTGCGTGCGGGCGAAGTGGCGCCAGGGGTCTTCCTGGGTTGCCTTGAGCGACAACGAAACCCGCTCGCGGTCCATGTCGACGTCGAGCACCTCGACGGTGACCTCGTCACCGACCTGGACCACCTCGGACGGGTGGTCGATGTGCTTCCAGGACAGCTCGGAGACGTGCACCAGACCGTCCACACCACCAAGGTCGACGAACGCGCCGAAGTTGACGATGGACGAGACGACACCCTTGCGGATGGCGCCCTTCTGCAGCTGGTTGAGGAACTCGCTGCGCACCTCGGACTGGGTCTGCTCCAGCCAGGCCCGGCGCGACAGCACGACGTTGTTGCGATTCTTGTCCAGCTCGATGATCTTGGCCTCGATCTCCTTGCCGATGTACGGCTGCAGATCGCGGACCCGACGCATCTCGACCAGCGACGCGGGCAGGAAGCCACGCAGGCCGATGTCGAGGATCAGGCCACCCTTGACCACCTCGATGACGGTGCCCTTGACGGCCTCGTCCTTCTCCTTGAGCTCCTCGATGGTGCCCCAGGCGCGCTCGTACTGCGCGCGCTTCTTGGACAGGATCAGGCGGCCCTCTTTGTCCTCCTTGGTGAGAACAAGGGCTTCGACCTCATCACCGACGGAAACGACCTCGCTGGGGTCGACATCGTGCTTGATGGAGAGCTCGCGGGCGGGGATGACGCCCTCGGTCTTGTAGCCGATGTCGAGGAGCACCTCGTCCCGGTCCACTTTGACGATCGTCCCCTCGACGATGTCGCCATCGTTGAAGTACTTGATCGTTTTGTCTATTGCGGCAAGAAAGTCCTCGCTGGAGCCAATGTCGTTGACGGCTACTTGGGGCGAGGTGACGGTGGGACTCGGCATGTGGTGGGTTGCTCCGGACAGGTTGGGTCGTAGGGACAAAACTGGGATTTATCTATTGAGGTTACTCGACTGCGTACACGCTGGCCAAACCCGGGCGGCCCGCCACTTGCGCGACACCGGGCATTTGCCCAAGGCGAAAGTGACGGCAACGCGAATTTCGCGGCAATTTTCTCTCCGCCAGATCATCCTCGTCCACTGACGCCGCCGTCAATGCGCTGCCGCGTCCCATGAACGGCCGTAGCCCACCGAGACCTCCAGCGGGACATCGAGCGGATAGGCGCCGCCCATCTTCTCGCGGGCCAGCGCCTCGAGCTGGTCCCGCTCGCCCGGGGCGATTTCGAACAGGAGTTCGTCATGCACCTGCAGCAACATGCGGGACTTCAGTCCGGCGTCTTTGATCGCCTTGTCGACCTCGATCATCGCGACCTTGATGATGTCGGCGGCGCTGCCCTGGATGGGCGCGTTGAGCGCCGCCCGCTCGGCGGCCTCCCGCACCTGGCGATTGCTGCTGTCCAGCTCGGGAAGGTAGCGGCGGCGGCCCAGCACCGTCGAGGTGTAGCCGTCCTTGCGGGCCTGCTCCACGATGTTCATCAGGTAGTCGCGCACCCCGCCGAACCGGGCGAAGTAGGCGTCCATCTGTTCCTTCGCCTCTTCGGTGGAGATCTTCAGCTGCTGCGACAGGCCGTAGGCGCTCAATCCGTAGGCCAGCCCATACGACATCGCCTTGACCCGGCGGCGCAGCTCGGCGGTGACCTCGTCGATCGGCACGCCGAATGCGCGGGACGCGACGAACGAGTGCAGGTCCTCCCCCGTGTTGAACGCCTCGATCAGGCCCTCGTCCCGGGACAGGTGCGCCATGATCCGCATCTCGATCTGGCTGTAGTCGGCGGTCATCAGCTCGCTGTAGCCGTCGCCGACCACGAATGCGTCGCGGATCCTCCGGCCGGCCTCGGTACGGATCGGAATGTTCTGCAGGTTCGGCTCGGTCGACGACAGCCGGCCCGTCGCCGCGATGGTCTGGTTGAACGTGGTGTGGATACGCCCGTCCGAGGCCACCGAATTCAGCAAACCATCGACGGTCACCTTGAGCCGGGTGGCGTCGCGGTGGGTCAGCAAGTGCTGCAGGAACGGATGGCCCGTCTTGTCGAACAGTGACTGCAGGGCGTCGGCGTCGGTGGTGTAGCCGGTCTTGGTGCGCTTGGTCTTCGGCATCTCCAGCTCGTCGAAGAGCACCGCCTGCAGCTGTTTCGGCGAGCCCAGGTTGATCTGTTTGCCGATGACCGCGTAGGCCGCTTCGGCCGCGTCGCGGATCTGGTGGGCGAAATCGCTCTGCAGCTCGCCGAGCAGATCCAAATCGACTGCGATACCGGTGTGTTCCATCCCGGCCAGCACCCGCTGCACCGGCAGCTCCATGCCGCCGAGCAGCGACGTGGAGTTGATGCGGGCGAGCTCTTCGTCGAGCGCGTCGGACAGATCCAGCACCGCCACGGCCCGCAGGATCAGCGTCTGCACCGCCTGGTCGTCCGTTCCTTCGGAATCGTCCAGCAGCGAAAGCTGTTGCTGCTCAGGGGTTTCCGCGCGCAACTCCCTGCGCAGGTAGCGCAGCGACAGGTCCTCAAGGGAAAAGCTGCGCTGCCCGGGCCGCACCAGGTAGGCGGCCAGCGCGGTATCGGAGGTGACGCCGGCCAGCGTCCAGCCCCGGCCGGCGAGGTCGTGCATCGCCAGCTTGGCCTCGTGCAGCGCCTTGGGCGGACCCGGGTCGGCCAGCCAGGACGCCAGCGCCGCCTCGTCGTCGGGATCCAGCGTCGAGGTGTCGATGTAGCGGCCCTCACCGTCGGCGGAGACGATGGCCACCGCGGTGGCGTCGGCGTCGTAGGCCAAATGCGTGCCGACGACGGCCAGCCCGAACCGCTTGCCCGAGCTGTGCTCCGCCAGCCACACCGCCAGCTCGCCGGGCTGCAGCGCGCCCCCGCGGACATCGAAACCGGCGTCGACCTCGGGCTCTGCCGCCGCCAGGGTGTCGAACAACCGGTCGCGCAACACCCGGAACTCCAGGTCGTCGAAGAGCCGGTGAATGTGGTCGCGGTCCCAGGGCTGCATGCGCAGCGTGTCCGGGGTCTGCGCCAGCGGCACGTCCTTGACGAGATCGGTCAGCTCGCGGTTGCGGATCACGCTGGCCAGGTTGGCCCGCAGCGCGTCGCCGACCTTGCCGCGCACTGAGTCGACATTGTCCACCAGCCCCTGCAGCGAGCCGTATTCGACGATCCATTTGGACGCGGTCTTCTCCCCGACCCCTGGGATGCCTGGCAGGTTGTCGCTCGGATCGCCACGCAGGGCCGCGAAGTCCGGGTATTGCGTGGGGGTCAGCCCGTACTTCTCGACGACCGCGTCCGGCGTGAACCGGGTGAGTTCGCTGACGCCCTTGCGCGGGTAGAGGACGGTGACGTCGTCGCTGACGAGCTGCAGGGAGTCCCGGTCCCCCGTGACCACCAGGACGCGGAAGCCCTCGTTCTCGGCCTGGGTGGCCAGCGTCGCGATGAGGTCGTCGGCCTCGAAGCCCGGCTCGGCCAGCACCGTGATGCCCAGCGCGTTAAGCACCTCTTTGGTGATGTCGATCTGGCCGTGAAACTCGTCCGGCGTCGACGAGCGGTTCGCCTTGTACTCGGGGTAGCGCTCGGAACGGAAGGTCTGCCGGGACACGTCGAACGCGGCGGCGACGTGGGTCGGGCCCTCGTCGCGCAACAGGTTGATCAGCATTGCGGTGAAGCCGTACACCGCGTTAGTGGTCAGGCCGCCGCGGGTCTTGAAGTTCTCGGCGGGCAGCGCGTAGAAGGCGCGGAAGGCCAGCGAATTGCCGTCCAGCAGCATCAGCGTCGGCTTGGTCTGCTCCTCGCTGGCGATACTCACGGCTCACACTCTAGGCATCCGGTACGACGAGGCATGCGCCCCAACCACCCGGGGCCAGAACTGCAACACGTTTCAGTTTTGTATCGGGGCTGGGTAGTCTGGCCGAGTGCCAGAGGTCACCAGCCAAGAGCCCGCTATCGACGGATGGTTCGCCATCGACGCCACCAGAAGCGCCCACTTGATCGGCGGTAAGTGCCCCGAGTGCGGCACCTATGTCTTCCCGCCGCGCGAGAACAACTGCCCCAACCCGGGCTGCGCCAGCGACACACTGGAGCCCGTCGCGTTGTCCACCCGGGGAACGTTGTGGAGCTACACCGAGAACCGGTATCCGCCGCCACCGCCCTACCCGGCCCCGGATCCCTTCGAGCCGTTCGCCATCGCCGCGGTCGAGCTGGCCGACGAGGGAATCATCGTGCTGGGCAAGGTGGTTGAGGGCACGCTGGCCGCCGATTTGAAGGTCGGCATGGAGATGGAGCTGACCACCATGCCGCTGTTCACCGACGACGACGGCGTACAGCGCCTCGTCTATGCGTGGAGGATTGCCTGATGCCCGAACCGCTGTACATTCTCGGCGCCGGCATGCACCCCTGGGGCAAGTGGGGCCGCGACTTCACTGAGTACGGGGTGGTCGCCGCGCGCGCCGCGCTGGCCGAGGCCGGCCTGGACTGGACACAGATCCAGTTGGTCGCCGGCGCGGACACCATCCGTAACGGCTACCCGGGCTTCATCGCCGGGTCGACGTTCGCCCAGAAGCTGGGCTGGAACGGCGTCCCGGTCAGCTCGAGCTACGCCGCGTGTGCGAGCGGTTCCCAGGCGCTGCAGAGCGCGCGGGCCCAAATCCTGGCCGGTTTTTGCGACGTCGCGCTGGTGATCGGCGCCGACACCACCCCGAAGGGCGCGTTCGCTCCCGTCGGCGGAGAACGCAAGAACGACCCAGACTGGCAGCGGTTCCACCTGATCGGCGCGATGAACCCGGTGTACTTCGCGCTGCTGGCGCGTCGCCGGATGGACCTCTACGGCGCGACGGCCGAGGACTTCGCCCAGGTGAAGGTGAAGAACT
This sequence comes from Mycobacterium sp. 852002-53434_SCH5985345, assembly GCF_001667155.1. NCBI lineage: Bacteria > Bacillati > Actinomycetota > Actinomycetes > Mycobacteriales > Mycobacteriaceae > Mycobacterium > Mycobacterium sp. 852002-53434_SCH5985345. Next base: position 79,183 of record NZ_LZIE01000058.1, read on the forward strand.
CGCGGCACGGCCTGCAGAACCCGAATGCCCGCTACCGCAAGGAAGCTTCGGCCGACGACGTGTTCGCCAGCCCGGTGGTGGCCGACCCGTTGCGACAGCTCGACATCTGCGCCACCTCCGACGGTGCGGCCGCCCTGATCGTCGCCAGCGCCGAGTTCGCCCGCAAGCACCTCGGCTCGCTCGACGGCGTTCCATCGGTGCGCGCGGTCAGCACGGTCACCCCCCGCTACCCGCAGCACCTGCCCGAATTACCGGACATTGCAACGGATTCCACCGCCGCGGTGCCCGCGCCGGAGCGGGTGTTCAAGGATCAGATCCTGGATGCGGCCTACGCCGAGGCGGGCATCGGTCCCGAGGATGTCAGCCTGGCCGAGGTCTACGACCTGTCGACCGCGCTCGAGCTCGACTGGTACGAGCACCTCGGGCTGTGCCCCAAGGGCGAGGCCGAGGCGCTGTTGCGCAGCGGCGCGACCACCATCGGCGGCAAGGTCCCGGTCAACCCGTCGGGCGGTCTGGCCTGCTTCGGCGAGGCCATCCCCGCCCAGGCCATCGCGCAGGTCTGCGAGCTGACCTGGCAGCTGCGCGGTCAGGCGACCGGCCGGCAGGTGGAGAACGCCACCGTCGGCGTCACCGCCAACCAGGGCCTGTTCGGACACGGCTCGTCGGTGATCGTGGCGCGCTGAACGACGCGCAGGGCTACTCGTCGGGGGTGTCGAGGGTTTCCAGGACGACTTCGGCGACCCGCTTCATCGTGGTGCGCCGGTCCATGGCGGCGCGCTGAATCCACTTGAACGCCTCGGGCTCGGTCATGCCCTGCTTGGTCTGCAGCAGGCCCTTGGCGCGTTCGACGAGCTTGCGGGTCTCCAGCCGCTCGGACAACGTCGCCACTTCGCGTTCCAGCTCGGTGACCTCACTGAAGCGGCTGACCGCCAACTCGATCGCCGGAATCAGGTCGCTGATCGTGAAGGGCTTCACCAGGTAGGCCATCGCCCCGGCATCGCGGGCGCGCTCGACCAAATCGCGCTGGCTGAACGCGGTCAGCACCACGATTGGTGCGATGCGCTTGCTGGCGATCTCGGACGCCGCGTCGATCCCGTCGCGGCGAGGCATCTTCACGTCCATGATCACGAGGTCGGGTCGATGTCGTTCGGCCAACTCGACGGCCTCCTGTCCGTCGCCGGCCTCCCCGACGATGTCGTAACCCTCCTCCCGCAGCATCTCGGCGAGGTCCATTCGGATCAGCGCTTCGTCTTCCGCGATCAGGACCCGGCGCGGCACAGCGGCGTCGGTGGTGTCGGTCGTGGCGCCTGTCATGCCGGACATTCTCTCGTGAACGTGCGAGGCCAGCGACCTCGGGGCGGTGAGAAGGGTGTCTACGCCGAATCCTCTATGGTGGGAGGCTGCCTCTAAGGTAGGAGGCCGAGTAAGCCCTCGTATCCCAACTGGCAGAGGAAACGGACTCAAAACCCGTCCAGTGTGGGTTCGAATCCCACCGAGGGCACCACAGGCGGGAGAGCCAAGCAACGGCCCGTCAGGGCGTACCGGTGGCCCGGATCGAGTTGCCTCGCATACCGATGCCAGCCGCCGGCGACCCTGGCCCGGCATCCCCGCCCCTCCGGGGAAACCGGTGCCTCCAAGCCCCAGGTTTGTTAAATGCGGAAAATCCGTGCCAAAGGTATGAACTCGCCCGAATTTAAATACCGCGCGCAATAAAGGGCACAGTTGCATTCAAATAGAATCGCGCCGGTTACACGATGAATTCATGCCATTTTCGGGGCCCCGCCGAGGCGCCAATCAGCGACCTATGACGCGCCAAGCGCGGCCGGGTTGCGACTGCCGCGTTAGCGGCTAATGCACACTTGTTCTTCCGAGTGCACCACGTTGACCTGCATCGGATCGTTCTGCATCGAGTCGGTGGCCACCCGCAACAACGAGCCCGCCCCGCCGCATCCGACCCCACAGGCGGGGGTTGCCGCCGCGGTGCACGCCAGCATTAGCGCGATCCCGATCCTGCTGCTGAGACTTGCCACACCGCACCCCCGCATTAGAGGAACACATGACCCACATCACAGCCCGACATATGTTTAATAACACGTCGGATAATTTTGTAAACCCCTTCAGCGGAAAATCTTTTTTTAATTTTCCGATGCCCCGAAGCGCCAGCCTGTCGACGGGCATCCGGCGCGTCGTCGGGACCCATTGACTGGCCCACGAACCGAGCTCAGCGGTTACGCTTTTGAATGTGGCGGCTAAGAAGTGCGGCGCCCCACCCGTGTCAGCCGGCTCGGCGAGACGCCCGGACTGCGTAGCCGCAGTGCGGGCGCAGACCCGCGACCGCAATCAGCACTACGCCGCCAGCGCCGCCCGCCGGGCCCGGATCCTGACTATCACCTCGTGGCTGGCCGTCATGGTGAGCGTGAGCTTCGTGCTCGTGCAGATCCTGGGCGGCACCTGGCTGTGGCAGGTCAGCTCGATCAACATCCTCGGCGCGATGATCTTTGCGATGGTCCCGTGGCTGCAGCGATTCGGCGAACTGGTTGCCCCGCTTACCTTTATGGGCGCGGCGTACGTGTCCGTCGTTGCCAGCTGCGTGGACGTCGGCACCGGGTCGGGCGCCCAGTTCTTCTTCCTGGTGGGCGCCTGCATCGTCGTGTTGTTACTGGGGATCGAACACATCGTGCTGGCGTCCGCGCTGGCCGCCATCGCCGCCGGCCTCATCGTCGCCGTCGAGTTCCTGGTCCCCCGCGACACCGGGCTGCAGCCGGCCTGGGCCCAATCGACCGGTTTCATCGTCACGGCGATTTCCAGCGTCGTGATGGTGGTCGTGACGGTGTGGTTCGCCCTGCGTGACACCGCGCGCGCCGAGGCCATGATGGAAACGCAGTACGAGCGTTCGGAGGCGTTGCTGGCCAACATGTTGCCGGCCAGCATCGCCGAGCGGCTCAAGGAGCCAGACCGCAGCGTCATCGCCGACAAGTTCGACGACGCCTCCGTCCTGTTCGCCGATATCGTCGGATTCACCGAGCGGGCCAGCGGCACGGCCCCGGCCGACCTGGTGCGGTTCCTGGACCGGTTGTACAGCGCCTTCGACGCACTGGTGGACAGGCACGGACTCGAGAAGATCAAAGTCAGCGGCGACTCCTACATGGTGGTCAGCGGCGTTCCGCGCGCCCGGTCCGACCACGCGCAGGCCCTCGCGGACTTCGCGCTCGACATGGCCAATGTTGCGGCCGGACTGCAGGATCCGCACGGCAACGCGGTTCCGCTGCGGGTGGGCATGGCATGCGGACCGGTGGTCGCCGGCGTGGTTGGTTCCCGGCGCTTCTTCTATGACGTGTGGGGTGACGCGGTCAATGTCGCCTCCCGGATGGAATCCACCGACTCGGTCGGCCGAATTCAGGTGCCCGAAGCCATGTACGAGCGCCTCAAGGACGACTTCGTGCTGCAGGAGCGCGGCCACATCGACGTCAAGGGCAAAGGCCTCATGCGCACCTGGTATCTGATCGGGCGCAAGGCGGCCGGCGAAACCACCGAGGAAACCACCGATCTGCTGGCAGGGGATTCGCGCACGGCCCACGTGTAGCCCAAAGTGCCCTATACCCAAGGCAGCGTTTGTGTCACACTGCGGCCATGCAAACCACACCTGGATCTCCCCCTGCTCCAAGTTTGTTGCCGCATCTGTGGAAATCGACCCTGTTGTCGGGAATTCTGTCGCTGGCCCTCGGTGTACTGATCTTGGCTTGGCCCGGAAGAACCATCGTCGTTGCCGCCATCTTCTTCGGCGCCTACCTTCTGATCACCGGTGTTGCGCAGGTGATCTTCGCGTTCAGCCTGCACGTCTCGGCGGGCAGCCGGATCTTATTGTTCATCAGCGGCGCGGCGTCGCTGATCCTGGCAATCTTGGCATTCCGCCATTTCGGCAACGCAATCCTGTTGTTAGCCATCTGGATTGGCATCGGGTTCATCTTCCGCGGCGTCGCCACGACGGTCTCGGCCATTCAGGACCCGCACCTGCCGGGGCGGGGATGGGCGATCTTCATCGGCCTCATCAGTCTGCTCGCCGGCATCGTCGTCCTGGCGTCACCGCTCGAATCGATTGTCACGCTGGCGCTGGTTGTCGGGGTCTGGTTCGTGGTCCTCGGCATCTTCGAGATCGTGTCGTCCTTCGGCATCCGCAAGGCCTCGAAGACACTGACCCCCTGAGGCGGCTCTGAAGTAGCGCCGCCCCTGGCTCTTCTACTACACTTCGTAGTAGCCGTGTCGTACGGCTCTGCAGTCTCGGGAGATGACAGATGAATGTCGTCGATATTTCGCGGTGGCAGTTCGGTATCACTACCGTCTACCACTTCATCTTCGTGCCGCTCACCATCGGTTTGGCGCCCCTGCTTGCGGTCATGCAGACGGTATGGGTGGTCACGGATAACACCGCGTGGTACCGGCTCACCAAGTTCTTCGGCAAGTTGTTCCTGATCAACTTCGCCATCGGCGTGGCGACGGGGATCGTCCAGGAATTCCAGTTCGGCATGAACTGGAGCGAGTATTCGCGGTTCGTCGGCGACATCTTCGGCGCGCCGCTGGCCATGGAGGGCCTGTTCGCCTTCTTCTTCGAGTCCACCTTTATCGGGTTGTGGATTTTCGGTTGGGGACGGCTGCCGAAGCTGATCCATCTGGCCTGCATCTGGATCGTCGCGATCGGCGTCAATGTGTCCGCGTTCTTCATCATCGTCGCGAACTCGTTCATGCAGCATCCAGTTGGCGCGCACTACAACCCGGCAACACATCGTGCCGAGCTGGACAGCATCACCGCGCTGCTCGGCAATAACACTGCGCGGTGGGCGTTTACCCACACGGTCACCGGTGCATTGCTGACCGCTGCGACGTTCGTCGCGGCCATCAGCGCGTGGTTCCTGGTCCGTTCGCGCCGCCCGGCGACCGCCACCCCCGCCGCGGAATCGGACGCGCGCTCCATGTTTCGGCCGGCGGCCGTCCTGGGGTGCTGGGTGGTGTTGCTCGCGGCCGTCGGCCTGTTCTTCACCGGTGACCGCCAGGGCAAGCTGATGTTCGTCCAGCAACCGATGAAGATGGCGTCGGCGGAGTCGTTGTGTGGCACCGAGACCGACCCCGACTTCTCGATTCTCACCGTCGGCACGCACAACAACTGCGACAGCATCACCCGCGTCATCGAGGTCCCCTACGTGCTGCCGTTCCTCGCGGAGGGACGGACCAGCGACGTGACGTTGCAGGGCGTGCGCAATATCCAGCAGGACTTCGAGCAACGATTCGGCCCAAACGACTACCGGCCCAACCTGTTTGTCACCTACTGGTCGTTCCGCGCGATGATCGGGTTCCTGGCCGTTCCGATATTGTTCGCGCTGGCCGCGCTCTGGCTCACCCGCGGTGGCCGAGTGCCCAACCAGCGGTGGTTCTCCTGGCTGGCGCTGCTGACCATTCCCACGCCGTTCCTGGCGAACATTTCCGGGTGGGTGTTCACCGAAATGGGACGGCAACCCTGGATCGTCGCACCGAATCCGACCGGCGACCAACAGGTTCGGTTCACCGTCCGTGAGGCCGTCTCACACCATGCGCCCGGCATGGTCGTCACCTCCCTGGTGACGTTCACCCTCGTCTACGCGGTGCTCGCGGTCATCTGGTTCTGGCTGCTCAAGCGGTACGTCACCGAAGGGCCGCGGGAACACGACGCCGAACCGGCTCCCCCGCCGGCACCCCATGACGACGAGGTGGCGCCGCTCTCGTTCGCCTACTAGGCCGGGACCGACAAACTCAGAAAGGGGCTGACCGATGGGACTCCAGCAGTTGTGGTTCGGCATCATCGGGTTGCTGTTCCTCGGTTTCTTCGTTCTGGAGGGCTTCGATTTCGGCGTAGGCATGCTGATGGAACCGCTCGCCCGCGTGGGAATCGGCGAGGCCGAACCCATTCGGCGCACGGCGCTCAACACCATCGGCCCGGTCTGGGACGGCAACGAAGTGTGGCTGATCGTGGGTGGCGCGGGCATGTTCGCCGCGTTTCCCGGCTGGTATGCCACCGTGTTCTCCACCCTGTACCTGCCGCTGCTGGCCATCCTGTTCGGGATGATCCTGCGCGCTGTGGCGATCGAGTGGCGCGGCAAGGTCGATGACACAAAGTGGCGCGGCTGGGCCGATTTCGGCATCGCCGCCGGTTCCTGGCTGCCCGCCGTTTTGTGGGGCGTCGCCTTCGCCATCCTCGTCCGCGGCCTGCCGGTGGACGCCGACGGGCAGGTCAACCTGTCGATCACCGACGTCCTCAACGCTTACACGCTGCTGGGCGGCTTGGCCACGGCCGGACTGTTTCTGCTCTACGGAGCGGTGTTCATCTCGCTGAAGACCTCCGGGGCCATCCGCGAAGACGCCCACCGGCTGGCGGTCTGGCTGTCGCTGCCGGTGACCGGACTGGTTGCGGGCTTTGGCATCTGGACACAACTGGCCTACGGCAAGGGCTGGACCTGGCTGGTACTCGCCGCCGCCGTGGTGGCGCAGCTGGCGGCGGTGTTGCTGGTGTGGCGGCGCATCTCCGACGGCTGGGCGTTCGCCTGCACCGCGGCCGTCGTTGTTGCGGTGGTAATCCTGTTGTTCGGCGCGCTGTACCCGAACCTGGTGCCGTCCACGCTGAACAAGCAGTGGAGCCTGACGATTTACAACGCCTCGTCGACGCCGTACACCCTCAAGGTCATGACGTGGGTGACCGCGTTCATGGCTCCGCTGACGGTGGTATACCAAGCGTGGTCGTACTGGGTGTTCCGGCAACGGATCTCGGCGGACCGGATACCGCCGTCCATCGGCCTGGCGAGGCGGGTGCCCTGAGCGCGACCGATTCGCCGCCCGGCTCGAGAGCGCGGGGCCCACTGGACCCGCGACTGTGGCAGGCATCTAGCGCCCTGCGCCGCTACCTGACCGCGACGGTGTGCTGCGGGGCGGTGATCTCCGGCTGCGCGGTCGGCTCGGCGATCGTGCTGGCGGGTGTGGTTGCCCGAGCCGTCAGCGATCGCTCGGCGCACGGCCTGCGCGTCTGGCTCGTGCCGCTGTCGGTCCTGTTGCTGCTGTGGACCATTCGCACGTTGGCGCACTGGTTGCAGGCCCGGTTGGGTCAACGCGGCGCCAGCGCGGTCATCGCCGATCTGTCCGGTCAGGTGCTCACGGCGGTGACCGCCCGCCAGCCCGGTGAGCTCGCCGGCCAGCGGGATGCCGCCGCGGTGGTGGTCACGCGAGGCCTCGACGGCCTACGCCCCTACTTCACCGGATACCTGCCCACGTTGCTGCTCGCCGGGATCCTCACCCCGGCCACCGTCGCCGTCATCGCTCTCTACGACCTGAAATCGGCGGCGATCGTGGCGATCACCTTGCCGCTCATACCGATTTTCATGGTCCTGATCGGGCTGGCAACCGCCGACCGGTCGGCGGCGGCCCTGGCCGCGATGACGACACTGCAGGGGCGCTTGCTCGATCTCATCGCCGGCATCCCCACCCTGCGGGCGCTGGGACGCGGTCGGGGCCCGGAGCGCCGCATCGCCGAACTGGCTGCCGCCCATCGCCGCTCGGCCATGGCGACGCTCCGGATCGCGTTCCTGTCAGCACTGGTGCTGGAACTGCTGGCGACGCTGGGCGTGGCTCTGATCGCGGTGGGGATCGGATTCCGCCTGGTGTTCGGCGAGATGACGCTCGCGACCGGCCTCACTGTGCTGTTGCTGGCGCCCGATGTCTACTGGCCGCTGCGCCGCATCGGCGTGGAATTCCATGCCGCACAGGACGGAAGAACCGCCGCAGACAAGGCCTTTGCCCTCATCGGCGAGCCAGCCCCAGCAAAGGCCCGAGGTGAGACGGTCACCGCCCGCGGGGCGGAAATCCGCCTCGACAGGCTCAGCGTCGCCGGTCGCGACGGCAACGCGCCGCACGACCTCGCCGGGCCCATCGAACCGGGCGCGGTGACGGTGCTGACCGGGCGCAACGGTGCCGGCAAAAGCACGACCCTGCAGGCGATCACCGGGGTCACCGTCCCGTCCTCGGGCCGGGTCACCGTGGCCGGCGTCGACGTCGCCGATCTGGAGCCGGGCGCCTGGTGGCGGCAGTTGTCGTGGCTTCCGCAGCGCCCGGCGCTCGTCCCGGGCACGGTGCGGGACAACCTGGTCCTGTTCGGCGAGCTGGACCACCTCGAAACGGCTTGTGCAGCATCCGATTTCGATACGGTGCTGGCCGAACTGCCCGATGGGCTGGACACGGTGCTCGGCCGTGGCGGCGTCGGCCTGTCACTGGGGCAGCGGCAACGGCTCGGCCTCGCCCGAGCGCTCGGATCGTCCGCGCCCGTGCTGCTGCTCGACGAGCCCACCGCGCACCTCGACGCGAACGCCGAGGAACGCGTGTTGCGGGCCATCGTGGAGCGCGCCCGTTCGGGTGCGACCGTCGTCGTTGTCGGGCACCGCGCACCGGTTCTGGCGATCGGTGACCGGGTGGTCGAGGTGGTCGCCGACAGTGGGGTGCGTTATGTCCCGGCCTGATCCGCTGTTGGCGGCCGCGCCCCTGCTGCGGCCCCGACTTCCCCGGCTATTTGCGGCGATCGCGCTGGGTGTGCTTTCGCTGGGCAGCGCGCTCGCACTGGCCGGTGTCTCGGCCTGGCTCATCACGCGGGCCTGGCAGATGCCGCCGGTGCTGGACCTGTCGGTCGCGGCCGTCGCGGTGCGCGCTTTCGCGATTTCGCGGGGGGTGTTGCACTACTGCGAGCGGCTGGTCACCCACGACGCCGCGCTGCGCGCGGCCGGCACCGCCCGGGCGGGGATCTATCACCGGCTGGCCCACGGGCCGGCGGCGGCCGCCGTCCGGCTGCACAGCGGCGAGCTCGTCACCCGCGTGGGCTCCGATGTCGAAGAACTGGCCAACGTGCTGGTGCGTGCCGTGGTGCCGATCGGGGTCGCGGCGGTGCTGGGGCTGGCGGCGACCGTGGTGGTCGCGGCCATCTCGCTGCCGGCGGCGGCGGTACTGGCGATCTGCCTGCTGGTCGCGGGCCTCGTCGCACCGCGGTCGGCGGCGAGGGCCGCGGCCAGCCAGGAAAGCCTCGCCCGGCAGCATCATTCCGACCGCGATACATCTGCGATGATCGCTCTGGAACACGCACCCGAGCTCCGTGTCGCCGGCCTGCTCCCCCGCATCATCGCCGAATCGCAACGCCGCCAACGCGCGTGGGGCGCGGCGCTCGACGCGGCCGCCAGGCCTGCCGCCCTCGCCGAGGCCGCGCCGACGGCCGCAATCGGGGCCAGCGTGCTCGGCTCGGTGGTGGCCGGTATCTGGCTGGCCCCTTCGGTCGCGCCCACGACGCTCGCCGTCCTGATGTTGTTGCCGCTGTCCGCCTTCGAGGCGATGACATCCTTGCCCGCCGCCGCGGTCCAGCTGACGCGATCGCGCATCGCCGCCCGCCGCCTGCTGGACCTGACGGTGAGCGACCGCCCGCATCAGCCCGAATCGCCTGCGGCCCAACCGCGCCCCGGCGCCGCGCTGTCCGCCAACATTCGGGCCGGGCACGCCGGAGCCGCCCGCTCGAACCGCATCACGCTGGAGCTGCCCCAGGGTGCCCGGCTGGCGGTCACCGGCGCCAGCGGGTGCGGCAAGACCACGCTGCTGATGACGCTCGCCGGGCTGCTTCCGCCGCTCGAGGGGCGGGTGCGGCTCGGCGGCACCGATCTGACCGCCTTCCACGAAGACGACTTGCGCGGCGCCGTCAGCTTTTTCGCCGAGGACGCGCATATCTTCGCCACCACGGTTCGAGACAACCTGCTGGTGGCCCGCGGCGACTGCCGGGACGCCGAACTGGAGGTCGCGCTGGGCGCGGTCGGGCTGGGCGCCTGGCTCGCCGGTCTGCCCGAGAACCTGTCGACGGTGTTGACCGGTGGCGCGCAGGCGCTTTCGGGCGGTCAGCGCAGGAGGTTGCTACTGGCGCGGGCGATGCTCTCGCCCGCCCGGATCGTGCTGCTCGACGAGCCGACCGAACACCTGGATGCCGCCGACGCCGAACCGATACTCCGCGACCTGCTGGGGCCGAATTCCCCGCTGATGTCGGCCGATCGGACCGTGGTGGTGGCCACCCACCACCTGCCCGAAGGCATCGGGTGTCGCGAACTGCACCTCGGTGCGCTCAGAGGTGACGCCGGCGCGGCATGAACTCCAGCGACAGCAACACGATCAACAACTGAACGATCTGAGTCATGGAGACCAGCGCGTAGCGCTGGGAGTCCAGCGCGTGGAACTTGCGCACATAGCGGTACAGCGACTCGAGCGCGATCAGCGGGTCGAGGACATGGATCAACCGATAGAAGACGCGCTGGATGCGGCTGCGATTCTTCTCGTCGAAGATTTCCGGGAACGCGGCGAACGCGAGGGAAAGCCGTTGGGCGCCATTCTCTTTGCCGGCCATGATCATGTCCACGCTGAGGCGTTCGTCGATGCCATTGGGGGCTCCGCGCCGGCGCCACGGCACGTCGAGCGTGATGTCGCTGCCGCCACCGGCGGTCGCGTAGCGGTGGAATCCCTGCACCTTGCCCGAGGCGTCCCGGGCGAGGATCAGCTGGATGCCGGGGAACCGGCCCTCCAGCACGCCGTCGAGGTTCATGTGGAATCCGCGCTCGGTGTGGGCCGCCTTACTCGACGCGCGGACCACCTCGGTCAGCTCGGCCAGTTGCTCATCGCTGAGTTCCTGCTCCCCGACGATCTCGGTCGTGATGCCGCAGTTGTGGGAGCGCTTCACCGCCTGGCGCAGGTTGCGGAACTTGCGTCCCACCATGTCGAAACCGGTGACGTCGACGACGACGTCACGCCCTATCGGCACCGCCCGCAGCGACTGTCCGAGCACCGCGGCGTCGTTCCACAATTCGAGACGTCGCTCGCCGCAACCGACCACCGCGATTCGCCAGCCGTGGGTATGGCACATGGCGGCGAAGTCGGCGACCAGCTCGGGGAATCGAGACTCGTCACCGATCGGGTCACCGCCGACCACGGCGATACCCAGGCGCGTCCGGTAGGCCAGCGCGGCGGTGCCGTCCGCGGTGAAGTGGTAACTCTTGCCGGTCTGCATCGCGAAGGGCGCGAGCGGATCATCCCGGGTGGCCTGGATCAATTGCCACACCCGGGGCAGATCCTCCGGACGCGGATGCGACGACGTCGGCCACATCAACACCATGCCGGAGCTGGCGATCACCAGGTCGCCGAGAAGATCGAAGGACAGCACGTGCAGGCCCAGCCCGGCCAGCACGAACAACAACGCCGCGACGGCGTGCATGGCCGTCACGGGACGCCCCAGGAAGATGCCGCGTGCGATCCACGCCACCGCGACCAGGACGGTCAGCGACCAGGCCAACCGATCGGTGTAGTGCCACGCCGGCTGGTGATGGTGGCGGACAAGGATTTCGGCCAGCCAGCAGGTGGCGCTCAACAGCGCCAGCGCACCGATCAGCCGGGCCGCCCGCGAATCGACCGAGACGACCACGCGTTCCCGCGCGCGCCCCTTCGCAGAGACGTCGACCAACGGCCCGCTCACACTCACCTCCCGATGCGCTGAAATCCCAGCTGGGCGGCTGTTTGCCGCCTCTGCACCGAATACCCGGCAGCTAAAAACTTACGCGCGATACCGGCCCTGACGGGCCGATTTCACCGCGATGTCCTGCGGGTACTCCGCCCTGTCTATCGGCGGGCGGGCGGAAAGTATTTCAGCACTCCTTCTTGGACCACCGTGGCGAGGAGCTGCCCGGAGCGATCGAAGAAGTGGCCGGTGCCGAGCCCGCGCGAATCGGCGGCCACCGGCGACGACGTCGAATACAAGACCCAGTCGTCGAAGTCGACCTGCCGGTGAAACCACACCGAGTGGTTGGCGGAGGCGGCGAAGATGCGGTCGAAACCCCACGACAGTCCATGGGTGGTGATCACCGAGTCCAGCACCGTGGTGTCCGAGGAGTACACCATGGTCGCGGTGTGCAGCACCGGGTCGTCGGGCATGGTGCCGCCGGCCTTCATCCACACCCGGTTGTGCGGAAGCCGGTCGCCCTTCTCGCGCATCACCCAGGCCGGGTCGTTGGTGTAGCGCCACTCGATCGGCTGCAGCGCGTTGACGAAGTGCGGGACGGTCTCCTCGTAGCCGCGAAGCAGCTCGCTGATCGGCGGCTGCGTCTCGGGCTCGCCCACCTGCGGCGGGTCGACGGCGTGCTCGAGGCCGCGCCCGCCGGACATGTAAGAGATCATCGCCGAGGACAACAGAACGCCGTCCTGCACCGCGTCCACGCGCCGGTTGGCGAAGCGCCGCTCGTCACGCAGCCGGGTGACGTGGAATTCGATGTCCCTGGCGGTGTCACCGCCGTTGATGAAGTGCACCGACAGCGCGCTGGGCGGCAGGTCGTCGCGGACCAGCGAGCGGCTGCTCGCGACGAACGACTGGGCCATCAGCTGCCCGCCGAACGTCCGCAGCGGGTTCTTGCTGGGATGAGACCCGATGAAACGGTCGTCGTCGACCCGATTGAGGTCGAGGGTCGCAAGCAGTTCCTTGAAGTCGGAATCGGTGCTGATTGCGGCCTCTCCTTGGCTCAATTGCTTAGACGTCGTCCTCACCGATCCGGTGCACATGGATGAGGTTGGTCGACCCTACAGTGCCAGGTGGCGCGCCGGCCACGATCACCACCAGATCACCGCGCTTGTAGCGACCGAGTTCCAGCAGCGACTTGTCGACCTGGCGGATCATGCCGTCGGTGGAGGTCATCATCGGGACGATGAACGTCTCGGTGCCCCACGTCATGGCAAGTTGGCTGCGGACCTCGGGCCACGCGGTGAAGGCCAGCAGCGGCAGCGGGGTGTGCAGGCGCGCCAGCCGCTTGACGGTGTCGCCGGACTGGGTGAAGGCGACCAGCGCCTTGGCGTCCAGGCGCTCGCCGATGTCGCGGGCGGCGTAGGAGATCACCCCGCGCTTGGTGCGCGGCACGTGCGTCAGCGGCGGAGCGGCGGTGGAATTGTCTTCGACGGCGCAGATGATCCGCGACATGGTCCGCACGGCCGCCAGCGGGTACTTCCCGACCGACGTCTCGCCGGACAGCATCACCGCGTCGGCGCCGTCGAGCACGGCGTTGGCCACGTCGGACGCCTCGGCGCGCGTCGGCCGGGAGTTCTCGATCATGGAGTCGAGCATCTGGGTCGCCACGATGACGGGTTTGGCGTTCTCCCGGGCCATCTGGATGGCCCGCTTCTGCACCAGCGGCACCTCTTCCAGCGGCAGCTCGACGCCGAGGTCGCCGCGGGCCACCATGATGGCGTCGAAGGCCAGCACGATCGCTTCCAGATTGTCCACGGCTTCCGGCTTTTCCAGCTTGGCGATCACCGGCACCCGCCGCCCGACCCGGTCCATCACTTCGTGCACCAGCTCGACGTCGGACGGCGAGCGCACGAAGGACAGTGCGACCAGGTCGACACCGAGGTCCAGCGCGAACGTGAGATCCTCGATGTCCTTCTCCGACAAGGCCGGAGCGGTCACATTCATCCCCGGCAGTGACATGCCCTTGTTGTTGCTGACCGGGCCACCTTCGGTGACGGTGCAGATCACGTCGTCGCCATCGATGCCTGAAACGACCAGCCCGATGTTGCCGTCGTCGACCAGCACCCGGTCACCGACCGCGGCGTCCGTCGCCAGCCTCTTGTAAGTGGTCGACACGCGGTCGTGGCTGCCTTCGCAGTCGGCGACGGTGATGCACACGGTTTCGCCGTCGGCCCAGTACGTGGCCCCGGTGGCGAACCGGCCCAGCCTGATCTTCGGGCCCTGCAGGTCGGCGAGGACACCGACCGCGCGGCCGGTGGTGTCGGAAGCGGCCCGTACCCGCTCATAGGCGGCCTTGTGGTCGGAGTAGTCGCCGTGACTGAAGTTCAACCGGGCGACGTCCATTCCCGCCTCGACCAGCGCCAGGATCAGCTCGTCCGAATTTGTCGCAGGGCCAAGGGTGCAGACGATCTTCCCGCGTCTACTCACGCCGACCCAGCATAGTCGCGTGGGTCCGCCACGGTCCGACCGAACGGGGTGTCGCGCTGTGCGTGGTTAACCACTATTAATCGCCGGAAACAGGGGGAAGCCCGGCAGGTTACGCAGCACGGTCCAAGCGATGATCGCCACCACCATCGTCAGCCACGCCGGCGTCGAGAGCGCCGGTCTGCCACGGCCCCGGCGGATCAGCAGCCATCCGGCCAGCATCGGGATGCCGACCAAGAGGAAAACGTTGTCGTTGACGGCGGCGAACAGGTCGCCGTGCAGCAGATCGTGCGTCATCCGCAGGCCACCGCAGAACGGGCAGTTCCAGCCGGTGAGCAATTTGAAGGGGCACTGGGGATACAACGAATTGGTGTTGTGCGGGTCGACCAGGCCGACGTAGCCGAGCGCGCCGCCGAGCACGACGGCGGTGCCGGCCGCGACGTACCGACGTGGGCGGTGACACTGATCCGCCGCGGTCCCGGCGGAATTGGGTTGCGTCACGTGTTCAGCATGCCAGACCGCGCTGCCGCTAGGGGTTCGACGACCGATTCCTTCGCAGCCGCCACCGGCTGCGTGGTGTCTTGTACGGCTCGGCGGCCGAAGCCGGTTCGGCCGAGTCCGGTGACCGCTCTGGCTCGGGTTCTGCTGTTTCGGCTTCGGCCTCTTCGGGTTCTTCCTCGTCGGCCTCTTCGGCTTCGGGCTCTTCGGCTTCGGCTTCTTCGGCTTCGGCGTCTTCCGCTTCGGCTTCGGCCTCGGGCTCTTCGGCTTCGGCTTCGGGCTCTTCGGCTTCGGCTTCGGCGTCGGGCTCTTCGGCTTCGGGCTCTTCGGCTTCGGCGTCTTCCGCCTCGGGCTCCTCGGCCCCGCCTTCGTCGGGCTCCGCCGCCTCCGCACTGACCGTCTCGGCCTCCGCGGTTTCCGGCTCGTCGGCTTCGTCGGCGTTATCCGTTTCGGCTGCGTCGGCGGATTCGGTGCCGGCCGCGCCCGCCGCGGTCGATGCCCCGGCGGCGGCGACGGTCGCGAGCTCTTCCGCGGGCTCCGCTTCCGCGGATTCCTCGGCCTCCTTGCCGCGCAGGCTTTCGGGGGCCTCGCGTCCCTTCGGGGCCACCATGAGGTACACCACGGCCCCGATGAACACGAACGTCGAAGTGAACGAATTGATCCGGATGCCCGCGATGTGGGTGGCGGTGTCGTCGCGCAGCAACTCGACACCGAAGCGCCCGACGCAGTAGCTGGCCACGTATAACGCAAAGAGTCGCCCGTGGCCCAACGTGAATCGTCGGTCCGCGTAGATCAATACGGCGAACACCAGGACGTTCCAGATCAATTCGTACAGGAACGTCGGTTGCACGACGAGTGCCACCTGGCCCGTCGACACACCGTCCAGCGAATGGGGGTCGACGTATCCCGACGGGTCACGGCGGTAGAAGATCTCCAGACCCCACGGCAGGGTGGTCTCCCGGCCATAGAGCTCCTGGTTGAAATAGTTGCCGAGCCGGCCGATGGCCTGCGCCAAGATGATTCCCGGCGCAATCGCGTCGGCGAATGCCGGCAGCGGAATCCCGTGACGCCGGCAGGCGATCCACGCGCCGACGCCGCCCAGGGCCACCGCGCCCCAGATGCCCAGGCCGCCGTCCCAAATGCGTACGGCCCCGGCCAATCCGGCGCCGCCCGGCCCCCAATAGGTCCGCCAGTCGGTGGCCAGGTGATAAAGGCGGCCGCCCACCAACCCGAATGGCACCACCCACAACGCGATGTCGTAGATCACCCCGCGCTGCCCACCGCGGGCCTCCCAGCGGCGGTCGCCGATCAGCAGCGCCGCCACGATGCCGGTGATGATGAACAGCGCGTAGGCGCGAATGGGCAGCGGCCCGAGGTGCCAAACACCCTGGGGCGGGCTGGGAAAATACGTCGGCAGCATCGTCATCAGGCGGATGCCTTCTGCCGAACGCCTGCGGCCAGCTCCTCGGTCAACGCCCGCAACGCGGGCAACCCGCCCTCACCGAGCGCCGACACCAGCGCGGAGCCGACGATGACGCCGTCGGCGTAGCTGCCGATCTGCGCCGCTTGCTCTCGCGACCGCACGCCCAGGCCGACACCGACGGGTATGTCCGACACCGCCTTTACCCGTTGCACCAGTTCGGGCGCGGCGTTCGACACCGCGTCACGTGCCCCGGTGACCCCCATCGTGGAAGCAGCGTAGACGAACCCGCGCGACGCCTCGACCGTCATCGCCAGCCGTTGCGGCGTCGACGAGGGCGCCACCAGGAAAATGCGATCCAACCGATGCTCCTCAGCTGCGGCCAGCCACTGGCCGGCTTCGTCGGGGATGAGGTCTGGGGTGATCATGCCCTCCCCACCGGCCGACGCGAGATCCCGCGCGAACGCGTCGACCCCATACCGCAGCACCGGATTCCAATAGGTCATCACCACAGCGCGGCCGCCGGCCGCACTGATCGCCTCGACCGCGGCCAGCGTGTCCCGCACCCGCACTCCCCCGTGCAGCGCGACCTCGGTCGCCCGGGCGATGGTCGGCCCGTCCATGCCGGGATCCGAATACGGCACCCCGACTTCGATGATGTCGCAGCCGGATTCGACCAGGGCGAGCATTCCGTCGACCGAACCCGGCACGTCGGGGTAACCGGTGGGCAGATAACCGATCAGGGCCGCGCGATTGTCTTTGCGGCACATCTCGAAAACCGGCCCGAGCCGGCTGGCTTGCTTTTGTTCCACGGTCATCGCTCGCCGGGCCCCATCAGGCCGAACCATTTCGCGGCCGTCTCGACGTCCTTGTCCCCCCGGCCTGACAGGTTCACCACGATGATGGTGCCCTGCCCCAATTCGAGGCCGAGCTTGACCGCACCGGCGACCGCGTGCGCAGATTCGATGGCCGGGATGATTCCCTCGGTGCGGCACAGCAGCGCGAACGCATCCATCGCCTCGGAGTCGGTGATCGGCCGGTATTCGGCACGCCCGATCTCCTTGAGATACGCGTGTTCGGGGCCCACCCCCGGATAATCGAGACCCGCTGAGATCGAATGGGATTCGATGGTCTGGCCGTCCTCGTCCTGCAGCAGGTAAGAGAACGACCCCTGGAAAGCCCCCGGCGAGCCGCCGGCGAATGTCGCGGCGTGCCTTCCCGTTTCGACGCCGTCGCCGGCCGCCTCGAAGCCGACCAGGCGCACGCCCGGGTCGTCGATGAACGGGTGGAAGATACCGATGGCGTTGGATCCGCCCCCGACACAGGCCACGACCGCGTCGGGCAACCGGCCCGCCTGGGCCTGAATCTGCACGCGCGTCTCCAAGCCGATGATGCGCTGAAAATCGCGGACCATTGCCGGAAAGGGGTGCGGCCCCGCCGCGGTACCGAAACAGTAGTAGGTGTTGTGGGCGTTGGTCACCCAGTCTCGAAACGCCTCGTTGATGGCATCTTTGAGCGTTTTCGAGCCGCTCTGGACCGACACGACCTCGGCGCCCAGCAGCCGCATCCGCGCCACGTTGAGCGCCTGACGTGCGGTGTCCACGGCGCCCATGTAGATGACGCATTCCAGGCCGAGCAGCGCGCACGCGGTGGCCGTGGCGACGCCGTGCTGGCCGGCGCCGGTCTCGGCGATGACCCGGTTCTTGCCCATTCTCTTGGCCAGCAATGCCTGACCGAGGACATTGTTGATCTTGTGAGAACCGGTGTGGTTCAGGTCTTCTCGCTTGAGAAAGATGCGCGCCGAGCCGGCATGCTCGGACAGCCGCCTGGCCTCGTACAGCGGCGACGGCCGGCCGGCGTAGTTGACTTGCAGGTCGTCCAGGGTGTCCAGGAAATCGGGGTTGATGCGCTCCTTCTCGTAAGCGGCGGTGACCTCCTCGATCACCGCCATCAACGCCTCCGCGACGTAGCGTCCGCCGTAGAGACCGAAATGACCACCGGCGTCGGGTTCGTGACGGGTGGGTTCGGCGACGGCTGCACTCGGAAGGGGAAGGTCCGGGCGGGACAGGTTGACCATCACCAAGGCTCTACGCGGGGACGGCTCATGGGGTTCAACGTTTCAGCGCCGGGGCTCTTCAACTGACTTAACGATTAGCGAGACGGTTTCGGGCAGGACGGGTGGGTACCCGCGGTGACCAGGTCGGCGACCGCGGCGCGCGGGTCACCGCTTTTGACCAGACCCTCGCCGACCAAGACGGCGTCCGCACCGGCGCCGGCATAGGCCAAGAGATCCCCGGTGCCACGGACGCCGGACTCGGCGATCCTGATCACGTTGCTGGGCAGCCCGGGCGCGATCCGCGCGAAGCAATCCCGGTCGACCTCCAGCGTGGCGAGATCGCGCGCGTTGACACCGATTACGTTGGCCCCGGCCTTCAGCGCGCGGTCGGCCTCCTCCTCGGTGTGCACCTCGACAAGGGCTGTCATGCCCAGTGATTCGGTGCGGTCGAGCATCGACACCAAAGCCGACTGGTCCAGCGCGGCCACGATGAGCAACAGCATGTCGGCGCCGTGGGCACGGGCCTCGTGGATCTGATATGGCTGCACGACAAAGTCTTTGCGCAACACCGGTATCGAGACCGCGGCCCGAACGGCGTCGAGGTCGTCGAGGGAGCCGTGGAAACGGCGCTCCTCGGTGAGAACGCTGATGATCCGCGCTCCGCCGTCCTCGTACGCCCGGGCCAGTTTTGCCGGATCGGCAATGGTCGCCAGGGATCCCGCGGACGGACTGGCGCGCTTCACTTCGGCGATGACGCCGATGCCGGGCTCGCGCAGGGCGGCCATCACGTCACGCGGCGGCGCGGCGGCGGCAGCGGCGGCCTTGATTTCGGACAGGCTGATGAGGGCTTCGCGCGCGGCAACGTCGGCCCGGACTCCCTCGAGGATGGAGTCAAGCACGGTAGCCGGACTCATGCCTGTTGCTTCCCTTCGTGCCGTTACCCATCGCGACCCCACGGCCTGCCTGACAAACTCCAGCCGAACGCGACGACGTGAATGAAGGGTAGCGGCCCTCGGCTGGCGGCCCGTCACCGACCCTCGGTGTCCGAGCCGTGCGGCCGATCGGTTGGGTCCCGGCCCTCGTCAAGCGCGTCCCAGATCATCCGCTCCGACATTTCCGGCGTCTCCGGCTTCTCCAGCATCGCCCCATCGGTGCCCTCGCGTAGCGCATTTGAGCGGCGCGTCGCCGGCGCCGCATACTTTTCCGCGCTCAACCGGGCCGACCCGGAATCTGCGGCGGACCGCAGCAACAGGACGGCCGCGACCAGGGTGCACGCCGCCGCGGCCACCGCGATGCCCGCTCCCCAATAGCGTCGCTCGCTGCCCACCAGCGACATCAGTGCGACGTGCGCCAGATCGGCCCCGCGCACGGCGACGTCCGGCAGCACCCACAGGCTGACCCCCAGATATCCGACCGCCAGGCTGGCCACCGCCAGCAGCCCCGCCAGCACGCGCAACGGCCAGCCGCGCACCGCGATCGCCGCCACGGCCGTCGCCAGCATGAGCACCGCCAACGGCAACAACGCCGTCGACCATGAGGCGCCGGCCAGCGTCACCTCGCGCGGCGGACCCAGCCCGTCGAACGACCGGATCACCACCCACGGCAGCCGGGACGCCGCCCACAGCGCCGCCGCGGCCAGCACCAGCAACACCTGGGCCACCCCGACGAACAGCCTGGCCCGCCGACTCGGCCGGGCCTCAGTCATGGCCGCCGGTCTCCGGGGCGGTCAGCGTCTCGGCGGCGGCGATCGCGTTGAGCACCGCGCGCGCCTTGTTGGCGGCCTCGGTGTACTCGTAGGGCCCGTTCGAGTCGGCCACCACACCGCCGCCGGCCTGCACATAGGCGGTGCCGTCGCGCATCAGCGCGGTGCGGATGGCGATCGCGAAGTCGGCGTTGCCGGCGAAGTCGAGGTAGCCGACGACGCCGCCGTAGAGGCCGCGACGCGTCTTCTCCACCTCCTCGATCAGCTCCATCGCCCGCACCTTCGGTGCGCCCGACAGCGTCCCCGCCGGGAAGCAGGCCGTCACCGCATCCAGGGCGGTCCGACCCTCGGCGAGCATCCCGGTCACGGTCGACACCAGGTGCATGACGTGGCTGTAGCGCTCGATGTGGCTGTAATCCTCGACGCGTACGGTGCCCGGCGCGCAGACCCGGCCGAGGTCGTTGCGGCCCAGGTCCACCAGCATCAGGTGCTCGGCGCGCTCCTTCTCGTCGGCCAGCAGTTCCTTTTCCAGCAGCTGATCCTCTTCCTCGGTCTGCCCGCGCCACCGCGTGCCGGCGATCGGGTGCGTCGTCGCCCAGCCCTCGGTGACGGTGACCAGTGCCTCCGGGCTGGACCCGACGACCGAAAAGTCGGTCCCGCCAGTGCCATTCGGCACATGCAGCAGGTACATGTACGGGCTCGGGTTGGTGACCCGCAACATCCGGTACACGTCGATCGGGTCGACAACGGTATCCATCTCGAAGCGCTGGGAGGGGACGACCTGGAACGCCTCGCCTGCGGCGATCTGCTCGACGAGGTAGTCGACGATCTTCCCGTACTCCTCGACGGTGCGCTGCGAGCGGTACCGCGGCTCGGGCCGGTCGAACGTGGCGACCGTCGACGGCAGCGGCTGGCCGAGCGCCGAGGTCATCACGTCCAGGCGCGCGAGCGCGTCGTCGTAGGCCTCGTCGACCCGTTCGTCGGTGCCGTTCCAGTTCACCGCGTTGGCGATCAGCGTGATGGTGCCCTCGTGGTGATCGACCGCCGCCACGTCGGTGGCCAGCAGCAGCAACATGTCGGGCAACTGCAGGTCGTCGACGGCCAGCTCGGGCAGGCGTTCCAGGCGTCGCACCATGTCGTAGGCGAACAAACCGACCATGCCGCCGGACAGCGGCGGCAGTCCGGGCAGGGTGCCGGTGGCCAGCAGCTCCAGGGTGGCCCGCAGCGCGTGCAACGGGTCGCCGCCGGTGGGCGCGTCCTGCGGCACGGCGCCCAGCCAAACCGCTTCCCCGTCGCGGACGGTCAGGGCCGACGGCGCCCCGGCGCCGATGAACGACCACCGCGACCAGGATCGGCCGTGCTCGGCGGATTCCAGCAGGAACGTGCCCGGGCGATTGGCGGCCAGCTTGCGGTAGGCCGACAGCGGCGTCTCGCTGTCGGCCAGCACCTTGCGGGTCACCGGAACCACGCGGTGCTCGGCTGCGAGCTGGCGGAAGTCCTCTCGGGAGGTCGTCGCGGCGAGGTGGGCGTGCACCGAACCATCCTCCCAGACGGGTTGCCGGGGCTCGCGGGCGTAGCGTGGCGCCCATGAAACCTGGTGACACCGTCGAGGACTTCGAACTTCCCGATCAGACGGGGACGCCGCGCAAGCTCAGCGAGTTGCTCTCCGGCGGACCGGTGGTGCTGTTCTTCTACCCCGCCGCGATGACGCCCGGCTGCACCAAGGAAGCCTGTCATTTCCGCGACCTGGCCGCGGAATTCGCCGCCGTGGGCGCCAACCGGGTCGGCATCAGCGCCGATCCCGTGCAGAAGCAGGCCAAGTTCGCCGAGCTGCAGAAGTTCGATTACCCGCTGCTGTCGGACACCGAGGGCACCGTCGCCGCGCAGTTCGGCGTCAAGCGTGGCCTGCTCGCCAAGCTGCTGCCGGTCAAGCGCACCACCTTCGTCATCGACACCGATCGCACCGTGCTCAACGTCATTTCCAGCGAGTTCAGCATGGACACCCACGCCGATAAGGCGCTGGAGACCCTGCACGGCCGGTCAGCGCCTACGGGCTGATCGCCAGGAACACGTAGGCGGCGAGCAGCACCAGGTGCAACTCGCCCTGCAGCCGGGTGGCCCGCCCGGGGACGACCGTCAGCATGCTGATCACGACGGTCAGCGCCAGCAGCACCAGCTGAATGGGGCCCAGGCCGAGCACCAGCGGTCCCCTGAGCCAGATGGACGCCAGGGCGATCGCCGGGATGGTGAGTCCGATGCTGGCCATCGCCGAGCCGTACGCCAGGTTGAGGCTGGTCTGGATGCGGCCCTGCCGCGCGGTGCGCGCGGCCGCCAGGGTCTCCGGCAGCAGCACCAGCGTGGCGATCACCACGCCGACGAATGACTGCGGGAACCCGACCGCGGTCACCGCGCGCTCGACGGCCGGCGATTCCTCCTCGGCCAGTCCGACGACCGCGACGAGGGCGACCAGCAGCAGCCCGAGGCTGCCGAGCGCGGCGCCGCGGCTCGGCGGCTCGGCGTGGCTTTCATCCTCGAACAGCCGCTTCTTCTGGCCTTTCTGCGCGACCGGCAGGAAGAAGTCGCGGTGGCGCACCGTCTGCGTGAATACGAAGACCAGATAGACCAGCAATGACGCGACCGCCGCGAACGTCAGTTGGCCCCGGGAGAACTCCCGGCCCACTTGGCTGGTGGTGAACGCGGGCAGCACCAGGCTCAGCGTCGCCAGCGTGGTGACGGTGGCCAGCGCGGCGCCGCTGCCCTCGGCATTGAACAGCGTCACGCCGTAGCGCCGCGAGCCGAGCAGCAGCGACAGCCCTGCGATGCCGTTGGTGGTGATCATCGCCGCCGCGAACACGGTGTCCCTGGCCAGGGTCGCGGCCTCGTTGCCGCCGGATGCCATAAGCGAGACGATGAGCGCCACCTCGATCACCGTCACCGCGGCCGCGAGCACCAGCGAGCCGAATGGCTCACCGACCCGGGCCGCGACCACCTCCGCGTGGTGCACCGCGGCCAGCACGGCTCCGATGAGCAACGCCGCGGCCAACGCGACCAATGCCGGGCCCAGCTTCTCGCCCCAGATCACGGCCAGCACGGCGACGGCGAGCAGCGGCACGACCGCGGTCCACGACACCCGTCTCAACATCGCCCGCCATTCTCATCCACGGCTCGCGATCGGGCGACTTCGGCCTCGGTCCTGGTTTTCTCGGCCCGCACGACGGCGATGCCGCGACGTCCTTGAGCCGAAAGTCCTCGGACGTCCGCGACCAAAGTCCCTACGTTTGGCCGGCGGCGTTTCGTACGGTCCCAACATTCGCCTCGGCTTTACACGGGCTCGGCCGGAGGGAAGTCAGGACAGGCATATGTCCGGACGCTGAACTCTCAGCGCGGCCGGAGCAAAGGGGGAAGCAGTGTCAGCTACCCGAACCACCGCAGAAAGCGGCACCAACGGTCCGATTCGAAACCATCTCCGCAGTGTGCAGACCCGGGATCGCGACGCCTGGGTTTCCAAAGCGCTCTGTCGCACCGGCGACCCGGATGAATTGTTCGTTCGCGGCGCCGCCCAGAGAAGGGCCGCGACGATCTGCCGGCACTGTCCGGTGGTCCTGGAGTGCGGCGCCGACGCGCTGCAAAACCGGGTCGAGTGGGGAGTCTGGGGCGGCATGACGGAACGCCAGCGACGCGCGCTGCTCAGGCAGCACTCCGACGTGGTGTCATGGGTCGACTTCCTGGCCGCCGCCCGGCGGCAGCGTCGCACCGCGATTTAGCGCCGGGGCGCTCGCTCGGACCGCAGCAGCCTACGACTCTGGTGCCAGCAGCAGGTCGGCGTCGAAGCAGCTGTGGTCGCCGGTGTGGCAGGCGGCGCCCACCTGGTCGACCGTCAGCAGCACGGTGTCGCCGTCGCAATCCAGGCGCACCGAGTGCACGTGTTGGGTGTGGCCGGACGTCGCGCCCTTGACCCACTGCTCGCCGCGGGACCGCGAATAATAGGTCGCCTCACGGGTTGCCAGGGTGCGGGCCAGCGCCGCGTCGTCCATCCAGGCGACCATCAGCACGTCGCCGGTGCCACGCTCCTGCACGACGGCGGTGAACAGGCCGTCGGCGTTGCGCTTCAGCCGCGCGGCAATCTGCGGGTCGAGCGTCATCGGACCGTGATCCCCTCCGCGGCCATGGCGGCCTTCACCTGGCCGATGGTCAGCTCCCGGAAGTGAAACACGCTGGCCGCCAACACCGCATCGGCGCCGGCGGCGACCGCGGGCGCGAAGTGTTCGGCCGCGCCGGCACCACCGCTGGCGATCACCGGCACCGTGACCGCCGAGCGCACCGCTTGCAGCATCGGCAGGTCGAACCCGGCCTTGGTGCCGTCGGCGTCCATCGAGTTCAGCAGGATCTCCCCCACGCCCAGATCGGCGCCGCGGGAAGCCCATTCGACGGCATCGATTCCCGTCCCACGCCGTCCGCCGTGGGTGGTGACCTCCCAACCGGACGGTGTGGGCACCGACTCCGGGGGGACCGTGCGGGCGTCGACCGACAGCACGATGCATTGCGAGCCGAACTGCCGCGCCATTTCTTCCAGCAGGTCGGGGCGGGCGATCGCGGCCGTGTTGATCGAAACCTTGTCGGCGCCCGCGCGCAGCAAGACGTCGACGTCGGCCACCGTGCGAACCCCGCCACCGACGGTCAGCGGAATGAAAACCTGCTCGGCCGTGCGGCGCACCACGTCCAGCATGGTGGCCCGGCCCGACGACGAGGCGGTGACGTCGAGAAAGGTGAGCTCGTCGGCGCCCTCGGCGTCGTAGGCGGCCGCGAGCTCGACGGGATCGCCCGCGTCGCGGAGGTTTTCGAAGTTGACCCCCTTGACGACCCGTCCGGCGTCGACGTCCAGGCACGGAATCACCCGCACCGCAAGGCCATTAGCGGAGGACATCTCAGAAGTCCTCCGGTCGGCCCGTTTTGCGCAGGATCTCGAGTATCTCGGCGTGTGCGCGGGGGCCCGCGGCCAGTGCGGAATCCGACGCGGGGCTCCACGGCTGCCCGTGGGTGTCGGTCACGACACCGCCCGCCGCCCGCACCAGCGCGACGCCGGCGGCGTGGTCCCACACATGACCGCCGAAACTGATCGAGCCACCGAGGACCCCGTCGGCGACGTAGGCCAGGTCGAGCCCGGTGGACCCGTGCATCCGCAACCGCGACGAGACCCGACTCAGATTCTCCAGCACCGCGATCCGGTAGCGCCCCGGGAACCGGCCCCGCGCGTCGGCGCTGAACGAGCCGGCGCCGATCAGGGCGTCGGCCAGGTCGATGTCGGCCAGGGGCGGTTGCGCGACACCGTTTTTCATCAGTGGGCCGTCCACCACAGCGGTGTAGCGCTGGTCGACGAAGGGCAGCCAGGTCAGCCCGGCCACCGGGTCGCCGTGATGCAGCAGGCCCAGCAGGATCCCCGCCATCGGCGAGCCCGCCGCGTAGTTGAACGTGCCGTCGACGGGGTCGAGCACCCACACCCACTCCGAGTCGACTTCGGCACCGCCGAACTCCTCACCGTGCACACCGATGCCGGTCGCCTCTTCCAGCGCGCCGACCACCTGCCGCTCGATCGCGAGGTCGACGTCGGTGGCGAAGTCGTTGCCCTTCTTCTGGACCGCCGAATCGGCGCGATGGCCGGCGAGGAACGGCTCGGTGGCGTCGTCCAGAATCGCCGAGGCCTTCTCCACCAATGCGTCCAGATCCGCCACGGCCCTACCCCGCAACCGCGGCCAGCGCCTGTGGCAGGGTGAACCGCCCGGCGTAGAGGGCTTTGCCCACGATGGCGCCCTCGACCCCGCGGTCGGTGAGAGTGGCGATCGCGCGCAGGTCGTCCAGGCTCGACACGCCACCGGAGGCGATCACCGGGGCGTCGGTGCGCTCGGCGACGGCGGCCAGCAGGTCGAGGTTGGGGCCGCCCAGCGTGCCGTCCTTGGTGACGTCGGTGACGACGAACCGCGAACACCCTTCTCCGTCAAGGCGTTCCAGCACTTCCCACAGGTCGCCGCCGTCGGTTTCCCAGCCGCGTCCGCGCAGTCGGTGCTGCCCCGCCGGCCTGGTTTTGTCGATCTGGACGTCCAGTCCCACGGCCACCTTGTCGCCGTGTTCGCTGATCGCGCGGGCACACCACTGGGGGTTCTCCAAGGCCGCCGTACCCAGGTTGACCCGGGCGCAGCCGGTGGCCAGCGCCGCGGCCAGCGAGCCGTCGTCACGGATCCCCCCGGACAGCTCGACCTGCACGTCGAGCTTGCCGACCACCTCGGCCAGCAGTTCGCGGTTCGAGCCGCGCCCGAACGCCGCGTCCAGGTCGACCAGGTGGATCCATTCCGCCCCGTCGCGCTGCCAGTTCAGCGCCGCGTCCAGTGCCGAGCCGTATTCGGTTTCGCTACCCGCCTTGCCCTGGACCAGCCGCACGGCACGGCCGTCGACCACGTCGACCGCGGGCAACAAGATCAACACATTCCCTCCCAAGCCGCTCGTCACAGTGCCTCAATCCAGTTGCGCAGCACGGCCGCGCCCGCATCCCCGCTCTTTTCGGGGTGAAACTGGGTGGCCGACAGCGCACCCTGCTCGACGGCGGCCAGAAAGGGCACCCGGTGGGTGGCCCAGGTGAGCACGGCCTCGGGCGGACCCTCCCAGCGCTGCGCGGCATAGGAGTGCACGAAATAGAAGCGGGTATCGGAGTCCAGCCCCTTGAACAGGGTGGTGCCTCCCCCGGCGTCGACGACGTTCCAGCCCATGTGCGGGATCACCGGAGCATCCAGCCGGGTGACCTCTCCCGGCCACTGGCCGCAACCCGTTGTCTGCACACCGAATTCGACGCCGCTGGCGAACAGGATCTGCATGCCCACGCAGACGCCCAGCACCGGGTGCCCGGCGGCGACCCGGTCGGCGATGATGCGGTCCCCCTTGACTCTGCGCAGGCCCGTCATGCAGGCCTCGAAGGCCCCGACGCCGGGCACCACCAGCCCGTCGGCGGCGGCCGCCGCGGCGGCGTCGGCGGTCACCTCGACCGATGCACCCGCCCGCTCGAGCGCGCGCTGGGCCGACCGTAGGTTGCCCGAGCCGTAATCCAGGACGACAACGGATGGTTTTGTCACAGAACACCTTTGGTGGACGGCACGTCCGACACCCGGGGATCGGGCTCGACGGCCTGACGCAACGCTCGCGCCACCGCCTTGTACTGCGCCTCGGTGACGTGGTGCGGGTCGCGCCCGTACAGGACGCGCACGTGCAGCGCGATGCGGGCGTTCATGGCCAGCGACTCGAACACGTGCCGGTTGATCACGGTGTGGTAGGGCACCGAGCTGCCGGCAATGGTGGTGTGCCGCAGGTGATCCGGCTCCCCGGTGTGCACGCAGTAGGGCCGGCCGGACACGTCGACGACGGCGTGGGCCAGCGTCTCGTCCATCGGGATGAAAGCGTCGCCGAACCGGCGGATGCCCCGCTTGTCGCCCAGGGCCTGGCCGAGCGCCTGCCCCAGCACTATGGCGGTGTCCTCGATGGTGTGGTGGCCCTCGATCTCGACGTCGCCCTTGGTGCGGACGTTCAGGTCGAAGCTGGCGTGGGTGCCCAGCGCCGTCAGCATGTGGTCGTAGAACGGCACGCCGGTGTCGACGTGGACCTGCCCGGTGCCGTCGAGGTCGAGCTCGATGACGATGTCGGATTCCTTGGTGCGACGCTCGATACGCGCGCGCCGGGTCGCAATAGTGGTCACGGGGCTCCTACTGGGGTGGCTGGGGCCAGTTCGGTGGCGGCGATTTGGGCGCTGGCCCGCAGGAACGCGTCGTTCTCCTGGGCCAGTCCGGTCGTGGCCCGCAGGTAGCCGGCAATCCCGACGTCGCGGATCAAGACGCCGGCGTCCAAGTAGCGC
Source organism: Mycobacterium sp. 852002-53434_SCH5985345 (assembly GCF_001667155.1). NCBI lineage: Bacteria > Bacillati > Actinomycetota > Actinomycetes > Mycobacteriales > Mycobacteriaceae > Mycobacterium > Mycobacterium sp. 852002-53434_SCH5985345. The sequence continues at coordinate 106,764 of NZ_LZIE01000058.1, forward strand.
TGCCACGCGGCCGGAGCGTCGGCGAACTGTCCGAACAGCACGAAGTTCGCATCGCTGGGGATCACGCGAAAACCCATGCCGGTCAGGGCGGTTGTGACCCGTTCCCGTTCGGCGATCAGCGCCGCAACGCTACTCAGGGTGTCCTCGGCGTGTCGCAGCGCGGCCCGGGCCGCGGCCTGCGTGATCGACGACAGGTGATACGGCAGCCGGACCAGCAGCATCGCGTCGATCACCGCGGGCGTGGCGATCAGGTAGCCGAGCCGCCCGCCGGCGAAGGCGAACGCCTTGCTCATTGTGCGGGTGACGATGAGCTTGGTCGGATACTCCCGCACCAGCCCGACGGCACTCGGCTCGGAGGAGAACTCGCCGTAGGCCTCGTCCACGATCAAGATTCCCGGCACCGCGTCGAGCAGCCGCCGCAGAGCCGGCAGCGAAACGCTCTGCCCGGACGGGTTGTTCGGGCTGGCGATAAAGACCACATCGGGTTGATGTTCGGCGACGGCGGCGACCGCCCTGTCCACGTCGAGGTTGAAGTCGTCGGCGCGGACACCCTCCAGCCATTCCGTGCGCGTGGCGCCGGCGATGATCGGGTGCATCGAGTAGGACGGGGCGAACCCGATCGCGGTGCGCCCGGGCCCACCGAATGCCTGCAGCAGCTGTTGCAGGATCTCGTTGGATCCGTTTGCGGCCCAAATGTTTTCCAGCCCGAGCTGCACGCCGGTCTGCGCCGTGAGGTAGCCGGCGAGATCGCGGCGCAGGTCCACCGCGTCGCGATCGGGATAGCGGTGCAGGTCGGCGGCCGCCTCGGCCACCGACCGCACCACATCGTCCACCAGCGCCCGGCTGGGCGGGTGCGGGTTCTCGTTGGTGTTCAGCCGCATCGGGACGGCCAGTTGCGGTGCGCCGTAAGGTGATTTGCCGCGCAGGTCCTCGCGCAGGGGCAGGTCGTCCAGCGTGGGGTGTTCGGTCATCGCTCGAACCTCCGCCGGATCGCCTCGCCGTGCGCCGGCAGGTCTTCGGCCGTGGCCAGCGTGACCACGTGTCCCGAGACGTCCTTGAGGGCGGCCTCGGTGTAGTCGACGACGTGGATGCCGCGCAGGAAGGTCTGCACCGACAGGCCGCTGGAATGGCGCGCCGAGCCCGCCGTGGGCAGCACGTGATTGGATCCGGCGCAGTAGTCGCCGAGGCTCACCGGCGAGTACGGGCCGACGAAAATGGCTCCGGCCGAACGTATTCGGCCGGCGACCTCCGGCGCGTCGGCGGTCTGGATCTCCAGGTGCTCGGCGGCGTAGGCGTTGACCACCTGGATGCCGGCGTCGAGATCGTCGACCAGGATGATCGCCGACTGGCGGCCGCCGAGCGCCGCGGTCACCCGGTCGCGATGCACCGTGGTCCGTAGCTGGGCGGCCACCTCGGCTTCGGTCGCGGTGGCCAGGCCCTCGCTAGCGGTGACCAGAACGCTGCCCGCCATCTCGTCGTGTTCGGCCTGGCTGATCAGGTCGGCGGCCACATGCGCCGGGTCGGCGGTGTGGTCGGCGAGGATGGCGATCTCGGTGGGCCCGGCCTCGGCGTCGATGCCGACGCGCGAGCGGCACAGCCGCTTCGCGGCGGTGACGTAGATGTTGCCGGGCCCGGTGATCAGGTCGACCGGCGCCAGCTCGGAGCCGTCCGTGTCGGTGCCGCCGTGGGCCAGCAGCGCCACCGCCTGCGCGCCGCCGACCGCCCACACCTCGTCGACCCCGAGCAGCCGGGCGGCGGCCAGGATCGTCGGATGGGGCAGGCCGTCAAAGCGGGCCTGCGGCGGGCTGGCCACCACCAGCGAGTCGACGCCGGCGGCCTGCGCGGGCACCACGTTCATCACCACGCTGGACGGGTACACCGCGTTGCCGCCGGGCACGTACAGGCCCACCCGCTCGACCGGCACCCACCGCTCGGTGACCGTCGCGCCCGGGCCGAGCGTGGTGGTGACGTCGGCGCGCCGCTGGTCGGCGTGCACTTTGCGGGTGCGTTCGATCATCATCCGCAGGGCGTCCACAACGTCGGGTTCCAGGCCGGCCAGCGCCGCCTCCAGAGCCTCCTCGGGCACCCGGACGGCCGCGGGCCGCACGCCGTCGAACGACGCCCCGAACTCCAGCGCCGCCTCGGCGCCGCGCTCGGCCACGGCCTGCACGATCGGCCGCACCTTGGGCAGCACGCTCTCCACGTCGGCGCCGCCGCGCGGGAGCGCGGTCCGCAATCGGGCAGCCGTCAGCTCGACGCCCCGCAGGTCTATGCGGGCCATCACGGGTGCTGAAGCGGTAGTCATTGCCTCCATTGTCCCAGAGCAACTCAAGTCGATATCCGCCCGGTACAGTGCCCTTGAAAAGCCGGGTTAGGCCCACAAAAGTCAGGGAGTTGTCATGTCCGCGAAGGATCACCCCAATAACGCCCCGGGCGTCCCGATGGTGTTCCCGCCCTGGTTCGAGCGCTTCCAGATCAAGTATTTCAACCCGGCGGTCAAGCCGATCGCCCGCTTTCTGCCCGGCACGGCGACCATCAAGCACCGCGGCCGCACCTCCGGCACGCCGTACGAGACGATCATCACCCCCTACCGCAAGGGAAACGTGCTGGCGATCGCGCTGGGCCACGGCAAGACGAACTGGGCCAAGAACGTCCTGGCGGCCGGCGAGGCCGACGTGCAGTTCAGCCGCAACCGCGTGGTGCACATCACCAACCCGCGGATTCTGCCGGCCGGCACCGAGGGTCCCGACGCCGAACGCCTGCCGCGGATGGCCCGCATGCAGCTGCGGCGAATCGGCGTGTTCGTCGGCGACATCGCCTAAAGGCCCGGGCGCCTCTCGCGCGTGCGCTCACGGCGGCGACGCGCCGTTTGGGCGCGCACTCGCCGCCCGGAACGCACACTCCGGCGGACTACGCCCTGGTGAAGACCGTCTTACCGGTCATCGTCGGCCAGGCCGAGGGGGCGTCCTCCCACGCGACGACGCGGTCGACGGCCGGCGACACGTCCAGGCCGCCCGCGAGCAGCTCGAGTACCCGCGGGATGACCGTGCGCGCGCTGACGCGTCCGGTGATGAACCGCACGCCGCGCGAGTACATCGGCAGCAACGGCATCTCGACCCGATATTCGGGGTAGATCCCGGTGTCGGTGCACACGCCGTCCGGCCAGGTGGCACGCAGCGTCGCCGCTAGCAACGCGGGATCGCTGGTGGTGTGCACGGTGACCGGGTAAGGGCCCCAAGACTTGTCGGGTTTGGCGACGTCGTGGACCGCCGCGCCGAGCTTCTCGGCTGCGGCCAGCCGCTGCGGGTCGGTGTCGACGTAATCGACGTGGGCGCCCAGCGCCGCGGCGATCGCGGCCGAGTAGAGGCCGATCGACAGCCGCCCGAGCACCAGGACGCGGCGATCGACGGGATCGAGCGCGTCCAGTTCCGCACTGAACGGCCCGACGGTGCGCCAGCCGTCGGGGATGTTGTCCGACAGCGAGGCCACAGCGACTGGGTCGGCGGCGTCGGGAAAAGGGACGAGCATCGCGTCGGCGTACGGGACCAGCACCAGGTCCGACATGAAGCCGCCGCCGTCCAGGCCGGCGATCGGAGCCATCCCGTAGGCCGCCATCAGCGGCACCGCGCCGCACGAGCCGGTCACGCCGCGGCGGCATTCGCGGCAGTCCCCGCAGTTGATCTGAAATGGCACCACGACCCGGTCGCCGACCCGGGCGCCCCTGACGTCGTCGCCGACGGCGACGACCTCGGCCAATCCTTCGTGGCCCACCGCGTACCCCGGCGGCAGCGGCAGCCGCCCGTTGCACACCGCGACGTCGAGATCGCAACACGCCACCGCCAGCGGCCGCACGAGCGCCTGCCCGGGCTCGGTGAGCTGCGGCTCGGGCACCTCGCGCCACGCGTATCGCCCGGCTTCTTCGTAGGTCAGCTGCCTCATCTCTGCATTCTTGAGTGATCACTCAAGTAAAGTCAAGAGCGTGCCGAGACCCGACCGCAGCCGCCCCGCATTGATCGATACGGCAGCCACGCTGTTTCGCCGCCAGGGCTACGCGGCGACCGGCCTGAACCAGATCCTCGACGAGGCCGGCGTCAAGCCCGGTTCGCTGTATCACCACTTTCCGCAGGGCAAGCAACAACTGGCCGCGGCGGTCGTCGAGACCGAAGGCGCCGGCATCGAGCAACTGCTGCGCCGCTTCCTGGCGACGGGCCGGCCGGCGGCCGACATCGTCGACCGCTGGATCGACCTGCTGGCGGCGGGGCTGGCCGGCGACCGGCGCGACGGCTGCCCGATCGAGCCGATCGCCACCGAGTCGGTGCACGCGAGCCCGCTGGTGCGCGAGGCGTCGGCCCGCGCCTTCGGTGGCTGGTGTGCGGCCCTCGAGGAGCGGCTGCGCTCCGACGGCTGGCCCGCAGCCGAGGCCAAAGACGTTGCGCTGGCGGTGATCTCGTTGATCGAGGGGGCGCTGATCCTGTCCCGGATCTCCGGGAACGCGGGCGCGCTGGACGCCGCCAAGCCCGCCGCACGCACGCTGCTGCGCGGCTGAGGGCCCTACATGTCCAGGCCGATGTCGAGCGCGCGCACGGAATGCGTCAGCGCGCCGACGGCCAGGTAATCGACCCCGGTGGCGGCGTAGGTGGCGGCGTTCTCCAAGCTGAGCCCGCCGGACGACTCGAGCAGCACCGCCGGCGCGCGCGCCTCGCGCCGCTGCACGGCCATCTGCGTCTGCCACACCGGGAAGTTGTCCAGCAGCACCAGTTCCGGCTTTTCGCCCAGCACCTCGTCGAGCTGCTCGAGGGAGTCCACCTCCACCTCGCACGGTAGATCCGGCGCCGCGTCGCGCACCGCCCGCAGCGCGTCGACCACCGAGCCCGCGGCCACCACGTGGTTGTCCTTGATCAGCGCCGCATCGCCGAGCCCCATCCGGTGGTTGACGCCGCCGCCGACCCGCACCGCGTACTTCTGCAGCGCGCGCAGCCCGGGCAGGGTTTTGCGGGTGTCGCGGACCTTGGCCTTGGTGCCGTCCACGGCCTCGACCCAGGCCGCCGTTGTGGTGGCGATGCCCGAAAGGTGACAGACCAGGTTAAGCATGGTCCGCTCTGCGGTCAGCAGGCCGCGGGCGTCCGCGCGCACGGTCAGGGCCGGCTCGCCCGGTTGCAGCCGGGCGCCGTCCTCGACGCTGTGCACCACTTCGTAGCCCCCGGCGAGGACCGCGTCGAGGACCAGCAGCGCGACCTCGACGCCGGCGATCACGCCCGGCTCCCGGGGCACCATCGACGCCGTCGCCATCGCACCGGCGGGCACCGTCGCGAGGGTGGTGATGTCGGGGCCGTAGCGCAGGTCCTCTTCCAGACCGCGCCGGATGATGTCCTGAGCGGCGCTTCGTTCGTCGGGCAGCATCATCAGCCCACTGCCTCCAGCGCCTCCACCAGCACCGAGTTCTGGTCCTCGGCCAGCCGCAGCATGCTGCTGCGCGCCTGTTCCGGTGCGGGGTCCGGGTATTCGGCGCGATGGTGGCAGCCCCGGCTCTCGTTGCGGGCCAGGGCGGCGGCCGTCACCGCGCGGGCGGCGACGGCCAGCGCGACATCCTCGAAGTCGCGGCGGCCGGAGATGGGGCGCACCCGCGCCCCCGACAGCGTGTCGGACAAACGATGCAGCCCGGCGGCGTCGCGCACCACCGAGGCGTCGCGGCTCATCGCGGCCTGCAATGCGCCGCGCTCCGGGGCGGTGTGGGCGATGGGCTCGGGCTCGACAGCCCTGACGCGCCCGGCCGCCATCGCGTGCGCGGCCGCGGCTTTCCCGGCGCGGCCACCGACCACCAGGCCCTCCAGCAGGCTGTTGGACGCCAGCCGGTTGGCACCGTGCAGTCCGGTGCGCGCCACCTCGCCGGCGGCGAACAGGCCGGGCAATTCAGTCTGGCCGTGCACATCGGTGACGACGCCGCCGCAGCTGTAGTGCGCCCCCGGCACGACCGGGATGGGTTCGCGGACGGGGTCGATGCCGGCTGCGCGGCACGCGGCGGTCACGGTAGGGAACCGGGCCGCGAAACCGTCGATGCCGCGCGCGTCGAGGAAAACGCATGGGTCGCCGGTGGCCTTCAGCCGGGTGTCGATGGCCGCGGCGACGACGTCACGCGGCGCCAGGTCTCCCATCGGGTGCACACCGGCCGTCACCGAATTACCTTGCCGATCAAGGAGTATCGCGCCCTCACCGCGGATGGCCTCGGTGACCAGCGGGCGCCGCCCGCCGCTCCCGCCGAACAGCATCGTCGGGTGGAACTGGATGAACTCCAGGTCGCTGACCGCGACGCCGGCCCACAGTGCCAGCGCGATTCCGTCACCGGTGGAGCCCTCCGGATTGGTGGTCGCGCCGTAGAGGTGCCCGAGACCTCCGGAGGCCAGGATCACCGCGGGCGCGTTGATGATTCCGTAGCCGTCCACGCTGCCCAGCAGGACCCCGGTGACGGCGGCATCGTTGTGCAGCACCCGCAGGGCCACGTGGCCGGCGCGGATGTCCAGCCTGGCCGCGGCGTGGTCGAGCGCCCGCTGCACCTCGGCTCCGGTGGCGTCGCCGCCGGCGTGCACGATCCGCCGCCGCGAGTGCCCGCCCTCGCGCGTCACGTCCCAGCGGCCCGGGTATGCCTCGTCGAATCGCGCTCCGGCACCGACCAATTCGGACACCGCCCGGTACCCGTCGGCGACGATGGAATACACCGCGTCGGGGTCGCAGAGGCCGGCGCCGGCCGTCAAGGTGTCAGCGACGTGGGCCTCCACCGAGTCATCGTTGTCGGGCAAGACCACCGCGATGCCGCCCTGCGCGTAGTGGGTCGCGGTCCCCCCCTTCGCCTGGTCGGCCTTGCTGAGCACGACGACGCTGCGGCCGGCGCGATGGGCGGCCAGCGCCGCGGCCAATCCCGCGACACCGGTACCGATGACGACGACGTCGGCGCTGTGGGTCCAGGCGGGGCGGACGGTCATTCGCCGCCGCCCGGCTGACCGATTTCGATCATTCGCTGCACGCTGCGGCGGCCCGCCGCCGCGATCTCCGGGTCGACATCGACTTCGTCGGCCCCGTCCACCAGGCAGCGCAGCAGGGCCGCGGGCGTGATCATCTTCATGTACTTGCAGGACGCCCGGTCGTTGACCGGGCGGAAGTCGACCTGCGGGGCGGCCCGGCGCAGCTGATGCAACATGCCGACCTCGGTGGCGACCAGCACCTTGCGGGCCCGGGTCTGGTGCGCGGCGTCGAGCATGCCGCCGGTGGACAGGATCTTCACCCGATCCGCCGGGAAGGCGCCCTCGCCGGCGAGGTACAACGCCGAAGTGGCACAACCGCATTCGGGATGGACATAGAGGTCGGCGTCGGGGTTCGCCCGCGCCTGCTCGGACAGCTCGTCGCCGTTGATCCCGGCGTGCACGTGGCATTCGCCGGCCCACACGTGCATGTTCGTGCGGCCGGTCACCCGGCGCACGTGGGCGCCGAGAAACTGGTCCGGGCAGAACAGCACCTCGCGGTCGGGGTCGATGGACTCGACCACGTCGACCGCGTTGGACGACGTGCAGCAGATGTCGGTGAGCGCCTTCACGGCGGCGGTGGTGTTGACGTAGGAGACGACGACGGCGCCGGGGTGCTCGTCACGCCAGGCGCGCAGCTCGTCGGGGGTGATGGAGTCGGCCAGTGAGCAGCCGGCCCGCTGGTCCGGGATTAGGACCGTCTTGTCGGGGCTGAGGATCTTGGCGGTCTCGGCCATGAAGTGCACCCCGCAGAACACGATGGTGTCCTCGGGCGCCTCGGCGGCGATCCGCGACAGCGCCAGTGAGTCTCCGACGTGGTCGGCGACGTCCTGAATCGCGGGCAGCTGGTAGTTGTGCGCGAGCACGGTGGCGCCGCGCAGCTTCGCCAGTCGGCGAATCTCGGCGGCCCACTGCTCGTTGCCTTCCACACCGGCGTAACCGGCCGGTGAATCCGTGACGTCGGCCATCATGTCTTCGGCGAGCGTGTCCATGCGATTTATAACCGTCACGGCGGCTCCTTTCAGCCCAGGAGGTTTTCGACTTATAATCGAAAACATGGTCCATGGTAACACCGCCCACGAAGTGCTCGCGGTCGTATTCCAGGTTCGCCATGTCACCGAGCAGGTTACGAAGGGCCGGCCGACGGAAAAACCGCAGCTTAACGTGCTGTTATGGCAGCGTGCCAAGGATCCGCAGCGGGGCGCCTGGTCGCTGCCGGGAGGACAGCTGCGCAACGACGAGGACATGACCACCTCGGTGCTGCGACAGCTGGCCGAAAAGGTGGACCTCAAAGAGCTCGCGCACCTGGAACAGCTGGCGGTGTTCTCCGACCCCGACCGGGTGCCGGGTGCCCGGGTGATCGCGTCGACGTTCCTGGGGTTGGTGCCCTCCCCCGCCACCCCCGAGCTGCCGCCGGACACCCGCTGGCATCCGGTGAGCTGCCTGCCGCCGATGGCCTTCGACCACGGCCCGATGGTGACCCACGCGCACACCCGGCTGATCGCCAAGCTGTCCTACACCAACCTCGGGTTCGCCTTGGCCCCAAAGGAATTCGCGCTTTCTACGCTCCGCGACATCTACGGCGCCGCGCTCGGCTACCAAGTCGATGCGACGAACCTGCAACGCGTGCTGGTCCGCCGCGGCGTGATCAGCCAGACCGGCACCATCGCGCAGTCGGGCCGCAGCGGCGGGCGGCCGGCGGCCCTGTACCACTTCACCGACTCCCGACTGCGGATCACCGACGAATTCGCCGCCTTACGGCCCCCCGGCTAGGCTTGTGAAAAGCGTCTTCGGGTGACGCGATCGCAAATCGATGCCAGTGGCGCGTCCGACTCTGCACGCCCCGGCAACAAGTCGCTCACAGTGCGGCGATTACGTTTTGGTTACCTGCCGTTCGTGCGCGACAATGCCGGATGGCCTAGAAGGGAGCCTCAATGGCTGAGCTCGGCAATCTGGCAGGCACGCATGGCGCGGAGTGGATCGCCCGGCCGCCGCACGAGGAACTGCAGCGCAAGGTACGCCCGCTGCTGCCCTCGGACGATCCGTTCTACCAGCCGCCACTGGGCTTCCAACACGCCGAACCCGGGACGGTGCTGCGTTCGCGCGACGTCGAACTGGCGTTTTTGGGTTTGATCCCGCAGCCGGTCAAGGCCATTCAGCTGCTCTACCGGACGATGGACATGAACGGGGAGCCGGAGGCGGCGGCGACCACCGTGATCGTCCCGGCCGAGCTCGCGCCGGAACGTCCGTGCCCGCTGCTGTCCTACCAGTGCGCGATCGACGCCGTGTCGTCCCGTTGCTTCCCGTCCTACGCGCTGCGGCGCCGGGCGAAGGCCCTCGGATCGATCGGTCAGTTCGAACTCTTCCTGATCGCCGCCGCCGTCGCCGAGGGCTGGGCCGTCTCCGTGCCGGACCACGAGGGGCTCCAGGGCCTGTGGGGTGCGCCGTACGAGCCCGGCTATCGCGTCTTGGACGGCCTCCGGGCCGCTCTGGGTTCGGAACGCCTCAGGCTTTCCCCGGAGGCGCCGATCGGGCTGTGGGGGTACTCCGGCGGCGGGCTGGCCAGCGCCTGGGCCGCCGAGGTATGCGCCGACTACGCGCCCGAACTGGACATCGTCGGGGCGGTACTGGGGTCACCGGTCGGGGATCTCGGCAACACCTTCCGCAGGCTCAACGGCAGTTTCCTTTCGGGCCTGCCCGCGCTGGTGGTGGCCGCGCTGGCCCACATCTATCCCGAGCTGGACAGGGTGATCAAGGAGCACAGCAACGAAGAGGGGCGCGCCCTCCTCGAGTCGCTCGAGAAGATGACCACCGTGGAGGCGGTCGTCCGGATGGCGGGCAAAAACATGGGCGACTACCTCGACGAGCCGCTGGAGAGCATCCTGTCCACGCCCGAGGTGATGCACGTCTTCGAGAACATCAAGCTGGGCGTGGCCGTGCCGACGCCACCGGTGTTGATCGTGCAGGCCGTCCACGACTACCTCATCGACGTGAAAGACATCGACGTGCTCGCCGACGCCTATTCGGCCGGCGGCGCCCAGGTGACCTACCACCGGGACGCGTTCAACGAACACATGCTGCTACACCCGCTGTCGGCGCCGATGACGCTGCGCTGGCTCACCGACCGGTTCGACCGCCGCCCGCTGACCGAGCACCTCATCCGGACCACCTGGCCGACGATGTTCCATCCGATGACCTATGTCGGGATGGCCCGGCTGGCCAAGATCGCCGCCAAGGTCATCTTCGGCCGGAGCATTCACCGCCGTCCGCTATGAGACGGCCGCTTCGGCGGCACCCCCTGCTCCCACCGGGAGCGCATCGGAAGGCCGGCCGCCCGGCGGACGGGCGCCCAGGTCGTCGCGGGCGTCGGCGGCCGCCAGCACCGCATACACCAGCGCGGCGATAGCGGCGGGCCACAGCAGGGTCAGCGCGACCTGCAGCGGGTTTTGGGCGAAGAACACCGGGGGCGCCTGGACGACGTACGCCACCGACGGGCTTTTGGACAGCGGCACCGCGTCGAAGTTCAATGCGCCGTAGCTGATCCGGACCAGCGCGGCCCCGGTGGCCGTCGCGGCCGCGGCAGCGGTCAACAGGCCGGTGGACAGCGCGACGACCATCCCCGGCCCGCGGTGCTCGCGCCACTGCCACCCGAGCACGGGCGCCACGACGGCCAGCACGGTCAGCAGCCCCAGCATCAGGCACGGCGCGTCGAAGAAGTGCTCGGACTCGGTGCCGAGATAGTCGTGGACCCGTTCACCCGCCCGCGTGAGCGCCACCACGGCATGGATCGGCGGGGCGATCCACGCCCACAGCCCACCGACCAGCACACCGGCCGCCGCGGACCCCAGCCCGGCGATGGCGATGGCGCGCACCGGCGGCTTACGCGGGGCGATTGCGGCCGGCGGCGTGTCCCGTCCTTCCATGGGCGTCACGGGCTCGGTCATCGCTGGGTCTCCAGCTCGACGGAGTCGACCTGACCGTGCCGCGAGCATTGCGCCCGCCAGCCGTCGGGTCGGACCTGCACGATCATCCGGCGTCCGCATTCCGCACAGAACCGGGGCGGCTCGAGGCCCAACTGTGCCGCTGTCGGCACCACGGTGCCGCCCAATTCCCCGGTGTAGACGTTGTAGACGCCGGCGCTGACCGGAGCGCCCAGATCCCGAACCACAGTCGCCAAGTTTCCTACAGGGTGGCGTTGAGCGCCTTGATAGGCATCTGTAGGTCGTCGAGCAGTTCCAGGTCGGCCTCGGCCGGGCGGCCGAGGGTAGTCAGATAGTTCCCGACGATCACCGCGTTGATGCCGCCCAGGATGCCCTGCTTGGCGCCCAGGTCGCCCAGGGTGATCTCGCGGCCCCCGGCGAACCGCAGCATCGCGCGCGGCAAGGCCAGGCGGAAGGCGGCCACCGACTTCAGCGCCTCGGCCACCGGCAGCACCTCCAGGTCACCGAACGGCGTGCCGGGACGCGGGTTGAGGAAGTTCAACGGCACCTCGTCGGGCCCGAGCTCGGCCAGTTCGGCGGCGAACTCCGCGCGCTGCTCGAGCGTCTCGCCCATGCCCAGGATGCCGCCGCAGCACACCTCCATGCCGGCATCGCGCACCATCGACAGGGTCTGCCAGCGCTCTTCCCAGGTGTGGGTGGTCACCACGTTGGTGAAGAACGAGCGGGCGGTCTCCAGGTTGTGGTTGTAGCGGTGCACACCCATCGCCGACAACTGCTCGACCTGCTCGGTGGTCAGCATCCCCAGCGAGCAGGCGATGTTGATCTCGACCTCATTGCGGATCGCCTCGATGCCGGCCGCGACCTGGGCCATCAACCGCTCATCGGGCCCACGGACGGCGGCCACGATGCAGAACTCGGTGGCACCCGACTTTGCGGTTTGCTTGGCGGCCTCGACCAGGCTGGGAATGTCCAGCCGGGCGCTGCGCACCGGCGAGGCGAACAACCCCGATTGCGAGCAGAAATGACAATCCTCCGGGCAACCGCCGGTCTTCAGGCTGATGATGCCCTCGACCTCGACCTCGGGCCCGCACCAGCGCATCCGGACCTCGTGGGCCAGCGCCAGCAGGTCGTCGAGCCGGTCGTCGGGCAGTTGCAGCACCCGCAGCACCTGCTCGCGACTCAGTCCCTCGCCGCGCTCGAGTACCTGTTCGCGGGCGACCGCCAGGATGTCTGCGTCGTTGGCGCCGGTGGCCGGTCGAGTTGCCGCTTGAGTCACCCGTACTCCCCTGCATCATCGGTGGCCGCGCACGCGGCCCCCCTGCCCACGGTGGTGGCAGCTTGAATAAAAGTGTTCAAAGTAGGGTAACGGCCGCAGAACATGCCGTCCGCCGGGGTATCTCACCAGAATGACCGATCCGCACGTCGCGTACGTGGCTCACCACATGATCCTGCTGGCGATCCCGGCCTTCTTGCCGGCGATCATCGTCGTCGGGGCGATCCTCTACGTCGCGCTCAAGGACCGCCGCTCCCCCGGCGACCAGGAGGAGGCCGGGCAGCGCAACGACGAAATCGGTGATTGACCGGCCGCCGATTTGGGCATTCCGCTTCCTGCGAGCTGGATCACAGCCCGCCAGGCGGTCGGGCGCTGTTGGGAGGGTTTGACGATGAAATCGGCGGAACTCACTTTCGTTGCCGAGGCACCGGCGCGCGGCGCCGGCCTGAACCAGGTGATCGGGCTGTCGGTCGCGGCGGTAGTGATCGCCGCGGTCATGCTCTGGGTCGGTTATGCCCACCGCACCCATCGGATCGAGTGGTTGACCCGGGTCGCCGACAAGCTGGGCGAGAAGTTCCACCGGCCCAATTGGGTGGCGCTTCCGGTCCTCATCTTCACGACGTTCATCATCTGCGCGCTGTTCGGATTCATCTGGGACGTCAGCTGGCACATCGGCAACGGGCGCGACCCCGGCCCCTTGGCCAACCCCGCGCACTACTTCATCATCATCGGGCTGTTCGGAATCTTCGTCGCCGGCATGGTCTCGGTGGTGCTGCCGTTCGACAAGCCGGGCCCCGCGTCGGTGCGGATCACCCGCAACTGGCACGCGCCCGTCGGCGGCCTGCTGATGGCGGGCTGCGGGATGTACGCGATGATCGGGTTCCCGCTCGACGACATCTGGCACCGCATCTTTGGGCAAGACGTAACCCTCTGGGGCCCAACACATTTGATGATGATCGGCGGTGCGTGTTTCTCGCTGTTCTCGGTGCTGATGCTGGAGCGTGAAGGTGAGGCGCACGACGGCGACGAGGTAACCCACGGCGCCTTCATCACCTTCCTGCGTTACCTGTCCTTCGGCGGGCTGTTCATCGGCCTGTCCGTCTACCAGATCGAGTTCGACTTCGGGGTTCCGCAGTTCCGGCTGGTGTTTCAGCCGATGCTGATTGCCGCGGCGTCCGCGCTGGCGGCTGTCGCCGCCCGCATGACGATGGGACGCGGTGCCGCGATCATCGCGGCGCTGTTCGCCATCGCGCTGCGCGGTGCGGTTGCGGTGCTGGTCGGCCCTATCCTGGGCGCTCCGATCAACTGGTTCCCGCTGTACCTGGGTCCCGCGCTGGTCGTCGAGCTGGTGGCGCTGACCCCGTTGATCAAGCGTCCGGTGGCCTTCGGCGCCGTCTCCGGCCTCGCGGTCGCCACGGTGGGGCTGTGGCTGGAATCGCTGTGGATCGGGGCCGTGTACCACTACCCGTGGCCGACCAGCATGTGGGGCGAGGCGCTGGCGATGTCGGTGCCCGTCGCGGCGCTGACCGGGGTTTGCGGCGCGCTGTTCGGCCTGGTCCTCACCGGCCGGCGCCTGCCAAGCCGCGGGGTCGGCATCTCGGTGGTGGCGGCGGCGGTGGTGGTGATCGGCATCGCGGTGGCCAACGGCCTGCACATCCTCGTGCCGGGACAGAACACCGCCACGGTGACGTTGACGGATCTCCCCAGCCCCGCGGGGCAACGCATGGTGTCGGCCGACGTGATGATCTCCCCGACGACCATGGTCAGTGACCACCCGGACTGGCTGACGATCCTGTCCTGGCAGGGGCGGATGCAGAACGACCGTGGCCTGATGATCGACAAGCTCGCCAAGGTCGGGCCGGGGCACTACCGGTCCACCCAGCCGGTCCCGGTGTGGGGAGACTGGAAGACGCTGTTGCGGGTGCAGGACGGCCGCACGATGACGGCCGTGCCGATCTACGAGCCGGCCGACGACGCCATCCCGGCGCCCGAGGTCCCCGCGCTCGCGACCAGCACGCGGCCGTTCGTCCTGGAGGTCACCATCCTGCAGCGCGAACGCGACCAGAGCGCGCCCGCCTGGTTGTTCACCGCCGGGGGGATCGTCGTGCTGTTCCTGACGCTGATGGTGATCAGCGCCTTGACCTGGGGCGCCGGCCGGATCAACAACTACGACACCCTGCCCAAGCGGCCGAAGGAAGAGAAGCACACCGTGCCGGGCACCCCCCAGGCGGCGTGATCGATGACGATCCGTAGCACCCTGAGCGCGGCGTGGGTGGCGGCGCTGGCGTGGGCGTTGATCGCTTGCGGCGGTTCGCATAACCAGTCGCAGCCCGCCGGCGCGGGCCCGACGATCGATGTCACCATCGCCAAGGGGCAGGTGACTCCCACCAATGCCGCCCTGCAGGCCAAGGTGCACCAGCCGATCACGGTGAAGGTGACCAGTGACGCCGCCGACGAGCTGCACGTGCACTCGACGCCCGACCACAAGTTCCAGGTGGCGGCCGCGCCAAACCAGACGTTCCAGTTCAGCGCCGACGTGCCCGGCAACGTCGAGGTGGAGTTGCACCACCTGGACCGCACGATTGCGACCGTCCAAGTCCAACCGTGACCGGCGGCGGCGCGACCGTGGTGCTCGCGCACGGGCTCGGCGGATCCGGCGACCTTCCGGTGCCGTACATGTACGCGATGGTCGGCGCGGCGTGGGCCCTGACGTTCACCTTCGCGCTGGTCGCCTTCGCCTGGCGGCGGCCGCGGTTCGATCCGCTCAAGCCCGGCCGCCCACTGCCCGCGGCGGTGACCGCGCTGGTTGACGCCCCGGCGACGCGGTGGACGGCCGCCGGGCTGGCGCTGGTGTTCGCCGCGTGGGCGGTGGCGGCCGGGGTGTGGGGCCCGCAGTCGGAGACCAATGCCCTGCTGGGCGTGTTTTACGTGCTGCTGTGGGTCGGGTTGGTGGCGGTGTCACTGGCGATTGGGCCCGTTTGGCGGGTCATCTCCCCGATGCGGACGGTCTACCTGTTGCTGCGACGGGCCACACCCGAGCGCCTGCACCGACCGCGGCGGCCCTATCCCGAACGGTGGGGCTACCGGCCGGCCGCGCTGGGCCTGTTCGCGTTCGTCTGGATAGAGCTGGCCAGCCCGAACCCGGCGTCGCTGCCCTGGGTGCGCGCGTGGCTGGGTGGGTATGCCGTGGCCATGCTGGCGGGCGCCTGGCTGTGCGGCCAGCGCTGGCTGGCCCGCGCCGACCCGTTCGGCGTGTACAGCATGGCGGTGTCTCGCCTGTCCCCGTTTCGCCGCAACCCGCAGAGCGGGAAGATCGTCATCGGGAATCCGCTCGACCATTTGCCGTCGCTGCCGGTGCGGCCCGGGGTGGTCGTGCTACTCGCGGTGTTGCTCGGGTCCACGGCGTTCGACAGTTTCTCGTCGTCCCCGACGTGGCGCGGCTTCGCCGACGGGCTGTCTCACGACGTCGGCCTGCCGCCGACGCTGGCGTCGTCGCTGCTGCGCACCCTCGGGCTGGTGGTGTTCATTTCTGTTGTGGCGGTTACCTTTTCGCTCGCCGCGCGCGCGACGGGCGGCGTGGACCGAGAGCAGCGGGGCGCCCTGCCCGGCCAGATGGCGCATTCCCTGATCCCGATCGTGGTGGGCTACATCTTCGCCCACTACCTGACCTACCTCGTCGAGCGCGGACAGCAGGCCATGCTGGCGCTGGCCGACCCGTTCGGCCGCGGCTGGAATTTGCTGGGCTTGGCGCACCAGCAGGTGGCCTACGTGTTGTCCGCCCACCCGCCGGTGCTGGCCGGGATCAAGGTGGCCTGCGTGGTCACCGGCCACATCGTCGCGGTGATCGCGGCCCACGACAAGGCCCTGCGGCTGCTGCCGAGCGGCCATCAGCTCACCGGCCAGCTGACCATGATGCTGGTCATGGTCGGCTACACCTTCACCGGCCTGTACCTGCTGTTCGGCGGCTAGCCGATCAGGTAGTCGACCTTCTTCTCGCCGTTCCAGTGCCGCAAACCGGCGAAGCTCCCCTCGACGAGGGTGGGCCGCCCCGCGATCCGCAGCGCCCGGCCCAGCGCCGGTCCGCCGACGCGCCGGGCCAGCGTGACGTGCGGCGTCCACTGGCCGGGCAGGCTGGTGGGGGCCGGCGCGGGGGCCAGGTGCTCGCCGCACCGCCGGTGCACCTCCGCGTGGAAATCCAGCAGCTCCGCCGTCGGGACGATGAGCCGGGCCAGGATCGCGTTGGACCGCCCGAGCAGCAACGACGCGCCGACGGCGCAGCCCAGCGGCAGCCGGTCGGTCAGCGGCCGGAGCGCGGCGTCGGCCTCCTCGGCGATGCGGTCGGCCACCGCGAGCGTGACGTGCGGCCGCCCGGCCGGCGCCTGACTGGGAATCCCGGCGCCGGCCAGCGCGTCCCAAAGCCCGCGGATCGTCGCCTCGGTGTCGCCGTCGAAGAGCAGCTCGATGGAATGCACCATCAGCCGACCAGCGCGGTGACCCAGTCGCGGTCGAACGCCGCGGCGCTCATGGCCGCGAACCGCGCGGCGTCCATCGATCCGGCCCCCGCCGGCAGCGCGGCCCGCACCTGACCCAGCCGGTCCAGGGCGGAGCGATTCGAAGTCTCGACCGGCCCGGGGCGCGCCGGCCAGCTGCCGATGACCAGCCCTGCGCACGGGACATCATGGGCGGCAAGCGATTCCAGCGTCAGCGCGGTGTGGTTGAGGGTGCCCAATTCCGCGGTCACCGCGACCAGCGCCGCGGCACCCGTCTCGACGGCCAGATCGCGCAGGGTGACGCCCGCGGCGGCGAGCTCGACGAGCAGCCCGCCGGCCCCTTCGACCAGCGTAAGCCGGCCCGGGCGGTCCAGGCCGGCGATGAGCCGCAGCACGTGGTCGCCGGTGGGCAGCGCGGCGCCGGCCAGCTCGGCGGCGGCGGCCGGTGCCAGCGGTTGCGGGTAGCGGGCCAGCCCGGCCAACTCGGTCACGCCGGACAACCGGGCGACCTCGGCAAGGTCGTCGTCGCCGGTGTCGGTGCCGGTCTGGACCGGTTTGCATACCGCCACGTCGATGCCTGCCTGACGCGCGTGACAGGCCAGCGCGGCGGTGACGATGGTCTTGCCGACCCCGGTTCCCGTCCCCGTGACGACCAGGACGGTCAACGGCGCGTCACAGCAAGCACGTCCGTGAGCACCCGCCGGGCGATCTCGAGTTCGGCGGAATCCAGCGACGCGCGCGCGGTCAGCCGCAGCCGGGAGGTCCCGGCCGGCACGGTCGGGGGCCGGAAGCAGCCCACCTTCACGCCGGCGTCCAGGCAGGCGGTCGCGGCGGCCAGGGCCACCTCCGGGTTCCCCAGGACCACCGACACCACCGCCGACTGCGGGATCTCGGGCACGTCGCACACCTCGGCCAGGATCCGGGCGTGCCGCAACACCGCCTCGGGTCGCCACGGTTCGGCCCGCAGCACGCTCAGCGCGGCCCGCGCGGCGCCGACCGCCGCAGGCGCCAGGCCAGTGTCGAAGATGAACGTGCGTGCCGCGTCGATCAGGTGGGCCCGCACGGCCGCGGGCCCGAGCACCACTCCGCCCTGACTGCCCAGCGCCTTGGACAGCGTCGTGGTGAGCACCACGTCGGGGGCGCCCGCCAGCCCGAGCTCGTGCAGCAGCCCGCGCCCTCCCCCGCGCACGCCCAGGCCGTGGGCCTCGTCGACGATCAGCAGCGCGCGGTGCCGGCGACAGACCTCGTGCAGCTCCCGCAGCGGCGCCAAGGCGCCGTCGGCGCTGAACACCGACTCGGTGATGACGACGGCGCGCCCCTCGTCGCGTGCGGCGAGGGCGGTCTCCACGGCATCGATGTCGCGATGCGGCGTGACCACCACCCGGGACCGCGACAGCCGGCAGGCGTCGACCAGCGAGGCGTGCGAAAGCGCGTCGGACACCAGCAACGCGCCCCGGCCCGACAGGCCGACGACCGCGCCCAGGTTGGCCGCGTATCCCGACGAGAACAGCAATCCCGATGCGGCGCCGACGTATTCGGCGAGCTCGGACTCGAATTGCTGGTGCAGTTCGGTGTCGCCGGTGACCAAGCGGGAACCGGTGGAGCCGGCGCCCCACATGCGCAGCGCCGCGACGCCGCCCTCGATCACGTCGGGGTGCTGGGACAGCCCGAGGTAGTCGTTGGACGCCAAGTCCAGCTCGGTGGCGACGGCGGGCCGCGGCCGCAACGACCGGCGCAGCCCGGCCTCGCGACGCTCACTTTCCACCGCGTCGAGCCAGGCCAGCGGGGAAGTATCGATCGGTGCCCTCATCGGGGATCAGCCTAGTGGCGATCGTCAGCGCGGCGAAGCCGGGCGCTCGGGGTCGCCACTGCTAGCCGACGAGGCGCGCGACCTCGACCATCGCCGAGGTTATCTGGGCGATCTCGGCGTCCGAGCAGATGTAGGGCGGCATCGCGTAGACGAGGTTCCGGAACGGGCGCAGCCAGACGCCCCGATCCATGGCCGCCGGGGTGGCGACGGCCAGGTCGACCGGACCGGCGCACTCGATGACGCCGATCGCGCCGCACACCCGCACGTCGGTCACGCCCGGCAGCGCCCGGGCGGGTTCGAGCCCGGCCGCCAGGCCGCCGGCTATTTCCTTGACCCGTGCGCGCCAGTCCTGGCCGAGCAGCACCTCGACGCTGGCCACCGACACCGCGCAGGCCAGCGGATTGGCCATGAAGGTGGGCCCGTGCATGAGCGCGCCGGCCTCGCCGGTGCTGATGGTGTGCGCGATGTCGGTGCTGCACAGGGTGGCCGCCAGGGTGACGTACCCGCCGGTCAACGCCTTGCCGACGCACATGATGTCGGGGCTCACCCCGGCGTGGTCGGCGGCGAACAGCTCGCCGGTGCGGCCGAAGCCGGTGGCGATCTCGTCGAAGATCAACAGCACGTCGTGCCGCAGGCACAGCTCGCGGAGGTCGCGCAGGTAGCGGGGGTCGTGGAAGCGCATCCCACCCGCGCCCTGCACCACCGGCTCGACGATGACGGCCGCCAGTTCCCCGGCGTGCCGGGCGAGTTGCTGCTCGAACGCCGCGCTGTAGCCGGCGTCGTAGTCGCGCGGCACCTGCGGGGCGAACACCTGGCGGGCCAGGATGTCGGTCCACAGCGAGTGCATGCCGCCGTCGGGGTCGCAGACGCTCATCGGCGTGAAGGTGTCCCCGTGGTAGCCGCCCCGCCACGTCATCAGCCGGTGCTTGCCGGGCCGGCCGCGGCTGCGCCAGTACTGCAGCGCCATCTTGACGGCTACCTCGACGGACACCGAGCCGGAGTCGCTGAAGAAAACGGTGTCGAGCCCCGCCGGGGTGATGTCCACCAGCAGCTGCGCCAGCCGGGCGGCCGGTTCGTGGGTGAGCCCGCCGAACATGACATGGTTCATCACGCCCAGCTGCCTGGTCAGCGCCGCGTCCAGGACGGGGTGGCCGTGCCCGTGGATCGCGGTCCACCAGGAGCTCATCGCGTCCAGCGCCTGGATCGGCCGGCCGTCCCGGATCAGGGTCAGCCAGGCGCCGCGCGCCGCCACGGCCACCACCGGCGCGACGGCCTCGCCGCCGATGGTGCTGTACGGGTGCCACAGATGCGCGGCGTCGATCGCGCTGATCTGCTCGGGCGTCAACCCGGCCCTCGCCGCAGGCATAGTGATCGAGGGTAAAGCAGCCGAGTCGCACAAAGTCCGCCCATCGGGGAGCATGGGATCCGATGGCCACGCCGCAATCGCCCGGTAACCCCGCCGCGGGCGCGTCTCCGACCGCGAAAGCCAATTCCCCGCTGGTCGACTACGACGACGAAGCGCCGCGGGTCATTCGCGTGCGGCTGGCCCCGTGGGACGTCGTTTCCACCGTCGCGCTGCTGGTGGTCCTCGTCGTCCTGGCCACCGCGACGACCTGGCCGGACCGCCTGTTCGGCTTCCTCGAGCACGTGTGCGCCGACGAGACCTGCGGGCCGGTGCCCTTCGGCATCGACTACTACATCCGTCCGGTGGTGTGGGGCGGTATCGGCGCGGCGATCGCCGCAGCGGTCGTCGGCCCCCTCGTTTCCATGCTGAAGGGCTGGTACATGTCCTTCTGGCCGGTTCTGGCCCTCACGCTGGTCATGGTCAGCTCGGTCGTCGGCTCCCTGTTGACCACCTTCAGCGAACGCTATTGGCTCTAGGCGCACCGCCGCCGCGGTTGGTCCACATGGGCCCGACTGAGACCGAAATCACAACTGCGCATACGGGATTCGTGCCGCGCAGTCACCGTCCGGTCACGGTACGACAAATAATCCCGCCGGGGCCTGGCGGCTAACACCTTCTGTTGTCAGAGTGGTTGCAGTGACTGATGTGAAAACGGGGGTGTCGTGCCCGCTGTCACATCCGCAAGTGTCATGCGGCGGCGCCGGCCCCAACGTCGGGGTCCTCGCCCAGGGCATGGATCGGCGGCGGACGCGTGAAGTCACCGCGCTGAAGCCACTGAGCGCCTGAGAGGCCAAGAACAATGAAACGCATCTACGCCTTCGCGATCGGTCTGGCGATGCTGGCGGCCCCGCTGGCCGCCCCCGGGGTCGCATCCGCCGACCCGGGCGTCCGGCCGATGGACTACCAGCAGGCCACCGACGTGGTGATCGCGCGCGGGCTGTCGCAGCGCGGCGTGCCGTTCTCCTGGGCCGGCGGGGGCATCAACGGTCCCACCCGCGGCACCGGTTCGGGCATCAACACCGTCGGGTTCGACGCCTCGGGCCTGATGCAATACGCCTACGCCGGCGCGGGCATCAAGCTGCCGCGTTCGTCCGGGGCGATGTACAAGGTCGGTCAGAAGGTGCTGCCGCAGCAGGCGCAAAAGGGTGACCTGATCTTCTACGGACCCGAAGGCACGCAGAGCGTCGCGATGTACCTGGGGAACAACCAGATGCTCGAGGTGGGCGACGTCGTCCAGGTTTCGCCGGTGCGAGCCAACGGCATGGCTCCCTACCTGGTCCGGGTCCTCGGGGTCCAGCCGGCGCCGGCCCAGCAACTGCCTCAGCAGGTGCCGACGCAGGCGCCGGCGCAGCAAGCCCCGCTGCAGCAGCCCCCGGTGCAGCAACTGCCCGCGCAGCAAGCGCCGGCGCAAGCCCCATCGCAGCAGGCCCCGCTACAGCAACTGCCCGCCCAGCAGCAGGCCCCGCTGCCGCAGGCTCCGGCCCAGCCGGGACCGGTGCAGCCGGCGCCGGTGCAGCAAGCGCCGGTGCAGCAAGCGCCGTTGCAGCAGCAGTCCGCGCTGGCCCCGGTGCAGCAAGCGCCGCGGCAGCAACTCCCGGCGCAACAGGCCCCGCTGGCCCCGCTCCCGCAGCTGCCGACGCAGCAAGTGCCGCCGCAACAGGCCCCCGTGCAGCTGTTGCCGCCCCAGCAATCGCCGTTCCTGCCCCCGGCCGCAGGCCCCGCCCGGTAATTTCCCGGGGCTTGCGGGACTATCGACCGCCGCCACCTGCTCCTAAACGGGAGCGGGTGGCGGTTTTCGGTAAATTAGCGGTCGATCATGTCGACCCTGTCCACGCCTCCCCTGCCGATCGCGACCGAGGAAACGGTCGCTACGGGAACGCGTAACGCGGGGTTCTACCGCTACGACCTCGACGGGTTGCGGGGTATCGCGATCGCGCTGGTCGCCGTGTTCCATGTCTGGTTCGGCCGCGTCTCGGGCGGGGTCGACGTGTTCTTGGCGCTGTCCGGATTCTTCTTCGGCGGCAAAATCATTCGCGCGGCGCTCAATCCCGCCGTCACCCTGTCGCCGGTTGCCGAGGTGATCCGGCTGGTCCGCCGGCTGGTCCCCGCTCTGGTCGTGGTGCTGGCCGGGTGCGCGGTGCTGACCATCCTGGTGCAACCGGAGACCCGCTGGGAGACCTTCGCCGACCAAAGCCTCGCCAGCCTCGGCTACTACCAGAACTGGGAGCTGGCCAACACCGCGTCGGACTACCTGCGGGCGGGCGAAGCCGTCAGCCCCTTGCAGCACATCTGGTCCATGTCGGTGCAGGGTCAGTTCTACGTCGGCTTCCTGCTGTTGATCGCCGGCTGCGCCTTCTTCTTCCGGCGTCCGTTGGGCGCCCACCTGCGCACCCTGTTCCTGGTGCTGTTGACGGCGCTGACGGTGGCGTCGTTCGTGTACGCGATCGTGGCGCATCAGGACGACCAGGCCGCCGCCTACTACAACAGCTTCGGGCGGGCCTGGGAATTGCTACTCGGGGCGCTGGTCGGCGCGGTGGTTCCGGCCATCCGCTGGCCGATGTGGTTGCGGACGGTGTTGGCCACCGTCGCGCTGGCGGCGATCGTGTCCTGCGGCGCCCTGATCGACGGCGTGAAGGAGTTTCCCGGACCGTGGGCCCTGGTGCCCGTCGGGGCCACCATGCTGATGATCCTGGCCGGGGCGAACCTGCAGCGTCATCCCGGGGACCGGCTGCCGCTGCCGAATCGCCTGCTGGCGGCCGGGCCGCTCGTCGCGTTGGGCGCGATGGCGTATTCGCTCTACCTGTGGCACTGGCCGCTGCTGATCTTCTGGCTGTCCTTCACCGGGCACAAGCACGCCAACTTCGTCGAAGGCACGACCGTGCTGCTGGTGTCGGGCCTGCTCGCCTACCTGACCACCCGGCTCGTCGAGGACCCACTGCGCTACCGCGCCTCCGGGAAATCACCGGCGCCCGCACCCGCGTGGCTGGCGCGCCTGCCCAGGCCCACGATGGCGCTGGGAACCGCGATCGTGCTGCTCGGCGTGACGCTGACCGCGACGTCGTTCACGTGGCGCCAGCACGTCACCGTCCTGCGCGCCGCGGGCAAGGAGCTCAGCGTGCTCAACCCGCAGGACTATCCGGGCGCGCGCGCCCTGACCGAACGCGTGCGGGTGCCGGCGTTGCCGATGCGGCCCAGCGTGCTGGAGGTCAAGGAAGACCTGCCGTCCTCCACCCGCGACGGTTGCATCAGCGACTTCGTCAACCCGGCGGTGGTCGTTTGCACCTACGGCGACGTGGCCGCCGACCGCACCATCGCACTGGCGGGTGGGTCCCACGCCGAACACTGGCTGCCCGCGCTGAGCCTGCTCGGCCAGCTGCACCACTTCAAGGTGGTGACGTACCTCAAGATGGGCTGTCCGTTGTCCACCGAGGAAGTCCCGTTGATCATGGGCAACAACGCCGCCTACCCGCAGTGCCGGGAGTGGGTGGAACAGACGATGACCAAGGTCATTGCCGACCATCCCGACTACGTGTTCACCACGACCACCCGGCCGTGGAACATCAAGCCCGGCGACGTGATGCCCGCGACCTACATCGGAATCTGGCAGAGGTTCTCCGACAACAACATTCCGATCCTCGGCATGCGGGACACCCCGTGGCTGGTGAAGAACGGCCAGCCGTTCGACCCGGCGGATTGCCTCGCCAAAAAGAACGGCAACCCCCAGTCGTGCGCGATCAAGCGTTCCGACGTGTTGTCCGACCGCAATCAAACCCTCGACTTCGTCACCCAGTTCCCGCTGCTGAAGGTGCTCGACATGTCCGACGCGATCTGTCGTGCCGACGTGTGCCGCCCGGTCGAGGGAAACGTGCTGATCTACCACGGCGCCCACCACCTCACCCCCACTTACGTGCGGACCATGGCAGGGGAATTGGGCCGCCAGATAGCTGCCGGCACCGGTTGGTGGTGACGCGCCCCGACACCGCCGAGCGCGGATAAGGTCAGAAGGTGCCGACCGACAAATACGCTTCAGAAACAGGCGTTACTGGTAACCATCAGCCGAAACTGGCCACCGTGTGGCCGGGGACCCCCTATCCGCTCGGAGCTTCCTATGACGGCGCGGGGACCAACTTCTCGTTGTTCTCCGAGATAGCCGAGAAGGTCGAGTTGTGTCTGATCGACCATGCCGGAGCGGAGTCGCGGATCGCCCTCGACGAGGTTGACGGCTTTGTCTGGCATGCCTATCTGCCGAACATCACCCCGGGCCAGCGCTACGGCTTCCGGGTGTACGGGCCCTTCGATCCGTCGGCCGGCCATCGGTGCGACCCGAGCAAGCTGCTGCTCGACCCGTACGGCAAGGCCTTCCACGGCGACTTCACCTTCGGCCAGGCGCTGTTCTCCTACGACCTGAATGCGGTCCACCTCGACGATCCCAACGCCGATGACGCCGACCCCGGGACTCCCCCGATGGTCGACTCGCTGGGCCACACCATGACCAGCGTGGTGAGCAATCCCTTCTTCGACTGGGGCTCCGACCGGTCGCCGCTCACCCCCTACCACGAAACGGTGATCTACGAGGCCCACGTGAAGGGCATGACGCAGACCCACCCCGGCATCCCCGAGGAACTTCGCGGCACCTACGCCGGCCTGGCCCACCCCCTGGTCATCGATCACCTCAAGTCGCTCAACGTCACCGCGCTGGAGCTCATGCCGGTGCACCAGTTCATGCACGACTCGCGGCTGCTGGACCTGGGCTTGCGAAACTACTGGGGCTACAACACTTTCGGGTATTTCGCGCCGCACAACCAGTACGCGTCCAACCGCAACTCCAGCGTCGCGGAGTTCAAATCCATGGTGCGCAGCTTCCACGAAGCCAACATCGAGGTCATCCTCGACGTGGTGTACAACCACACCGCCGAGGGCAACCACCTGGGGCCGACCATCAACTTCCGCGGCATCGACAACGCGGCGTACTACCGGCTCGTGGACACGGACCTGCGGTTGTACAAGGACTACACCGGCACCGGCAACAGCCTCAACCCGCGCCACCCGCACGTGCTGCAACTCATCATGGATTCGCTGCGCTACTGGGTGACCGAGATGCACGTCGACGGCTTCCGCTTCGATCTGGCCGCCACACTCGCACGCGAGCTGCACGACGTCGACCGATTGAGCGCGTTCTTCGATTTGGTGCAGCAGGATCCGATCGTCAGCCAGGTCAAATTGATCGCCGAACCGTGGGACGTCGGCGAGGGCGGCTATCAGGTGGGAAATTTCCCGGGTTTGTGGACCGAGTGGAACGGGAAGTATCGCGATACTGTGCGTGACTACTGGCGGGGCGAGCCCGCAACCCTTGGCGAGTTCGCGTCCCGGCTGACCGGGTCGTCGGACCTGTATGAGGCGACCGGCCGGCGCCCCAGCGCCAGCATCAACTTCGTCACCGCCCACGACGGGTTCACGCTCAACGACCTGGTGTCCTACAACGAAAAGCACAACCTGGCCAACGGCGAAGACAACCGGGACGGGGAGAGCCACAACCGCTCGTGGAACTGCGGCGTCGAGGGACCCACCGACGACCCGGAGATCATGGAGCTGCGCTGCCGCCAGATGCGCAACTTCTGGGCGACCCTGATGCTCAGCCAGGGCACGCCGATGATCGCCCACGGCGACGAGCTGGGCCGCACGCAGGACGGCAACAACAACGTGTACTGCCAGGACTCTGAATTGTCTTGGATGGATTGGTCGTTGGCGGACAAGAATTCGGACCTGCTGGCGTTCGCGCGCAAGGTGACCACGCTGCGCAAGCACCATCCGGTGTTCCGCCGCCGCCGGTTCTTCGAAGGTGAGCCGATCCGAACCGGCGAGGAAGTGCGTGACATCGCCTGGCTGAATCCGAGCAGCCGCGAAATGACGCACGAGGATTGGGGCGAGAGCATTCACAAGTGTGTGGCGGTGTTCCTCAATGGTGAGGCCATCACGGCACCCAACGCACGCGGTGAACGGGTCGTCGATGACTCATTCCTGTTGTGCTTCAACGCCGGCGAAGAACCCGTGGAGTTCGTGATGCCGAACGACGACTATGCGCAGGAGTGGACCGTGGAACTGGACACCAACCATCCGGGCGGTGACGCCGACCAGCTGGTGAAGGCCGAAGAGAAAGTCTCGCTGCCCGGACGCTCGCTTCTGGTATTACGTAAGACCTTCTGACGCATGGCCTTTCCCATACTGTCGACCTACCGGCTGCAGCTGCGTGGTGAGGCCAGCGGGTTCGCGTTCACCTTCGCCGACGCGGAAAACCTACTGGACTACCTGGACGAACTCGGGGTCTCGCACCTATACCTGTCCCCGATCATGACCGCCGCCACCGGGTCGAACCACGGCTACGACGTCACCGATCCGACGACGGTCTCGCCCGAACTCGGCGGCCGAGACGGGCTGGCGCGGCTGTCCGAGGCGGCGCGAGAGCGCGGCATCGGCCTGATCGTCGACATCGTGCCCAATCACGTGGGGATCGACCAGCCCCAACAGAACGCGTGGTGGTGGGACGTCCTGCGGCACGGCCGTTCGTCCGACTACGCAACATATTTCGACATCGACTGGGACCTCGACGAGGACGGCCGGATCGTGCTGCCCATCCTGGGTTCCGACGACGACGCCGCCGACTTGCACGTCGACGGGGACCTGCTCCGGTTGGGCGACCTGGCGCTGCCGATCGCGCCCGGTTCCGGCGAGGGCACCGGGCCCGAGGTGCACGACCGCCAGCATTACCGGCTGGTGGGCTGGCGCAACGGCGTCTGCGGCTACCGGCGTTTCTTCTCGATCACCTCGCTGGCCGGACTGCGCCAGGAAGATCGCGGCGTGTTCGACGCCACCCACGCCGAGGTGGCCCGGTGGGCCGCCGAGGGACTCGTCGACGGCGTGCGCATCGACCACCCCGACGGATTGTCAGACCCCTGCGGCTATTTGGCGTGGCTGCGCGAATCGGTTGGACCGCAGACGTGGATCGTGATCGAGAAGATCCTCGCGGTCGACGAGGCGCTGGAACCCACCCTGCCCATCGGCGGCACCACCGGTTACGACGTGCTGCGGGAGATCGGCGGCGTCTTCGTCGACCCGAATGGCGCCCCGGCCCTGACCGAGCTGGTCGAGTCGGCGGGGCTGGACTACGGGGCGGCGCCGGAGATGTTGGCGGAACTCAAGATCCGCGCGGCCACCGACACGTTGGCAAGCGAGCTGGGGCGGCTGCGCCGCAGCATCGTGGCGGCGGCCGGCGCCGATCATCCGCAGCTGCCCGCGGCGGTCGCCGCGCTGCTCACCCATATCGGCGTCTACCGCTGCGATTACCCAAGCCTGTCGGCGATCATGCCTAACGCGCTGGCCGAAACCCATTCGGAGTCACCGGAATTGGGGCCCGCGCTGCAGGTGCTCGCGGCGGCGCTGGCCCGCGGCGGCGAACCGGCCACCCGCCTGCAGCAGCTCTGCGGAGCCGTCACCGCCAAATCCGTCGAGGACTGCTATTTCTACCGCGACGCCCGGCTGGTGTCGCTCAACGAGGTGGGTGGCGAACCGCATCGTTTTGGCGTCGGCGCGGCGGAGTTCCACCAGAGCGCGGCCGACCGTGCCCGCTTGTGGCCGCAGACGATGACGACCCTGACCACCCACGACACCAAACGGGGCGAGGACGTGCGCGCCCGGATCGGGGTGCTCTCGCAGGTCCCGTCGCTGTGGGCTGAGTTCGTCGACCGCTGGGAGGCCGACGTGCCCTCCCCCGATCCGGCGACCGGACAGTTCCTGTGGCAGAACATCTTCGGCGTCTGGCCGGTCAGTGGCGAGGTCAGCCCGGAGCTGCGCGAGCGGTTGCATGGCTACGCCGAGAAGGCCATCCGGGAAGCGGCCTGGCACACCTCGTGGAACGATCCGGACGCCGAGTTCGAGGACGCGGTGCACCGATGGCTGGACACCGTGTTCGACGGACCGGTGGCCGGTCAGCTGACCAAACTGGTCAGCCAGCTCAACCCGCACGCCGCCAGCGACGCGCTGGGCCAGAAGCTCCTGGCCCTGACCGTGCCCGGGATACCGGACGTCTACCAGGGCACCGAACTCTGGGACGACAGCCTCGTCGACCCGGACAACCGCAGGGCCGTCGACTACACCGCCCGGCGGGCCGCCCTGAAGGCGTTGGAGCACCCCAAGATTCGGGTCGTCACGACGGCGCTTCGGGTGCGACGCTCCCACCCGGACAGCTTCCTGCACGGCGACTACGTCCCCGTGCTGGCCAGCGGCGACGCGGCCGAGCACGTGCTGGCGTTCCGCCGGGGCGACGACGTCCTGGTCGCGGTCACCCGCTGGACCGTGCGGCTGACCGAGTCCGGCTGGGGCAATACGGTGCTGCCGCTGCCCGAGGGAACGTGGAAGGACACGCTCACGGGGGCCATCGCGGACGGGCCGACCTCGGCGGCGCAATTGTTCGCCGACCTGCCCGTCGTCTTGCTGGAGCGCCACCATGACTGAATTCCGGGTCTGGGCACCCAAACCGGAGCTGGTCCGGCTCGATGTCGAGGGCCAGGTGCACGCGATGACGCGCGCGGATGACGGCTGGTGGCACGCGAACGTCGACGCGGCACCGGACGCCCGCTACGGCTTCCTGCTCGACGACGATCCCACTGTGCTGCCCGACCCGCGCTCGGCCCGGCAGCCCGACGGCGTGCACGCCCGCTCGCAGCTGTGGGACCCGGCCGGCGCTCGTTGGACCGACGGCGACTGGCAAGGCAGGCCGGTCGAGGGCGCGGTGATCTACGAGATGCACCTGGGTACCTTTACCGGCGCCGGCACCTTTTACTCCGCCATCGACAAGCTCGACTACCTGGTGGACCTCGGGGTCGACTTCGTCGAGCTGATGCCCGTGAATTCCTTTGCCGGGACGCATGGCTGGGGATACGACGGCGTGCTCTGGTACAGCGTGCACGAGCCCTACGGCGGTCCCGACGGTTTGGTCCGGTTCGTCGACGCCTGCCACGCGCGCGGCCTGGGGGTACTCATCGACGCGGTGTTCAACCACCTCGGTCCGTCGGGCAATTACCTGCCCAAATTCGGCCCCTACCTGTCGTCGGCGAGCAACCCGTGGGGCGAAGGCATCAACATCGCCGACGCGGACTCCGACGAGGTGCGCCGCTATATCATCGGCTGCGCGCTGCGCTGGATGCGTGACTTCCACGCCGACGGCCTGCGCCTGGACGCCGTGCACGCGCTGGTGGACACCACCGCCTTCCATATCCTCGAGGAGCTGGCAACCGAAACGGACTGGCTGGCAGACCAATTGGGCCGTCCGCTGTCGCTGATCGCCGAGAGCGACCTCAACGACCCACGATTGATCACCCCGCGCGAACGCGGCGGTTACGGGCTGACGGCGCAGTGGGCCGACGACATCCACCACGCCATCCACACGGCGGTGTCCGGTGAACGCCAGGGTTATTACGCGGACTTCGGGTCGCTGGCGACCCTCGCCCAGACGCTGCGGCACGGCTACTTTCACGCCGCCACCTATTCGTCGTTTCGGCACCGCCGGCACGGACGCCCGCTGGACACGGGTTCCATTCCCGCCACCCGGCTGGTCGCTTACACCTGCACCCATGACCAGGTAGGCAACCGGGCCCTCGGGGACCGCCCGTCGCAGAACCTGACCGGCGGCCAGCTGGCGATCAAGGCGGCGCTCGTGCTCGGGACACCCTTCACCGCAATGCTTTTCATGGGTGAGGAGTACGCGGCGTCCACCCCGTTCCAGTTCTTCAGCTCGCATCCCGAGCCGGAGCTGGCCAAGGCCACCGCGGAAGGGCGCAAGGCGGAGTTCGCCGAACACGGCTGGAACGCCGACGACATCCCCGACCCGCAAGACCCGGAGACGTTCCAGCGCTCGAAACTCGACTGGGACGAGGTCGACTCCGGCGAACACGGCCGGTTGCACCGGCTCTACCGCGACCTGATCGCGTTGCGGCACAGCGACCCCGACCTGGCCGACGCGTGGCTGGAGCACCTCGCGGTGGACTACGACGAGGACCAACGCTGGATCAGCGTGTCGCGCGGCCGGCTGCGCATCGTGTGCAACCTCGGCGCCCAGGCGACGAAGGTGCCCGTCGCCGGCGACGTGGTGCTGGCCTGGGGTGATCCCGCGGTCGATGCCGACAGCACCGTGCTGGACGGTCATTCGTTCGCCATCCTGGCGGTGCGCGAGCGGGCGTAAGCCTGTGGATGACGGTGCGCGGCCGGCCGCGCGGCCGCCGATGATTCGCCCATGAATGAATCGCTGAGCCGGTGGATCGGCTTGCTCAAGAAGAAGAAGCCGGTGCCGGCTCCGCTCGTCGTGATCGATGAAACGCCGCCGGCGCGCAGCGTGGCGCTGTTGTGGACGGGCCCGGGCCTGGGCAGCGCTGGCGGCGAGGGGCGTTGACGCCCCGCTAGACGCTGGGGCGGCCCGAGCCGTGCACCGCCTCGGCGATCGCGTCCGCCAGGGGGTCGATCTCGCCGGCTCGTAGGTCGGCGATGGTGACGCGGATGCCCGCCGGCGTGCGGATCCGGAACCGCGTGCCCGGCGCCGCGGCCCAGCCCGCGCGCAGCAGCCGGGTGATCGCGACCGTCTCGTCGGGCACGGGAATCCATACGTTGAGGCCGGAGCGCGCGTGGGCGGCGACGTCACGCTGGGCCAGGGCGGCGCAGAGCCGGCGGCGGGAGTCGGCGTATTGCCGCTCGGCCGTGCCGACGAGGCGCGCGGCCGCCCGGTCCGACCACAGGCTGACGGCCAGATCCTGCAGCAGGTGGCTCACCCAGCCCGGGCCGAGCCGCAGTCGGCCGTGCACGCGCTCGACGGTGCGATGGTCACCCGCGAGGACGGCCACCCGCAGGTCGGGTCCATAGGCCTTGGACGCGGATCGCACGAATGCCCAATGCTCGGTCACGCCGGCCAGCGTGCGCAGCGGCGCGCCGGAGATGCCCGCGCAGTGATCGTCTTCGACGAGCAGCAGATCGTCGGCCCGCTGCGCCAACAGTGGCCGTAGCGCGGCGGCGCGATCGGCGGACAGCGCCGCACCCGTCGGGTTCTGGGCGTGATTGGTGATGATCAGGCCGCGCACCCCGCGGTCCAGGGTCCGCGCCAGGTCGTCGACCAGTGGCCCGTCGTCGTCGACCCGGACCGGCTCGGCCGAAAGGCCCAGGGCTGCAAGGAGATCGAGCAGGTTGGCCCAGCCCGGGTCCTCCACCGCGACCCGGTCGCCGGGACGCAGATGCGCGGTCAGGACGCGCTCGATTCCATCGAGCGCTCCGCTCGTGACCGCGAGGTGATCGGACGGTACGCCGTCGGCGGACAGCGCGGCCCGCGCGAACTCCGACAGGGCGGCCGACATGGCCGGCTCGCCGTACAGCACCGGGCGGCCGGCAACCGGACCGGGCAGCGTGGCGCCCGCAAGGGGCAGCAGGGCCGGGTCCGGGTTACCGGTCGACAGGTCACGCACGCCAGCGGGGACGTCGAGCGCGAGCAGGGAGCGGGGGGTGGTCGCGGGGCGGTGCCGCACCCGGGTACCGCGCCGGCCGGCGGTTTCCACGGCCCCGCGATGCCGCAGCAGGCGGTAGGCCGCGGCGGCGGTGTTGGCGTTCACGCCGAGCTGACCGGCCAGGTCGCGCACGGGCGGCAGCGCATCGCCGGGCGCCAGTGAGCCCGCCGAGATGGCGGCTTCGATGCTGGCGGCTATGGACTCCGCACCCGTTCCGGTTATGCTTCTTTGTACTGGCACACTATTTATTATGTACTAGAACAAAGGTCTACGCTATGCAAACCGGATACGAGCCGACGCCGCGCACCACGCCCACCCGCTACCGGGAGCGCGCGCGCTACGACCGCGAAAGCGTGCACCAGATCCTGGACGAGGCGCTGGTCTGCCACCTGGGCTACCTCAGCGCCGGCCGGCCGGTGGTTCTGCCCACCACGCATGCCCGCCTCGGCGAGACGCTCTACCTGCACGGGTCCACCGGGAGCGGCCCGCTGCTGGCGGCCCGGGCGGCGCCGTCGGGCCTGCCGGTGTGCGTCACCGTCACCCTGGTCGACGGGCTGGTGCTGGCCCGTGCCGCCATGCACCATTCGGTGAACTTCCGCTCGGTGGTGGTGCTGGGCGCCGCGCGCGTCGTCGACGACGAGGCGGAGCAACTGCGGGCGCTCGCCGGCCTGCTCGAGCACATTGCGCCCGGCCGCGCCGCCGATTGCCGAGCCCCGAACGCGCGCGAGCTGGCCGCCACCGGGGTACTCGCGCTCGACCTCGTGGAGGTATCGGCCAAGGTGCGCACCGGTGCCCCGGTCGACGATCCGGAGGATCGCGCGCTGCCGCACTGGGCGGGGGTGGTGCCGCTGAGCGTAGCGGCCGGGGAGCCGGTGCCGGCCGGGGATCTGGATCCCGGCACTCCTGTGCCGCCGTACCTCAGCAAGCGCCGAGCCTGAGTCGCGGCCGCTCAGAGCTCCGCTTGTCTGGCGCCCACCCGGCCGCGTGCGCGCCGCGAGTTGTCCCACCAGGTTCCGACGAGCACGACGGTGCCGGCCCAGGCCGTGCCCAGCATCCACCCGGAGAGCACATCGCTGACGTAATGAACTCCTAGATAGACGCGCGAGAACCCGATCAGGAAGACCGAGCCGATCGCCACGGCCCATACGATCACGCACCCGGTCCACCACCGGATCAGCCAGCGGGTCAGCATCCACGCGGAGATGACCATCATCGCCGCGGTGCCGGTCGCGTGTCCGGAGGGAAACGAATACCCGTCCGCGTCGATGAGAGCGAAAGGCAGGGGCGGGCGTCGTCGACCCACCAAGGCTTTGGCGGTGAAGAGCACCAGCGGAACCGCGCCGCCGCCAACCAGAGCAAGCACCACGGGCCGCCAGGACCTGCACCGCCAACCCGCGGCAACGGAAATCGGAAAGGCGAGCGCAGTCAGAAATAGCGGTCCGCCCGCGACCGTGATCGCCCGCAGAGCGGCGGTCAGCCACAGGTCACGGTGGGCCGCAAGCCACCGAGTCACCGGTTGGTCGATCCCGGCGATGCCGTCGCCCTCGAGCACGTCCTCGAGCACTTCGGTGAAGCCGACCGCCAACGCCACCACCACGACCAGTCCGAGCAGCAACGCGATACCGGCGACCTGGCCCGTCGGCCACCGACGCGCCGGCGTCCACCCCCGGTCGCTGATCCGGTCCCGGACCCAGGTCAGCGTTTTGTCGATCACGGCCGAGTTGGACACCCGCCCTGCGAGCGTCCGTAACCGGGGTCCGTGCCGAGCGACCCAAATCGCCGCCCATGCAAGCAATATGAGCGACGCCATGACGCCCGCGCTGACCAGGCCGAACCCGCCAGTGCCGGGTCCATACTGCGAGTCATGCATCGCGGCGCGGGGTCTAGAACAGCAGGTAGCGGTAGGCCGGTGAGCCGGGCTCGAGGCGTTCGACGTGCAGCTCCGTCGCCCGCATCCGCGCCAGCAAACCGTCCAGATCGGCCGACGAAGCCAACTGGATGCCCACGAGCGCCTCGCCGGTCTCGCGGTTGTTGCGCTTGATGTACTCGAACAGCGTGATGTCGTCGTCGGGCCCCAGCACCTCGTCGAGGAACCGGCGCAACGCACCCGGTTCCTGCGGGAAGTCCACCAGGAAGTAGTGCTTGAGGCCGAGGTGGACCAGCGAGCGTTCCAGCACCTCGCCGTAGCGCGACACGTCGTTGTTGCCGCCCGAGATGAGGCACACCACCGTGGAGCCGGGCTCGACGTCGGCCTCCAGCAGCCCCGCGACCGACAGCGCGCCCGCCGGCTCAGCGATGATGCCCTCGTTCTGATAGAGGTCCAGCATCGCGGTGCACACCGCCCCCTCGTCGATCGTGGTGATCGACACCATGTCGCCTGCGGCGGCCAGCGCGGCGTAGGTCAGCGTGCCCGCGCGGCGCACCGCCGCGCCGTCGACGAACTGGTCGACGTGGTCCAGTGTCACGGGCGCGCCGGCGGCCAGTGCGGCCATCATCGCCGCGGCCCCGGCCGGTTCGACGCCCAGCACCGACGTGTTCGTCGTCCGCTCGGCCAGGTAGGTGGTGATGCCAGCGATGCAGCCGCCACCGCCCACGGGGACCACCACCAGGTCCGGCTCGCCGTCCAATTGGTCCAGCACCTCGACGGCGATGGTGCCCTGACCGGCCATGGTGCGCGGGTCGTCATAAGGCGGCACCAGCGTGGCGCCGGTGCGTTCGACGTCGGCCAGCGCGGCGTCGGCGGCCAGGTCATAGGTGGTTCCACCCACGATCAGCTCGATGAAATCACCGCCGTGGTAGCGGATGCGGTCCCGCTTTTGCTGGGGGGTCTTGGCGGGCACGTAGACGCGGCCGTGCACCCCCAGCGTCCGGCACGCGTAGGCGAAGCCCTGTGCGTGATTGCCCGCCGACGAGCACACCACGCCCGCGGCCAGCTCCTCGTCGGACAACTGCACCAGCAGGTTGTAGGCCCCGCGCAGCTTGTAGGAACGCACCACCTGCAGGTCTTCGCGCTTGAGGTAGACGTGCGCGCCGGTGATCGCCGACAACCGGTCGCTGTACTGCAGCGGGGTCGGCGTGACCACCGCGGCGATCCGCTTGGCCGCGCCGTCGATGTCAGCCGCGCACAGCGGCGCGACGCTCGGGTGATGGCTCAGTTCGGCGGACACTGATCAATGGTGCCATGGCAGCCGATCAACTCCGGAATTCAGCCGACCGGGGTCAGCACGAACACCGGGATCTGGCGGTCCGTTTTCTTCTGGTATTCGGCGTAGTCCGGCCAGGCCTCGACGGCGCGCTCCCACCAGACCGCCTTCTCGTCGCCGAACACCTCGCGGGCGTCGTATTCGCGGGTGGTGCCGCCGTCCTGCAGCTCGACCCGGGGGTTCTTGACGACGTTGTGGTACCAGACGGGGTGCTTCGGGGCCCCGCCGAGTGAGGCGACGATCGCGTACTCGCCGTCGTGCTCGACCCGCATCAGTGGGGTCTTGCGCAGCTTGCCCGTCTTGGCCCCGACGGTGGTCAGCACGATGATGGGTTTCCCCTTCATATCGGTGGCTTCGGTCCCGCCCGACTGCTCGTACTTCTCGGCCTGTTCGCGGGCCCAATCCCATGGGCTCGGCTCGTATTCCCCAGAAAGTGGCATGCCCCAACTCTATGCCGGGTGCAAACCTGCGAGGCCGGGCTATGAGGGCTCGCCGTCGGCAGGCGGGTCGTCGTCTTTGGCCAGGTGGCGGAGGACCCTTTCGTTGAGGGCGGCGAGCATGTCGAGCTCAGCCGGGGTGAGCAGGTCGATGAAGTTCCGGCGGACGTCCTCCACGTGCCCCGGCGCCGCCTTCTCAATGGCGGCGCGGCCGGCCGGCAGCAGGCAGACCATGGTGCTGCGGGCGTCGTCGGGGTTGGGCTCCCGACAGATCAGCCCGTCCTTCTGCATCCGTTTCACCTGATGGGAGACGCGACTCTTCTCCCAGCCCAGTGTGTTGCACAGGTCGCGGGCGGGCATGCGATCCCCGTCGTGAGCCGACAGCACCGCCAGGACCTCGTAGTCGGCCCCCGATAGGCCCGATTCCTGCAGGCCCCGGTTCAGGTGCACGTCGAGCTGATGATGCGCATGCTGGAATGCCCGCCAGGCGCGGTCTTCGCGAGGGTTCAGCCAGTTCGGTTCCATTAGCCTCCATGCTATCGCGAATTGGTTGACGCGTCATCAAACCCGGCTTAAGGTGGACGAGTCAACCTTTTTCGTTCGTTATTCAAAGACGGGACACCTCATGAGCAGCATCAGCATCATCGGCACCGGGAACATGGCCCGCGCCATCGGCGAGCTGGCGGTAGCAGGCGGCAACACCGTCGAGGTCATCGGCCGCGATCAATCCAAGGCCGCTGCCCTGGCCAAGGCTCTCGGCGGCGGCGCCACGACGGGAGAGTTCGGCGCCGTTCCTGCCGGGGACTTGGTCGTCGTGGCCCTGTTGTACGCCAACGTCGTTCCGGTCGTCGCCCAGTACGGAGATGCCCTCGCGGGCAAGGTCATTGTCGAGATCAGCAACCCCTTCAATTCCGCGGCCGACGGGCTGGCCATCCCCGATGACACCTCGATCGCGCAGGAAGTTGCCAAGGCGGCTCCGGCCAGCGCCAGCGTGGTGAAGGCATTCAACACCATCTTCGGTGTCGTCCTGGCCCAGGGCCGGCCGCTCGACGTGTTCATCGCCGGCGACGACTCGCGCGCCAAGGCGCGCGTGGCGGCGTTCATCGAGAGCCTCGGGCTGCGCCCGCTCGACGTCGGCGGCTTGAACATGGCGCACTGGCTGGAAGGAACGGGCCTGGTCATGATGGGCCTCGCCCGCAATGGGGTGGGGAACTTCGACTTCGCCCTCGGCGCCACCGTTCCCGGCTGAGCCGCACCGCGCGGTCCAGAAACGAGCGCACGTGCGCCCCAAAGTAATAGTTGATGGATCATCGAAACGATAGAAGAGGACTCTTGCGATGAAGCTCGGTTTCGCACTCCCCATCGTCGGGCCCGCAATCAGCAGCGCCACTGGCCTGAGCGCGTTCTGCCGTGGACTCGAGGATCTTGGCTACGACACGCTGTGGGTGGGCGATCGTCTGGTCACGCCGGTGGACATGCACAGCACCTATCCGGGCAAGGAACAGCCGTACCCGCCGCAGATGACCCGTTACCTCGATCCGGTGCTGCTGTGGACTGTCGCCGCGACGGCGACGAGCCGGGTGCGGCTGAACGCCAGCACGCTCAGCACGTTCTACTACGAGCCGGTGCACCTGGCCCGGCTGCTGACCACGCTCGACGTTCTCAGCGAAGGCCGCCTTGACGTTGGCGTCGGAATCGGGTGGATGAAGGACGAGCACGACATCGCCCGCGGCGCGGACTGGCGCCGGCGCGGGCGGATGCTCGATGACCTGCTGGCGTTTCTGCACGAGTGGTGGACGAGGACCCCGGTGTCCTGGGACAGCGAGTTCTTCTCCCTGCCGCCTGTCCATGCCGACCTGCGCCCGGTCCAGGCCGGTGGTCCGCCCATCTGGATCGGCGGTGCCAGCGAGGCCGCGATGCGCCGGGTCGGCCGCAGCGGCATCGGCTGGCTCGGGGTCGAGGGGCTGCAGGACGAGGTCACCGACCACTTGTGGTCGATTGCGCGCCGTGCGGCGCAGGACGCCGGCCGCGATCCTGACGCGTTGAAGACGGCCCTGCGGATCAACCTCGAACCGGGCACGTCCGTTGACTCGGTCGTCGGCCGGCTCGAGCGCCTCGCCGGGTCCGGTGCCGATGAGGCGATCGTGGATGCTTTCGCCATGTTCCCCAGCCTTGACCAGATGCTTGACTTCGCCGGCCGGGTAATCGCCCGATGGAGTGATCGTGGGAAAGCTTGACGGCAAGGTGCGGTGATCACGGGCGGCTCAAGCGGTTTGGCGCTGGCCGGTGCCAGGTTGTTCGTTGACGAAGGAGCTCACGTTTTCATCTCGGGCCGGCGGCAGGAAGCTCTGGCGCCGGGCCCGTCAGATAGCGCGCGAGCACCGGGCGCACCCATTCGGTCAGCGTCGCGTCGTCCATCTCGGCCAGCGCCGGCACCCCGACGACGTAGCGGGCCATCGCGATTCCCAGCACCTGTGAGCCCACCAACGCGGCCCGCTCCACGGCGCGGTCGGGGGTGACGGTCGCCAGGGCCGGGGCCACCTGCTCGACGAAAACCGCCAGCAGAGTGTCGGCGGCCGTGCGATTGGTCGCGGCCGCGCGCAGCAGCGGCAGAAAGGAACCGTGCGGATCCCACACCTGGACGAACAGCGGCACCAGCACGTCCGCGAGGCGCTCGGGGGCGACGCCGGAGAGATCGGGAAAGCTGACCTCGAGCCGCGACACGGCGGCGAACAGATCCGCCTTGCTGCCGAAGTAGTGCATGACCAACGCGGGATCGACGCCGGCCTCCGACGCGATCGAGCGGATGGTGGTTCGTTCGAAGCCCTGGGTGGAGAACTGAGCGCGCGCGACGCGCAGGATCGTGGCGCGGGTGACCTTCCCGTCACGGGCTTTCGCGGGCATAGCCAGATTGTATTCAACAACTGTTGACACGGCCAGAGGCCGGGCCTAGCGTTGAGTTCAACAATTGTTGAACTCAACGCCGAGGAGGTTCTCCAATGACCGTCACCGTCATCCAAATCGGGCTCGATCCCGACGTGATCGACTACTCGTCACCGGACTTCGCGCAGTTCGCCGGGCTGTCCAGGGATGCGCTGCGGTTGGCCAACGACGACAACGTCGCGGGGTTGCGCGCCGCCGGCTACGAGGTCGACAACTGCCTGATCGGCTTCGGGGCCGCGGGCGCCGGCAACGCCCGGCGCTGGCTGGAAGCCAAACGCTACGACGCCGTGTTGATCGGGGCCGGGATACGCCTGGTCGCCGGCAACACCCTGCTGTTTGAGTCGATCGTCAACGCCGCGCACGTGACCCAGCCGGGCTGCCGCTTCGTCTTCAACCGCGCGGCGCAGTCCACCCCCGGCGACATCCGCCGCTGGTACCCGCAACCGGAAGGAGCGTCGCGATGACGGCCCACGACGTCGACGTCCTAGTGGTGGGGGCGGGCCCCACCGGCCTGACCGCCGCGGGTGACCTGGCTCGCGCCGGGCGCTCGGTCACCGTGCTGGAACGCTGGCCGACCGAGAACCCGTCGAGCCGCGCGTTCGCCACCATGGCGCGCACGCTGGAACTGCTCGACGCGCGCGGGCTGGCCGACGACCTGCTGGCCCTCGGGCACCGCGCGCCGCGCGTGCGGCTGTTCGCCGGAGCGCAGATCGACCTCACCCATCTCGACTCGCCCTACTCGTTCGTGTTGGTCACCCCGCAGACCAATGTCGATGCCGCGCTGCGCCGCTACGCGCAGGCCCAGGGCGCCGAGATCCGGCGCGGCATCGAGGTGATCGCGCTCGAGCAGGACGCCGAGGGCGTGACGGTCACCGCCCGCCCCAAGGACGACGAGGATCCGGCGCACCGGCAGACGTGGCGGGCGCGGTACGTGATCGGCGCCGACGGCGCGCACAGCACCGTTCGACGGTTGGTGGGCGCCGGATTCCCCGGCAAGACGGTGCTGACGTCGATCGTGCTGGCCGACGTCAAGCTGGCCCACGGACCGGCCGGCGGGGGCCTGACGGTCGCGGCGCCCGGAGACGTCCTGGCATTTCTGGCCCCCTACAACCGCCAGGACCCGGATGGCTCGTGGTATCGCGCCATGGTGTGGGACCGCGATCATCAGGTGCCCGACGGCGAACCGGTCGAGGACGCGGAGATCGTCGACATCCTGGCCCGCGGCATGGGCACCGACTACGGCGTGGTCGAGGTCAGCTGGAAGTCCCGATTCCATTGCGACGAAAGGCAAGTCGAGCGGTACCGCCACGGGCGGGTGTTCTTGGCCGGCGACGCCGCGCACGTGCACTCCCCCAAGGGCGGCCAGGGCATGAACACCGGCGTTCAGGACGCAGCCAACCTGGCGTGGAAGATCGACGTGGTGCTCGGCGGCGCCGACGACCGGCTGCTGGACAGCTACCACGACGAACGCCACCCGATCGGCAAGCGCGTCCTGATCCAGTCCGGGCTGATCGCCCGCGCCGCGACGCTGCATCCGCGGCCCGCGCGGTGGCTGCGGAACCTGTTGGCGCCCAGGCTGCTTCGGGTTCCGGCCGTACGGGACCGGGTGGCGGGCAGTTTCGCGGGCACGACGCTGCGCTACGGCCGCCGCGGCCTGGTCGGCACCCGCGCCACCGCGATCCCGCTGACCGAGGGACGGCTGACCGAACTGCAGCGCACCGGAGGTTTCGTCCTCGTGCGCGAACACGGCGCCCCACCGGTTGATGCGCTCGGGATGCTGCAGGCGGAGCGGACCGACCGCGGGCCCGCGGTACTGGTGCGCCCCGACGGGTACATCGGCTGGGCCGGATCATCGGCCCAGGCGCCGACGCGAATCCCGGAGCTGACCGCGACGCACGCGGGGTGAGTCTATTGCTGCTTCTCCCCGTGTGGCTCGACGAACGGGCGCAGATGGATCCGCGTCTGGTGATCGGGGGCCCCGGCCTCCCCATCGGAATGCCTGCCGCGCGTGTAGTCGCCTTGCCACGGCACCTTTTCACCCAAAGCGATGTTGGTCGCGGCTTGTGCCTGCCCCAACTCGTTGCGTGAACGCAGGAAGAACTCGTGCTTACGGCGCACTTCCTCGTCGGAGTCGATCGGCCTGATTTCCGGGGCGAACTCTTCCAGCTCGGCCCGGCGCTGCGGGACAATCATGCAGATCGGTTCGTCGACATCGAAGCGCACCGGCATCATCTTGCGGGTGATCTGCCAGCTCATGCTGAAACTCGATGTGGCCCAGTCCGTTTCGACTATCCCTTCCAGCGGGGACACGGCGTCCTTCGGGTAGTTCGCCGGCCCGCGGACCAACAGGTTGTAGCCCGGCGGGGTGCGGAACAGCATCGGCAGGTGCCAGGTCAGGATGCCGTGACCGAAATGGCTGAACGGCAGCAGTTGACCGGGGTCGCGCCGGTCAGGCGCGATGATCACCCCCAGGCTGTCGTCCCCGCCCATCCACGTGGCGGTGAAGGCGCTCGGATTGCGCAGTTCCCAGCCACTTTGGTTGGCGATCAGCATCGGCAGGCACCGGTTCGGCCAACCGTTGCGCATCTGCGACATCCACGGCCGGCTGATGGGGGCCGGTGTGATCGGCGGCGCGTTGTCCTGCGTGGTGAACGCGATCAGCGGGCGGGCCTGCCCGCCGGGCTTGTCACTCATCGACTCCTCGATTCGCTGCTTGCCCCAGATTGTCTCCGGACCACTATCCAGTGTGCCGGTCGAGCGCAGACTCAAGTGTGCGGGCCGGTAGGGCCGACCACGGCCGCGGGTCGCTGGGCTGCGCGGGACGGTCGGCTAACGGGCGGAACCACCAGCCGACGTCCCGCCACGCCCCATCCTTGAAGCCCACACCATCGAAGACGCCGACGCGGGTGAAGCCCATCGCCTCGTGCAGGCCGACGCTTGCCGGATTGGGCAGCGCAACGGCCGAGTAGGCGTTCATATATCCCTGTGCGGCAAGCAGGTTGAGCAAGGCGGTGTAGATGCGGCGACCATACCCCAGCCGGTGACATGACCTATCCAGGTATACGGACACGTCAACAGACCAGCGGTAGGCGGCCCGGTCGCCGTGTGGGCCGGCATAGGCGTACCCGACGATGGCATCGCCATTGGTTATGACCAGCCAAGGGAGGCGGGGCAGCGTGGTAACCAGCCTCGATCGCATCCCCTGCGCACTGGGCGGCACCATCTCGAACGAGATCGCGGTGTCGCGCACATACGGCGCATAAATGTCGGCGATCGTGCCCGCATCCTCCGGAGTGGCCATTCGAATCATGTGAAGAGCGTGCCCAACGCGTTCTCGGCGAACCGACGGTGGGTGGTTATCTGCGTCGCGGCGAGCACCAATCAGCCGTTGGTCCGCTAACCCACCTAGTTGGTGTTCGGCGGTGGCTGCGGCTGAAAGGGTTCGTACCACCACCAGTCGGCGCGCTCGCCTGTCGGCCCGGGGCATGGCGGGACGGCGGGCCGGGCAAGGTTGGGCGCACGCGCAAGCGATCCCGCACTTAGCGGTCGGCCCGAGCTGTCGGTGACGACGAGGGCGTCGGCGGATCCGGTGATCGTGATTACCCCGTGGTGGTGCGACCGGTGGTGATATGGGCATACCAGCACCAGGTTGGCCAACTCTGTTGGGCCGCCCTCTTCCCAATGCCGGATGTGGTGTGCATGCAAACCGCGGGTAGCGCCACAGCCGGGAACCACGCAGGTGGGGTGGCGATGCTCGAGTGCGCGGCGAAGCCGCCGGTTGATCTGGCGGGTCGCCCGGCCGGCGCCGATGACCTCACCGTGCCGTTCGAACCAAACCTCACACGTGGCATCACAGGTCAGG
This sequence comes from Mycobacterium sp. 852002-53434_SCH5985345, assembly GCF_001667155.1. Classification (NCBI taxonomy): domain Bacteria; kingdom Bacillati; phylum Actinomycetota; class Actinomycetes; order Mycobacteriales; family Mycobacteriaceae; genus Mycobacterium; species Mycobacterium sp. 852002-53434_SCH5985345. The sequence continues at coordinate 148,678 of NZ_LZIE01000058.1, forward strand.
TATCGGCGTTCGGCGTCCGTGAGTAGCGGACCCAGATGCAGCACGGCGACGCGCTGCTCGACATCGACATGCACCACGACGGTGGTGTGATGCCCGTGCGGGCGGCGGAACGCCTCGGCGTCCCATCCCGCCTCGACCAGGCGCATGAACGCCTCGAGGGTGCCTGGCAACGGCGGCATGGCATCGGATGCGCAGCCTCGATTGCCGCGATCGTGCTTCCACTCGGCGATCAGCGCGTCACGATGAGACGCCAATGCCGCGTCGAACTTCGCCGCATCCCAGTGCGGAAGTCTTATCCGCCAAGAAGTGAACTCGTTGCTGGAGGTCTTGGTGACCGAGGGTTGCGGTTGCGGCCGAGAATCGGGTTCGGGTCGCGGTTCCAGTTTGACCGCGGTGCGCAGCTGGTTGACCGTGGCGCAGCGCGCCAACTCCGCGTAGTGCTTATCAGATCCATCACCCGCCTGCGCCGCGATGACGCCGACTTGATCCAGTGACAGTCGACCCTCTCGCATGCCCTGCGCGCAGCGCGGGAACGCCTCGAGCCGGCGCGCGATGGTCGTGAGCGTGTGGGCGTTCGCCGACGAGCAGCCGAGCTTCCAGGCGACCAACGCCGCGACCGACCGAGCGCCCGTGGCGCCGCAGAGCTCGTCGCGATCCATTTCGGCGATGATCTCGACGATGCGCCCATCAATCGCGTTCCGCTGACCGGCCAACTCGGCCAACTCATCGAACAACACCTCGAGACGCTGGTTAGGGCTCACCGCCGCGGGAGGCGACGCGATCGAGGACATGACTTCATCATCGCAGGGGGGTACGACAAGTCTCGGCTACCAAACCCGCGGAGTGCTGCCATCATTCGGCCAGTGGGGTCTCCGGGGCCGGTTGGGCCGGCGGCGCGTTGTCCGCGGCGGTGAACGCGATCAGCGGGCGGGTCGGCCCGCCGGACTTGTCACTTGTTCGACGGCCTTGAAGCCAGGTTGATTCGATGCGGTCTGCACCCATGGCGGTACCCGCCGCGGTTTCAATCGGTGCGGTCGGGCCAGCCCTCCGGAAGCTGGTCGGGGGCTACATCGATCACCGATTCGTCGTCGGCCCCGACACGCTCGAACAGTGTGATGTAGGCGAATTCGTGCACGGTATAGATCGGGTAGGTCGGCCCCTCGTCGCGGTAGGCGCGCATCTCCTCGAGGTGATCGTTCTGGAAGCACACCGTGCGGTCGCCGTGCTGGCGGATCCACTGGGGAAAGAAGATCACCCCGTGGATTCGCCGCTTGCCGGGCATGACGTTGACCGCCACCGACGTGCCCGTGGGCTCGGTCCACGAGATCTTGTAACTGTCGTCGTCAAGCGCCACCAGGTCGACCTCTTGGCCCTTGACCCACCGCCCACCGACATGGCCGGAATGGATTCGATAGTCGATGGTCCGGTCGTTCTTGACATACATCTCGTAACGCCAGCCGTTGGCGTAGGTGTAGATGAACCGGCATCCAACGATCCCCGATAAGTCCTGCGGCGGAATGGGATTGTCGACGGTGGTCATGTTGAGATTCCGTTCAGCGTTCGGTTGGTTGATCGGGTCGCCAGTGCCCACGATTGCGCGGAAGCGCCAGTGCGGTCAGGGCGGGGACGGCCCGAAATTCTGAATGCCTCCCGATTCGGTCGGTGGTAAGTACCATACGGCGAAGGTACGTGTGAGGGGCGTCGCGGAATGCACTGGATCGGCGTGTGGTGGCGTCAGCCCGACCACTACGAGTGGTTCTCTGATTACCTAGGCGCACGCGGATTGAAGCCGTTCGTCCGCTACCTGATGGTCGCCATTCTGTCTATCCTGGCCGCGGCGACGTTGCTGATGCTGAACAGCCCTTCGGGTATGCGGACGCCCACGCGGCGCGTCATCGCCGCGGCGTTCGTCGCCTGTTTGGTGGCAATGGCGCTGGTGTGGGCACGGCGCTGGCCCGGGCGCGTTCAATCACAGGTGTTTTCGATCGTGGGCACACTCGGTATCGGCGCGGCGTGCGTGCTCGAGGGCGACCCGCGCAGCGGGCTGCTGGGCTGCGCGGCATTCGGTGGCCTCGCGGGCTACGTCGCTTTTTGTCACTCGGCCCGCCTCCTGGTTTTCACACTCGGCACCGCTTTGGGTACGGCGGCGGTGTGCGCCGCGCGGATCGCCTGGTCCGGTGACGCATCAATGGCGGCGGCCAACTTTCTGTTGCTCAGCGCGGGAATCCTGGCGGTGCCCTTCTGCGGACAGGTGCTCGTGCATTGGTTGTCGGTGGACGCCCTGAAGTCCTCGACCGATCCGCTCACCGGCTTGCGCAACCGCAGGGGCTTTTATCGAGCGGCGTCGAGAGTCTCAGCCGCCGACCGCCGCTCGCCGTGCCTGAGTGTCTTGATGGTCGATCTCGACAACTTCAAGCGGGTGAATGACACCTACGGTCACGCGACCGGGGACCGCATCTTGGTAGCCGTGGCCGACAATTTGCGGCGCATCGCCGATGAAGCAACGCTGATCGCCCGGGTAGGCGGAGAAGAATTTTTGGTCGCCCAGACGATCGAAACCGAACAAGCGCTTCGGGTGGCGGAGGCCATCCGCCAGGCCATCGCCGCCACCCCCTGGGGCGTGACAGCCAGCGTGGGCGTTAGCGGCTTCCGGCTGCCGGCCAACGGCGAAACTGTCGATCGGCCGATTATCGAACGCCTGGTACACGCGGCAGACCTCGCGATGTACGACGCGAAACGTGCTGGCGGGAACCGGGTTCGGCATGCCGACGTTCCCGTACCGCCGGTGCGCTGAGGGCCCCGCTGATTCGCCGTCCGCGCGGAACGCACGCCGTTTACCGCGCCCCGGCCAGGCCCGCGATGGTGTTGACCCGCCGGACGGCCGTGGCGATCTCGTCGGCGAACTCCCGCCGCCGCCGCGCGATATCCAAGTCCTCGAAGCCGTCCACCAGCTCGCGGTGTCGGGCCAACCGCAACGCGGTCTTGAACAGCTCCATCGACCTCGACTCGGCGCTGGCCATTCTGCGCTGCAGCTCCCACTGCTTGCCGACCTCGAGGCACTCGGCGAGAAAGGCGTTCTCGTCGAAGGATTCGTCCTCGTAGGCGGCCAACCGGTCGGCGACGATGTGGTAGGCGTCCAGGAACGGGCGCAACACCAGGTGCGCCAAGAGCAGGTCGGCCTTTTCCAGTAGCCCGCGCACATCGGCCGCGCTGGCGGCCTTGCTCGTGTCTTCCACCCGCCCGAGCAGTCGCACTTCGTCGGCGAGCTCCTTTTCGAATTGCGCGCGCGCGGAGAAGAGGAACTCGAATTTCAGCAACTCGCGCAGGGCCAGCGCCTCGTCTCGTACGCGCGTCGGCTGCACCAGCCCGTCGACCGAACCCTCGGCGTCTTCGATGGCCGCCAGCAACGCCGTCTCGGCGATCGCGCGATCGACCACGATGTGGATGGCCGCGTTGCGGTAGAACGCGGCGACCAGGTGCTGCTCCGCGCCGATGCCCCAAACCGGTTCGGTGCCGGCGTCATACACGCTGACCACCCCCGAGGCGACGAGCTGGTGCAGCGTCCAGCGGATGGTCGAGCGATTCGTCAGATCGGCGGCGCCCGCCACGCACCAATTCCGGGCCGCGATGTAGCTCGCCAGCGGCCGCACGGTGGCCAGCACCTCGCTGATGGACAACGAGCGGTCGGCGCCCAGCAGCGCGAGGCTCACCACCGCGGTGGGGGTGACCGGGGTGGCGCGGTTGATCCGGTGCTCGACATCCAGCGCGATGCGTTCGATCTCGGTGCCCGTTCCGGACTCCTCGGCGCGCAGCTCCTCGAGACGCTTGCGCAGCGGCAGCGGTTCGCCGAAGTCCAGGTACGCGCGGCCGAGCCGCTCACCCTGCTGCCGCGCGAGCCGGATCAGGAATCGGAAGTCCTCGGGCCGCTTCGCGGCTCCGTACGCCTCGGTGGTCATCGCCTCGACCTCGTGCAGCTGGTCGTACACGATCGAGGTAGGTACCAAATACACCTCGGGGCCGTCGATTTCGTCGACGGCGTCGCTGATGTAGCGCAGGATCCCGTACACCGGGGGACGCAGCTTGCCGGTGCGGGTGCGGCCGCCTTCTATCGACCAGGTGAGGTTGGCGTGGTTCTGCACCAGCTGGGCCGCGTAGGCGCGTAACACGAACCGGTACACGGGAATGTCTTTGGTCTGGCGCCGGATGAAGATCGTGCCGGTGCGCTTGGCCCAGGCGCCCATCGGGAAGAAGTTCAGGTTCGCCCCGCCAAAAGTGAGCGCTGGAGAGAGCCGGTTGGCCTGAATCACCTCCGGCAGCAGCAGGCCGTCCAGATAGGAGCGATGCGAAAAGGCAAACGCCAGAGTGGCTTTGCGATCCAACTTGCGCAGCTGCGCGATCTGGTCCTCGTCGACCAGGACGTCGTAGGCCCGCATCAGCCAGTTGCTGAAGCTGCGCCACGCCTTCACCGCGCGCTCGTCCAGCGAGGGCGCCATCTCGCGCAGGTAGCCCGCGGCCTCGGCGCGCACGCCGTCGTGGTCGCGCCCGAGCTCCTCGGCCAGCCCACTCAGCCGCTCGTCATACCACGGGGCGGCGAGCAGTTGGACGACCTCCACCGGGTCGGTCGTCAACGGTGTCGTCGACTCCTCGACAATGCCGGTGCGCTGCAGCAGCTTCCGCACACCGACCCGGCCGAATTCGCGAGCGGTCGCGCCCGGTCCCCCGCTCATGCCGGCTGCACCGTCGCGGCGGACGACGGCTCGTGCACGCCCGGGTGCAGTTCGGGCGCGTAGAGTTCCTCGATCTCGCTCGCGTACTTCGTCATGATCGGCTTGCGCTTGAGTTTCATGGTCAGCGTGATCTCGTCTCCCCCAGGCTCCCAGAGCTCGGGCAGTATCCGGAAACGTTTGATCTGCTCCACCCGGGACAGTTTGGCGTTGCCCTCGGCCACCCCCGCGGCGATCCGGGAGATGACTTCAGGATGGTTCGCCAGGGCCGCGGGCGACGCGTCGGCCAGGCCGTGCTGGGCCGCGTACGGCCCGACCGATTCGGCGTCGAAGACCATCAGCGCGGCGTTGTACGGCCGCCCATCACCGATCGTGATCATCACGCCGACCATCGGACACGCGGCCAGCATGGTGTTCTCAATGTTGGCCGGCGACATGTTCTTTCCGGCCGCATTGATGATCAACTCCTTCTTGCGGTCGATGATCCTCAGGTAGCCGTCGTCGTCGACGTCGATGATGTCACCGGTGTGCAGCCAGCCGTCGGCGTCGATGGCCTCCGCCGTCTTGGCGGGCTCCTTGCGGTAGCCCCTCATCACCAGCGGACCGCGCACCAGGAACTCACCGTCGTCGGCGATCTTTCCCTCCAGACCCGGAAGCAGCTTGCCGACCGTGCCCAGGCGCGCATCGCTAGGGTGGCTGATAGTGGCGACGCAACTCAGCTCCGACATCCCCCAGCCCTCCGCGATGGGGATGCCGATACCGAGGAAGAACGCCAGCGTCTCCTTCGGGATGGGCGCCGCACCCGACACCGCCCAGCGGAGGTCCCCGAAGCCAAGCCGCTCGCGCAGCTTCGACAGCACCAACTCGTCGGCCTGGGCCCATTCGGCGGCCAGCTCGTCCGGCATCGGCTCGCCGGCCACCAGGACGGCGGCGCGCTTGTCGGCCACCGACATCGCCCACTGCAAGGCCTGACGCTTGACCTCGTCGGTCTCGCTGCTGACGGCGAATTCGATTCCGGCCTTGAGCTTTTCCCACACCCGCGGCACCCCGCCCCACACCGTGGGGCGCACGTCGGGTAGCGCGGCGGCGATGGCCCGGACATCGGAGACAGCCGTGACCTGGGCGCCGAAAACCTCCAGGGCGTACAGACCCATCACCCGGTCGGCGATGTGGGCAGTCGGCAGATACGACGTGACCCGCTCGCCGAACTGGAACGGCAGCACGGCGTTGAGGGCGTACGCCTCGAACAGCAGATGGGCATGGGTCATCTCCACACCCTTGGGATTTCCGGTGGTCCCGGACGTGTAGATGAGCGTGACGACGTCGTCGGGTCGCACCGCCCGCCAGGCCGCCTCGAAGTCGAAATCCTGTTGCGCGGCGGCGTATAGGTCGTCCACCGAAATGGTGCCGGGCGGCGAACCGTCGATGCAGACGATGTGCTCGATCGGCGCGCCGCTGGCGCGGATGCGGTCCACGTATTGCTCCTCGCAGATCGCCACCTTTGTGCCGGCGTTGTCGAACAGGTAGGTCAGCTGCTCGGCGGGCAGCGTGTTGTACACCGAAAACGAAGTGGCGCCGAGGTGTTGGGCGCCGATCTCGAAGGGGTAGAACTCGACGCGGTTGGCCATCATCAGTGACACCGTGTCGCCCCGCGCGACCCCCAGGCCGGCCAGGCCGGCGGTGACTTTGCGCACCTGCGCGGCGAGCTCGCGCCACGTCATGGTCTGGGTGTCGCCGGGCGTGCGGAGCGCGACGGCGTCCGGATCGATCGACGCGTTGCGCTGGAATGCCTCGCATAGGGTGCCCGGGCGCTCGGCTGTCGTCATGTGTGTCCTCTCAGCTCTGCCTTCGTGAGCGTACGTCCGTGATCGGGGACGCGGAATGGATCACGCTGGATCCGGGCGCCAGAGCTGCAGCGTGCTTGATATGCCGGCGGGCAACTCCAGCAGTTCGATGGGGGTGCCGTCGGGGTCGTAGATGAAGAACATCCGCACCCCGCCGATGTCGACGGGCGGCTCGGCGCGCACGTCGGGATGTTCGCGCCGAACGGCGTCGAAGGCGGCGTCGAGGTCGTCGACCCGGAACGAGATGTTGGTGTAGCCCAGGTGCGGTCCGCTCGGGCAGTCGGGGACGGCGCCCAGCGACAGCAGCTCGACCATGGCGGCACCGATCAGCCCGCCGACCATGCGCCCGCGTTGCGCGGCCCCGCCGGTCACCGAGTCCAGCCCCGCGCCGTCGAGTTCGACGTCGAATACGACGTCCATGCCCAGCACGGCGGTGTAGAACGCGAGCGACACCTCGATGTCGGAGACGCCGATGCAGACATGGGAGAAATTGCGCACGGCGATGGGCTGGTTCATGGAGCTCCTTTGCTCAGGCGGGCAACGCGGTATGAATTCCACAGGTACATGCGTCAATTGAGGGACACGTGCAGCGCATGCCCCATTCGATGACCGCCCGGGCCTGGGCCAACGACTCCATTTGGGCATCGATTTCGGCGAGCTTGGCCTCGGCCAGGGCGCGGCTGGCCGGCCGCCCCGGTGCGTCGTCGGCGAACAACAGCTGGATCTCCTCCAGCGCGAAGCCGGCCGATTTGCAGAGCCGGATCACCTCGAGCCGGGCCAGCACCGAATCGTCGTAGCGGCGCTGCCCGCCCAGCCGCCCGGGCGGCGGCACCAAGCCGATCTGTTCGTAATACCGCAGCGTCGTCGCCGCGACCCCGGCCTGACGCGCCACCTCGCCGATCGTCAGCCGTGGACTCATCGGCCCTCCTTCGACGCTTGACTTAGAGCCAACTCTAAGTCGTTGACTGGTGTCATGCACACACATTCACTCGACGGACTGGGCGCGGCTCGCTACGCGCTGCTCCGATCGTTCCGCCGCGACGGATCGCCGGTCGACACACCGATCTGGTTCGGGCTGGACGGCGACGCGCTGGTGTTCCGCACCAAGGTGGGGCCCAAGACCAGGCGGCTGACCACGCGCCGCGACGTCGAACTCACCGCCTGCGACCATCGCGGCCGGGTCCGTCCGGGCGCGAAGCCGGTGGCGGGCCGCGCCACCATCCTGTCCGGCGACGACGCCGAGCGGGCCAACCGCGTCCTGAACAAACGGTATGGCTGGCAGTGGAACATCGTGCCGCTGATCAAGGTCCCGGGCGTCACCAACGTTCACCAAGACCTGTGCGTGCGCGAGAAGCTGAGCCGCGCGCGCGACCGCGGCGTGTGGCCCGACAGTGTCATCGTCCGGGTGGACGTACCATGACGCATGACCCCGTCCGCTCCCCCAGCCTGCGCCAATGTTGCTCCGCCGCAACCGGATTGGTTTGGGGCGCGGTGCGTCCCAGACGGCCCGACCACACGTTCCTGCGCAGCATCGCCGACGCCGGACTGCCCGGCCCCCGGCGCACCGTCACGGTGACTGCGCTGCCCCAGGTGCCGCGCTCGGTGCCGACCGCGGCGATCGTCGAGGGCACGTTCACCCCGCGGCGCGTCGGGAACTCGATGACCTCGTTCATCGTCAGCCATCCGGACGCCACCTTCATCGTCGACCCGGCCGTGTGCCGCGACGTCGAGCGGCGGGCGATCGCCCAGCTACCCGCGGTGCTGCGGGTCGCGGTCCGCCCGCCCGCCGACACCGTTCCCACGGTCACGGCCCTGCACCGGCTGCCGGAGCCGCCGGCGTTGGATTTCGCCTTGCCGACCCACGCGCACTGGGATCACGTTTCGGGCCTGCTGGATATGCCGGATCTCCCCGTTCACCTACACCGCACCGAGCGGGACTGGATCGGGTCCGGCCCCGTCGCGCCGGTCGGCGGTGTCCGCGATTCGCTGCGCGGACGGCCCGTGGTCGACTACGAGCTGGACGGCCCACCGGTACTGACCTTCGCCCGAAGCCGCGACCTGTTCGGGGACCGGTCCGTCCTCCTGGTCGACCTGCCCGGCCACACCCCGGGCAGCGTCGGGGTGCTCGCCCACACCGGGCGCGGCTGGATCCTGATCGCCGGCGACGCGGCCTGGCACTGGCTGCAGATCGAGAAGGTTCGCCAAAAGTCAAGCTATCCCGGCGTTTTGGTCGACGAGGATCGCGACGAAGCCTTCCGGACGCTGCAGCGGCTGCACCTGGCGCGCCACGCGGTGACGATCATTCCCACCCACGACCATCAGGCGGCGCTGGGGTTGACCGCGTAGCTGCCGCCGAGTGTGCGGCTGGCCGCACAGTGGCACGCGAGAGTGCGGCTGGCCGCACATTCGGCCGCGAGGGTGCGGCCCGCCGGGACAGCTAGCCCGCGAGTGTGAAGCCAGTTTCACGCTCGGCCGCGGGTGTGAAACTAACTTCACGCTCGACTACGGCGAAGGGGGCGGAACTGGCCTCGGCGGCCGCCGGCCTAGCTGCCCAGGCACCCCGGGCCGAGCAACTCCTTGAGGTCCCCCATCAGTGCGGGCGACGGCGTGACCCGCAGCGAGGCGTCCAGCTCGAGGGTGGTGATCCGGTCACCACTGATGAGCCGCAGATGCACCTGGGAGGTGCCGGGGTGGCGCGCCAGCACCTGCTTGAGCGCGCTGACCTTGTCGATGGTGCACTGCCGGGTGGGCAGGCTGACAGCGATCGGCCGGTTCGGCTGGGCGTTGGAAAAGTCCGGCACCACAAGCTCGTTGGCGATCAGGCTGATCCGGTCGTCGCGGATGGCCACCTTGGCGTTGATCAGCACCACCGCGTCGTCGGCGATGTCGGCGCCATAGGCGGAGTACGCGTGCGGGAAGAACATCACCTCGATGCCGCCGGTAAGGTCCTCGAGTTGGGCTGAGGCCCAAGGCATTCCGTTTTTGTTGACCCGCCGGTTGACCGACGCCAGGATCCCGCCCACCCGCACCTGGCTCTCGTTGGGGACGTCGCCGTCGAGGATGGCCGGGATCTGGGTGTCCACCTGGGCGGCGAGCAGGTGTGCCACGCCGTTGAGCGGGTGGCCCGACACGTACAGGCCGAGCATCTCCCGCTCCAGGGCCAGCTTGTGTTTGTCCTCCCACTCGTCTTCGGGCACCTTGATGGTGAAAACAGAATCGGTGACGCTGCCGTCACCGCCGCCGCCGAACAGGTCGAATTGGCCCATCGCCTCGGCCTTTTTGGTGCCCAGCACCGAATCGACCGCGTCGGTGTGCACCAGGAAGAGCCCCTTGCGGGCATGGCTGAGCGAGTCGAACGCGCCCGCCTTGATCAGCGACTCGGTGACCTTCTTGTTGCAGGCCGAGACGTCGATCTTGTTCAGGTAGTCGGAGAAGTCGGTGAACTTGCCCTTCTCGTTGCGGGTCTTGATCAGCGAACCGACCACGTTCGCGCCGACGTTGCGCACCGCGCCCAGCCCGAAGCGGATGTCCTGGCCGACCGACGCGAAGTTCACCAGGGACTCGTTGACGTCCGGCGGCAGGACGGTGATGCCGAGCTTGCGGCAATCGGCCAGGTAGACCGCGGCCTTGTCCTTGTCGTCGCCCACCGAGGTCAGCAGGCCGGCCATGTATTCGGCCGGATAGTTGGCCTTCAAGTAGGCGGTCCAGTACGACACCAGGCCGTAACCGGCGGCGTGCGACTTGTTGAACGCATAGCCCGCGAACGGAAGGATGGTGTCCCACAACGCCTTCACCGCTTTTTCGGAGAAGCCGTTGGCGGTCATGCCCTCGTAGAAGCCCTTGTACTCGGCCTCGAGCACCTCGAGCTTTTTCTTGCCCATCGCCTTGCGCAGCGCGTCGGCCTTGCCCATCGTGTAGGAGGCGACCTTCTGGGCGATGAACATGATCTGCTCTTGGTAGACGATCAGACCGTAAGTCTCCGAGAGGATTTCGCGCAGCGGCTCCTCGAGCTCCGGGTGAATCGGCCTGATCGCCTGCCGGTTGTTCTTGCGGTCGGCGTAGTCGTTGTGGGCGTTCATGCCCATCGGGCCGGGGCGGTACAGGGCCAGCACGGCGACGATGTCGTTGAACTCGGTTGGTTGCATGCGGCGCAGCAGATCGCGCATCGGGCCGCCGTCGAGCTGGAACACCCCCAGGGTGTCGCCGCGGCCCAGCAGTTCATAGGTGGGCTTGTCGTCGAGCGGCACCGATTCCAGGTCGAGGTCGATTCCCCTGTTGGCCTTGATGTTTTCCAGCGCGTCGCCGATGATCGTCAGGTTCCGCAGGCCCAGGAAGTCCATCTTCAGCAGGCCGATGGCCTCACACGACGGGTAGTCCCAGCCGGTGATGATGGCGCCGTCCTGCGGCCGCTTCCACAGCGGGATGGCCTCGGTGAGCGGCTCGCTGCTCATGATCACGGCGCAGGCGTGCACGCCGGCGTTGCGGATCAGCCCTTCCAGCCCGCGCGCGGTCTGGTAAATGGTGCGGACGTCGGGGTCGGTCTCGATCAGGCCGCGCACCTCGGCGGCCTCCTTGTACCGCTCGTGCGCCGGATCCGTGATGCCCGACAGCGAGATGTCCTTCGCCATGATCGGCGGCGGCAACGCCTTGGTGATCCGGTCGGCGATGGCGAAGCCGGGCTGGCCGTAGTGGATCCGCGCCGAATCCTTCAGCGCCGCTTTGGTCTTAATGGTGCCGAAGGTGATGACCTGAGCGACGCGGTCCTGGCCCCACTTGTCGGCGGCGTAGCGCACCATCTCGCCGCGACGACGGTCGTCGAAGTCGATGTCGATGTCGGGTGCCGACGGACGCTCTGGGTTGAGGAACCGCTCGAACAGCAGGCCGTGTGGGATCGGGTCGATGTTGGTGATGCCCAGCGCGTAGGCCACCAGCGAGCCCGCCGCCGAACCGCGCCCGGGCCCCACCCGGATGTCGACCGACCGCGCGTAGTTGATCAGGTCGGCGACGATCAGAAAGTACGACGGGAAGCCCTTGTCGCAGATGACCTTGATCTCGTACTCGGCCCGGTCGATGTAGTCCTGGCCGACATTGGATCCGAAACGTCTCCGCAGTCCCGCCATCACCTCGTGGTGCAGCCAGGTCGCCTGGTCGTGCCCCTCGGGCACCGGGAAGATCGGCATCCGGTCGCGCGGCGCCCACACGTCGTCGTAGGGCTGCACCCGCTCGGCGATCAACAGCGTCGAGTCGCACGCGCCCGGAATCTGGTCGTCCCAGAGCTGGCGCATCTCGGCGGCCGACTTCAGGTAGTAGCCGTCGCCGTCGAATTTGAACCGGTTCGGATCCGAAAGGGTCTTGCCGGTCTGCACGCACAACAAGGCCTCGTGGTTGTGGGCGGCGTCGCGGGTGACGTAGTGACAGTCGTTGGTGGCCAGCGGCGGGATGCCGAGCTTGCGGCCGATCTCGAGCAAGCCCTCGCGGACCCGCTGCTCGATGGACAGCCCGTGGTCCATCAGCTCGAGGAAGTAGTTGTCGGCGCCGAAGATCTCGCGCCACTTGGCGGCCGACTCCAGCGCCTCGCGGTCCTGCCCCAGCCGCAGGCGGGTCTGCACCTCCCCCGACGGGCAGCCGGTGGTGGCGATGATGCCCTCGGCGTGTTCGGCGATGATCTCGGCGTCCATGCGCGACCACTTGCCGAGCTGGCCCTCGAACGACGCCAGTGAGGACAGCTTGAACAGGTTGCGCAGCCCGGTGGCGTTCTCGGCCACCATCGTCAGGTGCGTGTAGGAACCACTGCCCGACACGTCGTCGGACTTCTGGCCGGGGTCACCCCACAGGATGCGCCGGGTATCGAAGCGCGAGCCCGGTGCGATATAGGCCTCGACCCCGATGATCGGCTTGATCCCCGCCTTGGTCGCCGCGTTATAGAACTCACTGGCGCCGAACATGTTTCCGTGGTCGGTCATCCCCACCGCGGGCATCTGCAACCGCTCCACCTCGGCCAGCATCGGCGAGATCTTCGCGGCCCCATCCAGCATCGAGTACTCGGTGTGGTTATGCAGGTGCACGAAGGAGGAGTGGTTCATAGAGACGCCAGTCTATGACTGCGCACCGACGGGTTTCGGGCGTGTCGCGTAAGTGTGTCTCGCGTTTCTTGGACCCGATTATCCGTACAACTCGACGAAGTTCTTCAACGACTTCTGCACGTCGCCTTTGACGGCGCGGGCCGCCGCCGAACCCACTGGGCCGAACAACGCACGCCCGCCCAGCTCAAGGCGCACGCCGAGCGTCGATCCATCTTCGGCGGCCTGCACGGTGAGCGTGACGGCGTACTTGGCGCCGCCCTTGCCGGACCCCGATAGCGCCACCTCGTGCGGCGGATCCCAGGTGGTCACCGTCCACGTCACCCGGTTGCGGAAGCCCTTCGCCCGGGCCACGCCCACGACTTGGACGCCCTCGCCGAGCTCCTCGGGCAGATCACTGCGCCACCCCTCATGCATCACCAGCCAGTCGCCCAGGTCCGACAGGTCGGAGACGCGGTCCCACATCTCCTGCGGGGTCATCGGCACGTCGGCGGTCAGGTCGACAGCGGCCACACGATCCTCCTTGCTCCCCCGCCGAACGCCACGCTGGCGTGACGCTCGGCGCTCAATGCCACGCTGGCGTGACAATCGGCGAAACTAGCGGTTGGGTCCCCCGCGGAAGCGGTTGCCGATGCGGATCCCGGGCAGCAGCAGGCTGCGCGGCACGAACCGGCCGCCGGTGCTGACGACCTTGGGCACGACGCCCGGCACCACCGTGCGCCGGCCGGACAGCATCCCGCCGATCGCCGCCTCGGCGACGTCGCGGGGCGAGACCTGCGCGATGGGGATGCTGAACCGCTCGGCGTTGGCGATCTCGGCCCACTCGGTCGGGACCGGTCCAGGGCACAGGCAGGTGACCGACACCCCGGTCCCGTGCAGCTCCTCGTGCACGGCTTCGGAGAAGGTCTGCACGAAGGCCTTGGTGGCCGAGTAGACCGCCATGTAGGGCACCGGCTGAAAACCGGCGATCGACGCGATGTTCATCACCGCGCCGGCGCCGCGCTCGACCATGCCGGGCAGCGCGGCGTGGGTGAGTTCCATCAACGCCAGCGCGTTGAGGGTGACCTCCTCGCTTTCGCGATCGAGCGGCAGCTCGTGAAAGACCCCGCTGGTGCCGAACCCGGCGCTGTTGCACAGGCCGGCGATCGGCTCGGCGCGCAGCCGGTCCGCCAGCTTCGCGCGGCCCTTGGAATCGCCGAGATCCAACGGCAGCACCTCGACGGCCACCGAGTATTCCTGGCCCACCTCGTTGGCGAGCTCGTCGAGGCGTTCCCGGCGCCGCGCGACCAGGAGCAGCGGGAAGCCGCGACGGGCCAGCCCGCGGGCCAGTTCGGCGCCGATGCCGGAGGAGGCGCCGGTGATCACGACGGTGGTCTCGATGTCAGGTTTCGGAAGGCTCATGATGTCACCAATGTATCCCGCGAGTCGCCCGCACAAACGTCTCGCTGCGTTTGTCGAATTGCGGTGAATCGCTTGGCGATTCGTCGCCCTTGGCGGCGTGGGAGTCGCCGAACATGGCGAACGCGCGGTTGCGCACCCGGTCCATCACCGCCGGGTTCACCGCGTCGGCGACGGCCGCGAATTGTCCGAACGGCGAGCTGGCCCGGCGGGGCCGGTGCACGATGGCGTCCGCGATCACCCCGGCCGCCTGATCCGGCGTCAGCGCCGGGAACTTGTCGTAGAGCGTGGTCGGACTGATCATCGGGGTGCGCACCAGGGCCATGTGGACGGTGGTGAACTTCACGCCGTCATTCACGGTCTCGGCCTGCAGGGAGTCGCACAGGCTGTCCAGCGCGGACTTGCTGGCGATGTAGGCGCCGAAGCGCGGCGCGCGGGTCTGCACGCCGACCGAGGAGACGTTGATGATGTGCCCGAACCCCCGCTCCCGCATCCCGGGGATGAATTTGAGGATCAGCTGGACCGCGCCCAGGTAGTTCAGTTGCATGGTGCGCTGATAGTCGTGGATGCGGTCGTAGGACAGCTCCAGCGATCGCCGGATCGACCGCCCCGCGTTGTTGATCAGGATGTCGACGCCCCCGAGGTCGGAGAGCACCTGATCGGCCATCTCGGCGATCGCGTCCATGTCGGTCAGATCGCACGGGTAGACGTGGGCGGTGCCACCGTCGCCTTCGATTTCGGAGGCGACCTTCTCCAGGTTCTCGCGGGTGCGCGCGACCAGCACCACCACGCCACCGGCTTCCGCGATCCGCTTCGCGGCGGCCTCGCCGATGCCCGACGATCCCCCGGTGATCAGGACGGTCTTGCCCTTGACGGCTTCGTCGAGCGTGCGGCCCTGTACCGCGTCGAGCAGATTCCTCAGATAGAAGGGGCGGTAACGGCCCGCGGAGTTCGGGGTGTTGACGATGTGGGACACCGCCGCGATCGGCTTCTCCACCAAGTTCGCGAGCGGCTTTTCGACGAGATTCGTTAAGTCACCCAGATTCATCGGCTTTGGCTCCTGATGATGTCGGCCCCCCGACCGCAGCTGGCCTGCCCGATGACCATGTGCTCCTTGCGGGGCGGTGTGAACGATGTGACGTGAGTCATTAAGCCAACCTAGGACATCAGGCCGGTGGCTCGATGCACATTGCTGGCATGTAACGCTTGCCGAGCGTCTCACGCCGCGGCCGACACGACCGTCAAGAGTGGGCAATCCGCTTGTTACGCAAAGATATCCGTGCGTGATCGCGAACTAACTGGCGGGCAACGCCGAAATGTTCCAATCGGACTTATGAAAATTCTGGCACGCTTCCGCAAACCACAGCCGGTCGCGGTCTACGACCGGATCGGCGGGCACGAGGCGATCGAGGTCGTGGTCGAGGACTTCTACGTCCGTGTGCTTGCCGATGACCAGCTTTCCGGCTTCTTCACCGGAACCAACATGAACCGCCTCAAGGGCAAGCAGGTCGAGTTCTTCGCCGCGGCCCTCGGCGGGCCCGAGCCCTATACCGGGGCCCCGATGAAGCAGGTGCACCAGGGTCGCGGCATCACGATGCACCACTTCAACCTGGTGGCCGGGCACCTGTCCGACGCGTTGGCCGCGGCCGGGGTGTCAGCCCAGACGGTCACCGAGATCATCGGCGCCATCGCGCCCCTGGCTCCCGAGATCGCGACGGGCGACGCCAACAAGGCCACGGTCTGACGGTTCCGCCAAGGTCGTCCCGGCGTGTCGTGCCCGGGGCGCGGCCGGCAGGCGGTAGTCAGCACGTATGCGACTGCTCGCCGTCATCGTTGCGGCCCTGATGCTGGGCGCCTGCGGTGCGAAATCGACCCCGCCGCCGGACGGCACCACCACGGGAACGACCACCACCACCGCCCCACCGACCGCGGCGGCGCTCGACTGTGCCAAACCGGCCAACGCGGCCCAGCAGCAGGTGTGCGCCGATCCGCAGCTGACCGACCTCGACCACCATCTGCAGGCCGCCTACCAACAGGCGCTTGCCCGGGCCGGCGCGGACCAGGGCGCGCTGACGTCCGCGCAGAACGGCTGGGCGACCACACGCGACGGTTGCGCACAGAACCCCGAAGCGCGCACCTGCCTGGTCGAGGCGTATCAGACGCGGCTGGTCCAGTTGGCCATCGCCGACCCCGGCACCCTGAGCCCGCCCGTCGTCACCTACCAGTGCCCGGCCGACGCGGGGCCGTTGACCGCGCAGTTCTACAACGATTTCGACCCGCCCGCGGCGGTGCTCAGCTGGAAGGGCAACCAGCAGATCCTGTTTCAAGAACCGTCCGGCAGCGGGGCCCGATACGGCCGCCAGGGCTCCGAATACTGGGAGCACCAGGGCGAGGTCAAGCTCGACCTCAACGGCACAAAATTCGTCTGCCGCGCGCCGTGATCGCTGCCTAGCATGCTCGACATGGGACGCACTTTCGACGACCTCGTGGCGGACGCGGACGCGGCCCCCGTCGACGGCTGGGACTTCTCCTGGCTGGACGGGCGCGCCACCGAAGAACGCCCGTCGTGGGGCTACCAGCGCCAAATGAGCCAACGGCTGGGGAGCGTGTCGGCGGCGTGCGACATCGACACCGGCGGCGGCGAAGTGCTCGCCGGCGCCGAGCGGTTTCCGCCCGCGATGGCCGCGACGGAATCGTGGCCGCCCAACGCGGACCTGGCCACCCAACGCCTGCATCCGCGCGGCGTGGTGGTCGTGGTGACCGGCGACCAGCCGCGGTTGCCGTTCGCCGACGCGGCCTTCGACCTGGTGACCAGCCGCCACCCCATCGCGGTGCGATGGCCGGAGATCGCCCGGGTGCTGCGGCCTGGCGGCACCTACTTCGCCCAGCAGATCGGGCCGGCGACCATGGCCGAACTCGTCGAATACTTCATCGGGCCGCAGCCGGAGAAATGGGCCGAGCTACACCCCGACGTCCAGAGCGCCGAGGCCCGGGCCGCCGGGATGGACGTCGTCGATATGCGGATGGAACGGATGCGGGCCGAGTTCTTCGACATCGGCGCCGTTATCTACTTCCTGCGCAAGGTGATCTGGACGGTGCCGGACTTCACGGTCGGCGCGTACCGGGAGCGGCTGCGGGAACTGCACGAGCGCATCGAGGCCGACGGCCCCTTCGTCGCGCACTCCACGCGGCTGCTGGTCGAGGCGCGCAAGCCCCGGTGATCAGTCCTCGGCGCGCAGCACGTCCAGCGCATGCTGCAGATCGGCCGGGTAGGGGCTGACGATCTCCATCCGCCTGCCGTCGGCCGGATGGGCGAACGACAGCGACCGGGCGTGCAGCCATTGCCTTTGCAGCCCAAGCCTTTTCGCGAGTTTGGGATCAGCCCCGTAGACGAGATCACCGCAGCAGGGGTGGTGCAGCGCGGAGAAGTGCACCCGGATCTGGTGCGTGCGGCCGGTTTCCAGGTGCACGTCGAGCAGGCTGGCGGCGTGGAAGGCTTCGATGGTGTCGTAATGGGTGAGGCTGTGCCGGCCATCCTTGGTGACGGCGAACTTCCACTCGCCGCCGCGGTGCCGCCCGATCGGTGCGTCGATCGTCCCGCTCGACGGGTCCGGATGCCCCTGCACCAGCGCGTGATAACGCTTGTCGACCGTGCGCTGCTTGAACGCCCGCTTGAGCACGGTGTAGGCGCGCTCCGATAGCGCCACCACCATCACCCCGGAGGTTCCGACGTCGAGGCGATGCACGATGCCCTGCCGCTCCGGCACGCCCGAGGTGGTGATCCGGTAGCCGGCGGCGGCCAGCCCGCCGAGCACCGTGGGCCCCGTCCACCCCACCGACGCATGCGCGGCCACCGACGCCGGTTTGTCGACCGCGACGATGTCGTCGTCGGAATACAGGATCGTCATGCCCTCGATGTCGACGGGCGTGTTCTCCACCGGCGCGGGGGCCTCGGGCAGGCGCACCTGCAGCCACGCGCCGCCGGTCAGCCGGTCGGATTTGCCGGCCTGCACACCGTCCAGTTCCACCCCGCCGTCTTCGGCCAGGGCGGCCGCGGCGCTGCGGGACAGCCCCAGCAGGCGCGCCAGGCCCGCATCCACCCGCATGCCCGCCAGCCCCTCGGGCACGGGCATGGAGCGGTCACTCATCGGCGCTGGTCGGCCTGCGCCTGCCCACGGTGTCGAAGTCGTAGCCGAAGATCGACAGCACCACCAGCAGGATGGCGCCGCCCACCACCGAGGGGTCGGCGACATTGAACACCGGCCACCAGCCGACCGACAGGAAGTCCACGACATGGCCGCGCAACGGCCCGGGCGCCCGGAAGAAGCGATCCACCAGGTTGCCCATGGCGCCGCCCAGGATCATCCCCAGCCCGACCGCCCACCACGGCGACACCAGCCGGCGTCCCATCCAGAAGATCCCGACCACCACTCCGGTGGCGATCAGCGTCAACACCCAGGTGTAACCCGTCGCCATCGAGAACGCGGCCCCGGAATTGCGCACCAACGTCCAGGTCACCGTGTCGCCGATGATCGGCACCGGCTGGCCGGGGGGCAGCAGTTTGACGGCGAGCACCTTGGTCACGATGTCCAGGGCCAGGACGATCGCCGCGACCGACAGCAGCAGGCGCAGCCGCCTCGGCGGCCGCCTCGGGTCGGTCGCGGCGGCGTCCTCGGCCTCGTCGGTCGAGGTCACGGGCTCAGTGGATCCGGTGGGTTCCTCGGGCACTCTCACATCATCCCCCAAATGCGGACGCGGTCTGACCGATGTTCGCGGTCGGCGTGCGCGATGATCTCATCATGGGCCGGCTCACCGTCATCGCCACCGGGGGCACGATATCGACCGGCACCGGTGCGGACGGCGTGCACCGGCCCTCGTACGGCGCGGCCGACCTGGCGGCCGGCCTCGACGTCGACGTCGTGGACGTGCTGGCGTTGGACAGCTCCCAGCTGGTGCCGGCCGATTGGGACGGGATCCGAGGCGCCGTGCGGGCGGCGATCGACGGCGGCGCCGACGGTGTGGTGGTCACGCACGGCACCGACACCATGGAGGAGAGCGCGCTGTGGCTCGAGCTCACCCACGCGGGTGACGTCCCGGTGGTCCTCACCGGGGCGATGCGCAGCGCCGACGCGCCCGACGCCGACGGCCCGGCCAACCTGCGCGCCGCTCTGGCCGTGGCGGGCCACCCCGCCGCCCGCGGCCTGGGCGTCCTGCTGTGTTTCGCCGGCCGGGTGCTGCAGCCGTTGGGTCTGACCAAGGTCGCGACGAACGACCTGAGCGGCTTCGCCGGTGAGCTGATCGGCACGGTGAACGGCGGCGGCGTCACCCTGACCGGCACCAAGACGCGGCCCCAGCTCGGCGGGCTCAGCGCGGCGGACGCACCTCGGGTCGACATCGTCGCCGCCTACCTGGGCAGCGACGGGGTGGCCCTGGACGCGTGCGTGGCCGCCGGGGCGCGGGGCCTGGTGCTCGAGGCGCTGGGTTCGGGCAACGCCGGCGACGCGGTGGTCGAGGCGGTGGCCCGCCATTGCCGGGCCGGGGTCGCCGTGGCGGTGTCCACCCGCGTCCCGGGCGGCCGAGTCGGCGCCAGCTACGGGCCCGGGCACGCGATGGTGGCCGCCGGCGCGGTGATGGTGCCCCGGCTGCGACCGCCGCAGGCCCGGGTGCTGGTGATGGCCGCGCTGGCCGCGAAGCTACCGGTCGGCGACGTCATCGCCCGCTGGGGCTGACGCCGCATTCGCTTCCAGGGCCTGCAGCGCCCCCAGGTAGTCCGGCCAGTCCAGGGAATCGACCGGGTTGGCCTTGCTCAGCTCGGCGGTGTCGGCGGGGAACGTCCGCGCCGGGCCCGGCCCCGAGGCGCGGGTTTCGAACCGCGCGGTGACCACGCCGTGGCCCGCCCCCTGCACCCAGCCGTGCCCGAGTTCGCGGTGCGACACGTCGTCGCCGACCCGCCACTGCGAGCCCGCTTCGGCCACCGGGGCGAACATGGCCTCGGCCGCGGTCTCTACGGGTTGCCCCTCCGAGGTCTCCCCCGCCAGGTCCAGGTCGGGGAACAGCGACTCCTGGCGCACGTCGCTCAATCCCGAAAAGCCCACGCCCAGTAGGCGAATCGGCCCGATTTCACGGGGGTCGAGCAGCAGCCGCCGGGCCACCGCGACCAGCGCGCCGGGCTCGGTCGTCGCGTAGGGCAACGTCGCCGAGCGGGTCAGCGTGCTCATGTCGGATTTCTTCAACTTCACCGTGACGGTGCGGGCGCCGCGCCCGTCGCGCAGCAGCCGCTGGTGCGCGTGCTCGGCGATCGGGTCGATCGCCTCACGCAGCTGCTCGAGGCTGGTCAGGTCGACGGCGAAGGTGGACTCGGAGCTGATCTGCTTGGCTTCGGCGCGCTCGGCGACGGGGCGGTCGTCGATGCCGAGCGCCAGGCGGTGCAGTGCCGGCCCGATCGTCGCGCCCAGGATGTTGGCGGCCTCGGCGTCGGTCAGCGCGGCCAGCTGGCCGATGGTGTCGATGCCGAGTCGATTCAGCTTCTCCTCGGCGACCGGACCGATGCCCCACAACCGCCGCACCGGCAACCCGCCGAGCAGCGACCGCTCCTCGGCGCGGCGGACCACCCGAATGCCGTCGGGCTTCGCCAGGCCCGACGCGATCTTGGCGATCTGCTTGCCCGAGCCCGCGCCGACCGAAGCGATCAGGCCGGTCTCGTCGCGGACCCGTCGGCGCAGGTCCTCGCAGAACGCCTCGACGTCCTCGGCGGACGCGCCCGCGAGGTGCGGCGGTTCCCCGAAGCCCTCGTCGAACGACAGCTGCTCGACGACCGGCACCACGCTGCGCACAGTGTCGAAGACCCGCCGGCTGGCCACCCCGTACACCACGCCGCGCGGCGGCAGCACCACCGCGGTCACGCCGATCAGGCGGCGGGCCTGATGCATCGGCATGGCAGAGCGGGCGCCATACACGCGGGCTTCGTAGCTGGCCCCGGCCACCACGCCCCGTCCGCCCAGGCCGCCCACCAGCACCGGCCGTCCGCGCAGGGTCGGCCGGGTGAGTTGTTCGACCGAGGCGAAGAACGCATCCATGTCCAGGTGCAGCACCCAACGGGACTCCACACTTCGAAATGCTATTGGTCTAGCGTCGTTGGGTATGGAGGCTGACGGCACCGACGCACCGCGGTCTCGGTGGGAGCGCCTGCGCCATCAATGGGACCAGCGGCTGCAGCCCGGCGAGCAGGCCACGGTGCTGGCCTGGACGTCGTTCACCCTCACGTTCGCCGGACTGCGGGCGCTCACGCATTGGATCCGCGCCGGCCATGGGCCGTCGGGTGGTGGTATGTCGATGGGCGGCAGACACTTTCACCACTACAACATCGGTATCGGGATGCTGGCGACGGTGGGTGGCGTGGGCCTGCGCGGAACCGACAGGCAACGCCGGCATCCGGCGGCGGCCGTCGCCTACGGCGCCGCGAACGCGATGATCGTCGACGAACTTGCCCTGCTCTTGGACCTCAAGGACGTGTATTGGGCGCGCGATGGCCGCCAAAGCGTCGACGTCGCGGTCGGACTCATCGCCACCGGCGCGACCGTGGTGGCGGGCATGCCGTTCTGGCCGCACGCCCACCGCGCGCTGCGCTCGCGTGCGCAATAGGCCGAGACCGGACCTGGTTGTCCGGCCTCGCCCTGCGCACCCGCTGTCTCAGGGATGCTGCAGCGGCTGCAGGCGGATCGGTTGCGGCTGAATCGGCTGCGGGTGAATCGGCTGCGGGTGTACCGGCTGCGGCGGGTGGCAGGCGAAACACTGGATCGGCCCGTGGCCGCTGCCACCGCTCGGCGCGGGCTGGCCGCCGCCCTGCTGGCTGCCACCTTGCTGGGGCGGCACCGGTACCGGAACGGGCACGGGCACGATCACCGGCGGGACGTTGACCGTCACATTGGGCGGGGGCGGCGGGGGACCCGGGTCCGCCGGTGCGGGGGGTCCGGCCGGGGCCGCCGCGGGCGGCGGTGCGGGCACGATCACGACGGGTGCATCCCCGCGGCTGACGGGTCCGGGCGAGACCTGAGCGGCGTCAGCAGGGGCGGGCGCCGACGGCGGGGCCGGCGCCACCGGCGGCGGCGCAACCGCGCTGGGAGCCTGCGGCTGCACCGAGCCGACGCTGGCATTCGGCGCCACGACGGTGGGCTTCAGCTCCTTGGAGCCCGACCCGTCGATGAGCAGCAGGCCGAGCCCGGCGACCGCTCCGAGCGCCGCGACCACGGCCCCGGCGACCAGGGCATTCGTTCCCCACGAGCGCGGCTTCGCGATCACGGTCGTGGCCGGAGAATCCTCAGACTCGACGGGTTGGGCCGAGGAACCGTCCTCGATCGTGGGGTCGCCCAGCGGGCTCGACGCCCACGCCTCGGCGACGGTCAGATCCTCGTGCGGGAGGGCGGCGAATGTCGTCGACGGGAAGTCCTCGATGGTGCTCATGGGTGTTCCTTAACTGTGGTCGCGACCCCCAGTGGGCCGCCGTCACAGGTATGAGCAGCCGGCCCGCACGGCTTGGACACTTTTTTCGGAACTTTTTCCAAACCCCCGACCGGGGTTCTGTGCCGCTAGACCTTGGCGATGCTCACCCGCACGCCGTCGCCGATGTCGGCGCCGTCGGCCGGTTCGCCGAATTCGAAGCTGGTGGCCAGGATCTCACCGGCGATCAGGTCGCGGTGCGAGCGCGCCCAGTCCGCCCGCTCAGCCGGCACCGACATCACCACGGAGATCCGGTCGGACACGTCCAGGCCGGTCGACTTGCGCAGGTCCTGCAGCTCGCGGATGCGGTCCTTGGCCCAACCCTCGGCCTCCAGCTCCGGGGTGACCGTGCCGTCCAGCACCACCAGCCCCGCCCCGTCGGGCAGCGCCGCGGTGAACTCCGGGTCTGCGGCGACCAGCCGGGAGCTGTACTCCTCGGGTTGCAGCACCGCGGGGCCCGCCGTCAGCGTGCCGTCGGGGTTGACGACGCCCTCCCCCGCCTTCACCGCCTTGATGGCGGCCTGCACATCCTTGCCCAGCCGCGGCCCGGCCACCCGGGCGTTGACGGTGAGCTCGAACCGCCCGTAGGTGTCGATGGCGTCGGTCAACTCGACGCTCTTGACGTTGAGCTCGTCGGCGATCAGGTCGGCGAACGGGGCCAGCCGCTGCGGATCATCCACCGCCACAGTCAGTTTCGGCAACGGCAGGCGCACCCGCAGCTTCTTCGCCTTACGCAGGGACGACGCCGCCGAGCACACCTCGCGCACCTGATCCATCGCGGCCACCAGGTCGGGGTCCGCGGGCACCACACCTTCTTCCGGCCAGTCGGTCAGGTGCACCGAGCGCCCGCCGGTGAGACCGCGCCAGATGATCTCGGTGACCGACGGAAGCAGCGGCGCGGCCAGCCTGGTCGTCACCTCGAGCACCGTGTGCAGGGTATCGATGGCGTCGGCGTCTTCCTCCCAGAACCGCGAACGTGACCGCCGCACATACCAATTCGTCAACGCCTCGGTGAATTGACGCAGCTGCTCGCAGGCCCGGGAGATGTCGCACGTATCCATTTCCCGGGTGAGGTCGTCGCGCAGTTCGGCGAGCTTGGCCAGGATGTAGCGGTCCAGGACCTGCCGCGAATCGGCGCGCCAGGTGCCGACTTTGGGCGCATAGAGGGCCAGGAAGCTGTAGGCGTTCCACAACGGCAACAGGACCTGGCGCACACCCTCGCGAATGCCCTGCTCCGTGACGATCAGGTTGCCGCCGCGCAGGATCGGCGAGGCCATCAGGAACCACCGCATGGCGTCGGAGCCGTCGCGGTCGAACACCTCGGACACGTCCGGGTAGTTGCGCAGCGACTTGCTCATCTTCTGCCCGTCGGAGCCCAGCACAATCCCATGCGCGACACAGGTTTTGAATGATGGCCGGTCGAAGAGCGCGGTGGCCAGCACGTGCAGCGTGTAAAACCAGCCGCGGGTCTGGCCGATGTATTCGACGATGAAGTCGCCCGGGTAGTGGGTGTCGAACCAGTCGCGGTTCTCGAACGGGTAGTGCACCTGGGCATACGGCATGGACCCCGAGTCGAACCACACGTCGAGCACGTCGGGGATGCGCCGCATGGTGCTGCGGCCGGTCGGGTCGTCGGGATTGGGGCGAGTCAGCTCGTCGATGTAGGGCCGGTGCAGGTTGGTGGGCCGCACCCCGAAGTCGCGTTCCAGCTCGTCGAGGCTGCCGTAGACGTCGATGCGGGGGTATGCCGGGTCGTCGGATTTCCACACCGGAATGGGGCTGCCCCAGTATCGATTTCGGGAGATCGACCAGTCGCGAGCGCCCTGCAGCCACTTGCCGAACTGGCCGTCCTTGACGTGTTCGGGGTACCAGGTGATCTGCTGGTTGAGTTCGACCATCCGGTCGCGGAAGGCGGTGACGGTGACGAACCAGGACGAGACGGCCCGGTAGATCAGCGGATTGCGGCACCTCCAGCAGTGCGGGTAGGGGTGCTCGTAGGTTTCGTGGCGCAGCAGCACCGCGCCGTTGGCCGCCGCCGGGCCGGTGCCGTTCTTCAGGTCGCGGATGATGTGCGGGTTGGCGTCAAAGACGTGCTGACCCTGGTAATCCGGGACGGTGGCGTCGAAACGGCCCTTGGAGTCGACCGGGGTGACGGGCACGATGCCGACCTTGTCGGTGGTCGCCATGTCGTCCTCGCCGTAGGCCGGGGCCATGTGCACGATGCCGGTGCCGTCCTCGGTAGTGACGAACTCCCCGGGCAGCACCTGAAAAGCCTTGGGGCTGTCCATGAAATACGGGAACGGCGGCAGGTATCGCGTGCCGAGCAGCTCGGCCCCGGAGCGGGTGCTCAGGATCTCGGGTTCTTCGCCGAGCTCGCGGGCGTAGGCGGCCAGCCTCGGCTCGGCCAGCACGAAACGCTGATCGCCGGACCGGACCTCGACGTAGCTGACCTCGGGGTTGACCGCGACCGCCAGGTTCGACGGCAGGGTCCACGGCGTCGTCGTCCACACCAGCAGGTGCGCGCCGTCCAGCGTGCCGCCGACCACCTTGAAACCCACGGTGAGCGCCGGGTCTTGGCGGCTCTGGTAGACGTCGTCGTCCATGCGCAATTCGTGGTTGGACAGCGGGGTTTCGTCGCGCCAGCAGTAGGGCAGGACGCGGTAGCCCTCGTAGGCCAGGCCCTTGTCCCAGAGTTGCTTGAACGCCCAGATCACCGACTCCATGTAGGACAGGTCGAGCGTCTTGTAGTCGTTGTCGAAGTCCACCCAGCGGGCCTGGCGGGTGACATAGGCCTGCCACTCGTCGGTGTAGCGCAACACCGATTCCCGGCACGCGTCGTTGAACGCGGCGATCCCCATGTCGTCGATCTGCGATTTGTCGTTGATGCCGAGCTGGCGCTCGACTTCGAGCTCGGCGGGCAACCCGTGGGTGTCCCAGCCGAAGCGACGCTCCACCTTGTAGCCGCGCATGGTGCGGTACCGCGGGACGATGTCCTTCACGTAGCCGGTGAGCAGGTGCCCATAGTGCGGCAGCCCGTTGGCGAAGGGCGGGCCGTCGTAGAACACGTATTCCCGGGCGCCCTCGCGGCGGGCGATGCTGGCCCGGAAGGTGTCGTCGCGGGCCCAGTAGTCGAGGACCTCGAGTTCGAGGGCCGGGAAGTCGGGCGCGCCGCCGACCAGTTTCGGATAGGCCTTGACGTCAGGGTCACTTGAAGTCACTTTGTGCGTCGTCTCCTGTGCCTCAGTGCCGTTGGGCACTGGTAGCGCCTGTTGGGGACGACGACGCGCTGCCTGCGCGAGCGCCGCGGTACCACCCCGCTTGCCACGCTGCCGCGTGGCCGCTCGTTGGAGGCTGTGACGGGCCCACCCGTTCGGTTCTACTGAGCTGGCCAGAGAAAGAAGCCGGCTGTTCTTCCGAAGGCTCCCCGGTGATGCCGGATCAACGCCAGTGGGTCGATTCTACTCAGGCGGAGTGCCCCAAGGGGCTACCTGGCCTCAGGAAACACCTGCGGCCGGGTAGCCCCTTGGAGCCTCGGTTGGTCGCTGCTCATCGGATCAGGCCTGCACCTCGAGCACACCGACGCGCCACAGGGCCGCGTAGACGTGCCGCAGGGGGACGCTCAACAGGCGGGTGGCGCCCTCCACCAGCGGGTCGCCGGCGAGAACGGGCTGCTTGGTGACCTGGCGGGTGGCCTTCTTGGCCGGGACCTGAGTTGTGGCCTGAGTTGTGTCGACGTCGCGCACCACCGTCAGTGTGCGGGCGGGCGCTTGGGTTACCACTTCGTCGTAGAGAGCTGCGGTCATGGTCGCCTCCTGGAGGGGATTTCTAACGGGGACTATCTGGACTGACGCGTCGAAGTCCCGTCGCGGTTCCGATCCCAGAACGCTTGGCCGATAAGCCACTTAGCGTTGCGACGCTCAGCTGAGAACGTCGTGCCGGAGACCGGATCGGGACGAGACGGAGTTCGGACTTCGGTCCGGACTGTCGCTGGAACTCATGTGTCCCTCACCTCCTCGCGGTCACGAACGCGTGCGGTCATCCGCACGCGGCTTGCGCGCAGCATGAGGAGCGAAAACCCGACGACCGTCGGAGATCCGCACCCCTCTCGTCAGAGCTTCGGCACCACACGACGTGTCCGGTATTCCGGAAGCCACCTGGGCTCAACCCTTAAGCCGGGAGGAGCTGTCCTGACCCGGGGCGTCTTTCGACGTTCGGGGTCAGTGGCCTGTATTCGTGTAGACGCCTCACCTAACGAGGTGCATACCCGACCGATAATGCACGACGGGTCCGACCGGGTCAAACTCCTCGGGGCCACGTTTCGCGATCTTTACGGTTTTCCGGGGCGCCTCCACAGGATTCGGCCAGGTTCGAGCCTTTGACCTGCGGGAATGACGCGCCCGGTCGGCACCGATTGTTCATCTTTTGTTTGCCGGCCCCGGCCGGATAGGGGTCAAAACCCTTGCGGGGAAAGCCCTGTCACTTCTCGACGAGGCCCTCGAGCCGCCCGATGGTGTCGATGAACTCCTCGACCATGTCGAGCACAACCGTTCGCGCGGGCCGGACCCGGTCGAGGGAGCCGACCACCTGTCCGACGAAGTAGGTGGCCAGCTCGCGCGCCTTGGCGCCGGGGTGCGCGGCCGCGGAGTTGATGCGTACCTGCGGTTCGGTGACCAGCGCGGTCTGCAACGGCATGCCGAGCGGGTCGGGTTTTTCCGGGCGCTCCCATTCGTCGGTCCAGGCCGTCCGCAGCATCCGCGCCGGCTTGCCCGTCATCGACCGCGACCGCACCGTGTCGGAGGAGCTGGCGGCCAGGAACTTGTCCTTGACCACCGGCGGCGTCTCGGCCTCCTCGGTGGTCAGCCACACCGACCCGCACCACACGCCTTCGGCGCCGAGGGCCAGCGCGGCCGCGATCTGGCGGCCTCGGGCGATGCCGCCGGCGGCGAGAACCGGCACGGGCGACACGGCATCGACGACCTCGGGAACCAGGACCATGGTGGCGACCTCGCCGGTGTGTCCCCCGGCCTCGGTGCCTTGCGCGACGATCAGGTCAACCCCCGCGGCCGCATGCCGTTCCGCGTGGCGCGTGGTGCCGGCCAGCGCGGCCACCAGCACGTCGCGGCCGTGGGCGCGTTCGACGAGGTCCGCCGGGGGTGGGCCCAGCGCGCTGGCGATCAGCCGGATGTCATGGGCGAACACCACGTCCAGCAGCGGCTCGTAGCCCTTGGGCGAGATGTTGAGGCCGCCGGCGGAGCCGCGCGGCTCCTGGGCCGGCGCCGTGATTCCGTAGCGGGCGAGGATGTCGTCGACGAACGCGCGGTGCTCCTCGGGCAGCAGCGCCCGCGCTTGTTTGGCGTCGATGCCGCCTTCGTCCGCGCCGACGTACTTCGGCGGCAGCAGCAGGTCGACCCCGAAGGGCTTGCCCCCCGTCTGCTCCTCGATCCAGTTCAGTTCGTTCTGCAGCCGCTGGGGACTGTGCGCCACCGCGCCGAGGATGCCGAACCCACCCGCATTGGTCACCGCGGCCACCACATCGCGGCAGTGACTGAAGGCGCAGATGGGGAACTCGACGCCGAGCATCTCAGCGACTCTGGTACGCATTGCCCGACGCTAAAGAGCTATCGATCGATATGTCAATCGATGACGGCGTCCGCGGGCGACCGGCCGTCCGGCGGCCAGCTCGCCACGCCCTCCTCGAGCGGGACCTGGAGGCTGTGCAGGAGCGAGGAGACCATCCGCCACGCGCCGATCGCGGAGACGAGCTCGATGAGAACCGTTGTGTCGCCTTGCAATTCGCGCTCGCAGGCCGCCCAGCTCGCGGCGCTCACCGCGCCGTCGCGGACCACGTCGTCGGTGGCGGCCAGCACGGCGCGCTCGGTGGGTCCGAACCCGTCGTGCGCCTGCCAGTCGCGCACGCCGAGCAGGTCCTCGGGGGCCACGCCCAGCCTCGAGGCGACGCGCCAGTGCTGTGTCCATTCGTAGTCGCATGCGGTGAGCCAGCCGATCCGCATGATCACCAACTCGCGCAACCGCGGATCGAGCGCACCGTGCCAGAGCATGGTCGCGAGCAGGTCGTTGATGGCGCGTGCCAGCGGCGGGTGGTTGAGCAGCACCTGGAAGATGCTCAGTTCGGCCATGTAGTTCGGCACGGCCGCTTCGTCGGCGGCGGCCGTGGCTTCGTCGAGTGGCAACTTGGGCACGCGAGCTGTTGTCATAGTGAGCACTTGAGTGTAGCGAACACGCGGGGCGTTCCGATCGCCGACGTGGAAGCCGTTGATGCCGAAGTGTTTACGAGCAGCGCTCAGAGCAGTCCGAGCAGTTGCAGATCGGTGATGTACTTGACGATCACCGGCGCCGTCACGCGCGGGATATCCGGATCGTCGGTGTCGGGGCCGATCTTGGCTTCTCGCACCGCGGCGCGGAAGCGGTCGGTCGGCGCGAGCGAACCGCGGTCCGGTTCGCCGGGCTCGACCTGCTGGGTGCCGGGCAACTGCAGCAGTGGGAGCACCGAGTGTTGACGCTGCCGCTCGGGCAAGTCCTGCAGCGCGGCCTCGAACCGCCGCAGCCAATCCCCGAAGTCGTCGATCCGCTCGATCGGATAGCCGGCATCGACCAGCCAGTCCACGTACTGATCGATGCCGATGCCGTCGTCGTGTGGGTTCATCACGTGATACGTCTCGAACCCGGCGACCGCCTGCACACCCAGCGTGGCGATCGCTTCGGCGGCGAATTCGACGGGCAGCGCGTCGAAGTGCGCGCGCGGCGGGTTGCCGTCGGCGTCGAGGCGATAGAACGAGCGCGGCGCGACCCCGGTGGCCGCGATGCTCAGCACCATCCGGGTGAACATGTCCGACAGATTCAGTTGGCCCGCATAGCTGGTGTCGGCGAGCAGCATGTCGCAGCGGAACACCGAGACCGGCAACCCGCACAGGTCGTGGGACTCCCGCAGCAACACCTCGCCGGACCACTTGCTGTTGGCGTAGCCGTTGGAGTAACCGCCGTCGATGATTCGGGTGGGGCTGATGACCCGGATGTCGGCGTCCTCGGTGAACGCCGCCCGATCGACCCCGTCGCCGACGTTTGCGGTCGAAACATAGCTGTAGGGCTTGAGTTTGGTGGTCAGCGCCAACCGGATGAGCTCGGCGGTGCCGGCCACGTTGGGGCCGAACAGCTCGCTGTAGGGCAGCACGCCATTGACCAGTGCGGCGCAGTCGACGATCAGGTCGACGGTGTCGGCCAGCCGCTGCCACGTCTGCTGGTTCAGGCCGAGGTTCGGCGCGCCCTTGTCGCCGGCGACGACCTCGAGATGGTCGGCGGCCAGGCCCTCGAAGTGGCCCAGCAGTCGGGGGTCGCCGCTGTCGAACGTCTTCTCCAACCGCTGCCATGCCTCCTCGTCGGAACCGGCGCGCACCAGGCAGATCAGCTTGCCGTCCACCCGCTCCAGCTGTTCGAGCCACTGCAGCGCCAGGTAGCGGCCCAGAAAGCCCGTCGCACCGGTCAACAGAACCGTCCGCACCTTCGAGCTTGGGCCGGGTAGCGACGGCGCGTTGCTCAGCGTCGTGGCGTCGATGAACTTGTCCAGCGTCAAGTCGCTGGCATACACCTCGGTGGCTTCACGGCCGTGCACGGACGCAAAGCTGGCCGCGGCGTTGTGCGCCGCCGCGAAATCGTGCCGATCCAACTGCTGACTCAGGCTGCGCACCGACGGCGCATCGAACACGGTTCGCACCGGCACGTGGATATCCAGAGCAGCGTGGATCGCGGCGACCAGGCGCATCGCCGACAGCGAATCGCCGCCGAGGTCGAAGAACGACTCCTCGACCCCGACCCGCTCCACCCCCAGGACCTGGGCGTAGATGTCGGCCAGCGTCTCCTCCACCGGCGTGGCGGGCGGGCGGTAGCGGTCACCGTCGGCGTAGTCCGGCGCCGGCAACGCCCTGGTGTCGAGCTTGCCGTTGACCGTGAGCGGCAGTCCGTCCAGCTTCACCACGGCGGCCGGGACCATGTAGGCGGGTAGCCGGTCGGCCAGCGCCGTCCGCAGTCCGGCCGGGTCGGCGGTCCCGGTGAAGTACGCCACTAGCCGCTTGTCCCCGGGACGGTCCTCGCGGGCGATCACCGCGACGTGTCCGGCCCCCTCGAGACCGGCCAGGGTCGTGCGGATCTCGCCGAGTTCGACGCGGTGCCCGCGGATCTTGACCTGCTCGTCGGCGCGGCCCAGGTACTGCAGTTGCCCGTCCGGGCCCCAGCACACCAAGTCCCCGGTGCGATACATCCGAGTGCCGGGCGCCCCGAAGGGGCACGCCACAAACCGCGACGCGGTCAGACCGGCTCGGCGCATGTAGCCGTACGTCAGCCCCGCTCCGGCTACGTACAGCTCCCCGATGACCCCGGCCGGCGCCGGCCGCAACCAATCGTCGAGGACGACCAGCGCGGCCCCGGGCACCGGTGAACCGATCGGCGGTGGGCCCGACTCCGGCGCCAGCGGCGCACTGATCGCCACGCACATCGTGGACTCGGTCGGGCCGTAGACGTTCAACATCGTCCGCCCCTGCGCCCACCGGTCCACCACCTCTTCCGGGCAAGCCTCACCGGCCACCACCAAGGCCGCCGAGTCCAGACCCTCCACGGCGAGCATTCCCGCCTCCGACGGTGTCTGGGTGAGCACGCTGACCTGTTCGGCAGTGAGCAGCGCGTGCAGCTCCTGCGGCGAGCGGGCCGTGGCGTCGGGCACCACCAGCACCCGCCCGCCGTGCAACAGCGCACCGAAGATCTCCCACACCGACACGTCGAAGACCAGGGAGTGGCTTTGCGACCACACGCCCGCGGCCGGCAGGGGCGCTTCGAGGGGGCCGAACAGCTGTGTGACGTTGCGATGGGTGACCGCGACTCCCTTGGGGGTCCCGGTGGTGCCGGACGTGTAGATGACATAGGCGATGTCGTCGGCGGTCGGCGCCGGCAACGCGCCCTCGGGCTGGGCACCGACGGCGGGGTCGTCGACATCGATGACGCCGAGTTCGAACCCGTCCAGCCGCGACCGGAGGCCGGCCGTCGTCAGCGCGGCGATCGGCGCGGCGTCGGCGAGGATGAACTCGATCCGCGGCGCGGGCAGCCCCGGATCGATCGGCAGGTACGCCGCCCCGGTCTTGAGGACCGCCAAAATCGCCACGATCGCCTCGGCCGAGCGGTCCACGAACAGCCCGACGCATTCACCCGGGCCGGCCCCGCGGCCAATCAGCAAGCGTGCCAACCGGTTTGCGGCGTGGTCGAGTTCGCGGTAGGTCAACGAGCGGTCGCCGCAGCTGACCGCCACCGCCTCGGGAGCGCGGGCCGCCTGGGCGTCGAACAGCTCCAGGATCGACGGCCAGGTCACCGGCCGGTTCGACGCCGCGCGATTACCCCACTCGTCGAGGCGGGCGCGCTCGTCGTCATCGAGCACGTCGATCGATGACAACGGCCGGGCGGGGTCGGCGGTGACGGCCAACAACACCCGGTGCAGGCGATTGATCAGCGTTTCGACGGTGCCGGCATCGAACACGTCGGTGCGGAATTCGACCTGCCCGCCGATCCCGGCGGGCTCACCGGCGTCACTGAAGTGCTCGGCCAGCGAGAAGGTCAGGTCCATGCGCGCGGTGTGGCTGTCCACCGGCAGCGGGGTGACCTGCAGGTCCCCCAGGTTCACGGCAGCGGGATCGTTGTTCTGCCAGGCCAGCATGACCTGGACGAGCGGGTGATGGCTCAGGCTGCGGGCGGGGCGGAGCCGCTCCACCAGCACCTCGAAGGGAACGTCCTGGTGCTCGTAGGCGGCCAGGCTGCGCCCCCGGACCTGCGCCAGCACCTGCGCGACCGTCGGGTCGCCGCCGAGATCCGTCCGCAGCACCAGGGTGTTGACGAAGAAGCCCACCACGTCGTCGAGCAGTGGGTCGCGCCGGCCGGCGATCGGGAAGCCGACGGCCACCTCGCTGCTCCCGCTCAGCGCCGACAACAGCACCGCCAGGGCGGCCTGGACCACCATGAAACTGGTCGCGTTGTGGGCAAGCGCCACCTCACGCACCCGCCGCTGCAACTCGACCGGCCACCGCACACCCACCGTGGCGCCGCGATGGTCGGCCACCAGCGGGTAGGGCCGATCGGTGGGCAACTCGAGCCGCTCGGGCATCCCGGCCAGGTTGTGTTCCCAGAACCGCACCTGCCCGGCGATCGGGCTGTCCGGGTCGTCCAGGTCGCCGAATTGGGCGCGCTGCCACAGCGTGTAGTCGGCGTACTGCACCGCCAGCGGCGCCCATCCGGGCGCAGTGCCCACGCATCGGCTGGCGTAGGCCACGCCGAGGTCACGGACCAGCGGCGTGAGCGACAAGCCGTCGGCGGCGATATGGTGCAGCACCGAGACCATCACGTGTTCGTCCTCGGCCGTGCAGAAAAGCCAGGCGCGCAAGGGGATCTCGGTGCCGAGGTCGAACGCGTAGTGCGCCACCGTCTCGACGGCCTCTTCCAGCCGGTCCGGTGGCCAGGTGGTGGCGTCGACCACGTCCCACCCGACATCGGCGTCCTCGGGCGCGACCACGACCTGTTGCGGGGTCCCTTCGGCCGCGATGAACACCGTGCGCAGGCTTTCGTGGCGGGCCACCACGTCGCCCAACGCGGCACCGAACGCGTCGGCGTCCAGGCGGCCCTGCAGCCGCAACGCCGCCGCCATGTTGTACACCGCCGAGGGCCCCTGCAACTGGTCGAGGAACCACAATCGGGATTGGGCGAAGGACAACGGGATCACCGGTGGACGCTCGATCGCCACCAGGGCCGTGCGCCCCACCCCGTCCGCACCGAGGTGCGGCGCCAACTGGTGGATCGTGGGTGCCTCGAACAGGGACCGCACCCCGAGGTGGACGTTCAGACCGGCGTTGACGGCGGCGATCAAGCGCATCGCCGCGAGTGAATCCCCGCCCAGATCGAAGAACGAGTCGTCGACGCCGACGCGGTCGAGGCCGAGGACCTGGGCGTAGATGCCGGCCAGGATCTCTTCGGTGGGCGTGGCGGGGGCACGGTAAGGAGCGTCGCGGTAATCGGGCGCCGGCAGGGCGCGGGCGTCGAGTTTGCCGTTGACCGTCAACGGGATTGCGTCCACGGCGACGACCGCGGCGGGCACCATGTAGGCCGGCAACCGCTCGGCGAGTGCGGCGCGGATGTGGGCCGGCTCGGCGGCCCCGGTCACGTAGCCCACCAGCCGCTTGTCCCCCGGCCGGTCTTCACGGGCGATCACCGCCGCCTGCTCCACCCCGTCCAAACCCGCTAGTGCCGCGCGGATTTCGCCGAGCTCGATGCGGTAGCCGCGGATCTTGACCTGATCGTCCGCGCGCCCGAGGTAGCGCAGCTGCCCGTCGGCGCCCCAGCGCACCAGATCCCCGGTGCGATACATCCGTTGACCAGGCGCTCCCGACGGACACGCCACGAAGCGTGACGCCGTCAGGCCCGACCGGCCCACGTACCCACACGCCAGACCCCGGCCCGCCACATACAACTCGCCCACCACTCCGACCGGCACCGGCCGCAACCAGTCATCCAGCACGAGGAAGGCGAGGTGCGCCAGGGGAATTCCGATGGGGCTGCCCGCGCTGCCGGCGTCCCAAGCGACGATCTCGCGGAACGAGGCGTGCACCGTGGTCTCGGTGGTGCCGTACATGTTGATCAGCCGCGGCCGCCCCGGATGGTTGTCCAGCCAGTTGCCCAGCCGCTGGGGTTCGAGCGCCTCGCCACCGAACACCAGCGTCTGCAGCTTGAGTTGCTGGGCGAGGTCGGGTGAGAGCGCATCGGCCGTTTGCAGCGCGTCGAACGCGGACGGCGTCTGACTCAGCACGCTGACCTGTTCACGAACCAGCAAGGCATACAGGTCTTCTGGTGATCGGACCACCGCGTCGGGCACGACCACCAGACGGCCACCGCGCAACAGGGCGCCGAAGATCTCCCACACCGAGAAGTCGAACGCCAGCGAGTGGCACTGCGTCCACACCTGCCCGAGTTCCAGCTCCCCATCCAATGCCTCCAAGAGCTGGGTGACGCTGCGGTGGGTGACCGCCACCCCCTTGGGGATTCCGGTCGTACCGGACGTGTAGATGACGTAGGCGATGTCCGCCGGGGCCGGTGCCGGCAACGCGGCATCGGGCAGCGTGTCCACCCTCGGGTCGTCGATCTCGATTACCGGGAGGCCGCAGCCATCGAGCCGCGACCGCAGCTCGCTCGTCGTGAGTACGGCCACCGGCGAGGCATCGGTGAGCATGAAGCCGATCCGCGCCGCCGGCAGCCCCGGATCGATCGGCACATAGGCCGCACCGGATTTCAGTACCGCCAGCATCGCCGCGACCGCCCCGGCCGACCGGGGAATCAGCAGGGCCACCCGCTGTCCCGGACCCGCGCCATGGTCGGCCAACAGCCGAGCCAATCGGTTTGCGGCAGAGTCGAATTGGCGGTAGGTCCACGAGCGATTTCCGCAGCTGATCGCAACCGCGTCCGGGGTGCGATTCACCTGGGCGGCCAGCAGCTGGGGAATCGACAGTCCCGTCGGCGCGGGTTGATTGAGCGCGGCGTGGTTGCCGATGACCTCGAGGCGGGCGTGTTCTGCCTCGTCGAGCACGTCGATCGACGACAGCCGGCGGGCGGGGTCGGCCGTGATGGCCGCCACCACCCGCTGGAGCCGTGCGACAAGCGTTGCGACGGTGGCGGTGTCGAACACGTCGGTACGGAACTCGACGGCTCCGCCGATCCCGGCGGGGCGGCCGTTGTCGGTCCAGCGTTCGGCCACCGAGAACAACAGATCCGTGCGGGCGGTGCGGGTGTCCACCGGCAGCGGGGTAACCTGCAGATCGCCAAGGCTCAGGGCGGTGGGGTCGTTGTTCTGCCAGGCCAGCATCACCTGGACGAGCGGATGATGGCCCAGGCTGCGGGTGGGGTTCAGCCGTTCCACGAGCAGCTCGAAGGGCACGTCCTGGTGCTCATAGGCGGCCAGGCTGCGCTGCCGCACCTGGGCCAACAGCTCGGCGACGGTGGGATCCCCGGCCAGATCCACCCGCAGCACCAAGGTATTGACGAAGAAGCCCACGACCTCGTCGAGCACGGGATCGCGGCGCCCGGCGATCGGAAAGCCCACGGCCACATCGGCGCTCGCACTGAGCTTGGCGAGCAGTACCGCCAGGGCCGCCTGCATCACCATGAAACCGGTCGCATTGTGCGACCGGGCCACCTCGCGTACCCGGTCCTGCAACTCGGCCGGCCAGTCGACTTCCACGCTCGCCCCGCGGTAATCGGCCACCGCCGGATAGGGCCGATCGGTGGGCAACTCGAGACGCTCGGGCATCCCGGCCAAAGCGTCCTGCCAGTACCGCAACTGGCCGGCGATCGGGCTGTCCGGGTCGTCGAGATCACCGAGTTGGGCCCGCTGCCACAGCGTGTAGTCGGCGTACTGCACGGCCAGCGGCGCCCATCCCGGCGCCCGCCCCTCGCACCGGCTGGCGTAGGCGACGCCGAGGTCGCGCACCAGTGGGGTGAGCGACCAGCCGTCGGCGGCGATGTGATGCACGACGGCCACCAGCAGGTGCTCGGCCTCGGCCACTCGGAAAAGTTTTGCGCGCAGGGGCAGCTCGGCGGTCAGGTCGAACGGATGCCCCGCGGCCGCTCCGACGGCCTCACCCAACCGCGTCGCGGACCAGCCGGTGGCGTCCACCACTGCCCATCCGGGGTCGGCGTCCTCGGGCCGCACCACCACCTGCTGGGCTGTTCCCCCGGTCGCGACGAACACCGTGCGCAGGCTTTCGTGCCGGGCGAGCACGTCGGCCAGCGCGGCGCGCAACGCCTCGGCTTCCAGGTGTCCGCGCACGCGCAGCGCCGCGGCCATGTTGTACACCGGCGAGGGCCCGTGCAGCTGATCGATGAACCACAGCCGGGACTGCGCGAACGACAAGGGCAGCACCGCCGGCCGCGCGCCGGCCACCACGCGCGCCGGTGCACCGTCGCCCGCGGCAAGGAGCGGCGCCAGCCGGCGAATGGTGGGTGCCTCGAACACCGCACGCACCGACAGCTGGGCATCCAATCCCGCGTTGACGGCGGCGACCAGGCGCATGGCCGTCAGCGAATCGCCACCCAGGTCGAAGAACGATTCCTCGACACCGACGCGGGCCAATCCCAATACCCTGGCATAGATTTCGGCGAGGATGCCCTCGACCGGCGTCGCCGGGGCGCGGTAGGAATCGGTGTCGTGGTATTCCGGCGCCGGCAGGGCCCGGGTGTCGAGTTTGCCGTTGACCGTCAACGGGATCGCGTCCATTGCGACGACCGCGGCGGGCACCATGTGGGCGGGCAACCGCTCGGCGAGCGCGGAGCGGATCCCCGCCGGGTCGGCGGTTCCCGTCATGTAGCCCACCAGCCGGCCCTCGCGGGCGATCACCGCCGCCTGCTCGACTCCGGCCAAAGTGGTCAGCGCCGAATGGATTTCACCAAGTTCGATGCGATAGCCCCGAATCTTGACCTGGTCATCGGCGCGCCGCACATAACGAAGCTGCCCGTCGGAGCCCCAGCGCACCAGGTCCCCGGTGCGATACATGCGCGCCCCGGCCCCGCCGAACGGGCACGCCACGAAGCGCGACGACGTCAGCCCGGATCGGCCCAGATACCCGCACGCCACACCGCGGCCGGCGACATACAACTCGCCGACCATACCGGCCGGCACCGGCCGTAACCACTTGTCCAACACCATTATCGCGGCGCCGGACACCGGGGCGCCGATCGGCGGGGCTCCGGCTCCCCCGGTCAGCGGGGCGCTAATCGTCGCGTCCACGGTGGTCTCGGTCGGGCCGTAGGCGTTGACCACCACCCGGCCCGGCGCCCACCGATCCACCAGCTCGGCCGGGCAAGGCTCGCCACCGATCACCAGGGCCACCGCATCCAGGCCCTCCGGCGACAACGCACTCGCCTCGGACGGGGTTTGGCTCAGCACGCTCACTTGTTCGCGAATCAGCAACGCGCGCAGCTCTTCCGGTGCCTGGACCACCGGTTCGGGCACCACGACCAGCCGCCCCCCGTCGAGCAGCGCGCCGAAGATCTCCTGGACCGAGACGTCGAAGCCCAGCGAGTGGCAGTGCGACCAGACGCCCGCCGCCGGCAGGGGCGCGTGCAGCGACGCCATCAGCTGGGTCACGTTGTGGTGGGTGACCGCCACGCCCTTGGGCACACCCGTGGTGCCGGACGTGTAGATCAGGTACGCGATGTCCTCCGGGGCGGGCGAGGGCAACGCCGTGGCGGGTTGGGTGCGCACCGACGGATCGTTGACGTCGACGACCGGCACATCAGACCCATTGAGCCGCGACCGTAGGGCCGCGGTGGTGACGGCGACCACCGGCGCGGCGTCGGCGATCATGAACCCGACCCGCGCGGCCGGTAGGCCGGGGTCGATCGGCAGGTAGGCGGCCCCCGTCTTGAGCACCGCCAGGATCGCGGCGATGGCGTCGGTGGACCGCGAAAACAGCAGCGCCACAAAGGCACCGGGGCCGGCGCCGTGGCCCGCCAGTCGGTGCGCCAGGCGATTCGCGGCCTCGTCCAGTCTTTGATACGTCATGGACGTGCCGTCGAAGCTCAGCGCCACCGCCTCCGGCGTACGGGCCACGTGGGTGGCGAACACCTCCGGAATCGACCTCCCGGGCACCGGGTCGCTCAGTACCGCGTGGTTTCCCCACCCGGCCAGACGGGCGTGCTCCGACTCGTGGAGCGTATCGATCGTCGACATCAGGCGGGTGGGGTCGCCCGTCATGCCCGCCAGCAACCGACGGAACCGCTCGACCATCGCCTCGATGCCGGCCGCGTCGAACACGTCGGTGTCGAATTCGACACGCAGGCCGAGCACTTCACCCGGAACGGCTTGCACCGACAGCGGATAGTGGTTGAACTCACGGCTGGTGAAGTCGGTGACAGTGAGCTCATGGACGCCCGCCAATGCGGCGGTGTCGACCGGATAGTTTTCGTACACGAACAAGGTGTCGAACAACTGGTCGTGTCCAGTCGCGCGGTGGATTTCGGACAGCGCCAGATGCTGGTGTTCGAGCGTGTGATTATGGGCGCGGCGCAGCTGGTCGAGCAGGCCGGCGACGGTCGTTGCCCCGGTGATGATGGCCCGCACCGGAACCGTGTTGATCAGCAAGCCCACCATTGACTCGGCGCCCGACACCTCGGCCGGCCGGCCCGAGACCACGGCGCCGAAGACCACGTCGTCGTGGCCGGTCAGCCACGCCAACAGCTGCGCCCACGCGGCCTGCAGGACGGTGCTGACGGTGGTGTGCGACGAGCGCGCCAGCCCGCTCAGGGCCCGCGTCGTCTCCGCCGGCACTTGGAAGGTGGCCACGCCCCGCCGGCCTACCCGACCCGGTGGGCGCACCAACGTCGGGGTGTCGAACCCGTCGAACGCCTGGCGCCACGCGGCTTTTGCCGCCGCCACGTCTCGGTCCGCGAGCCAGCTGAGGTAGCTGCGAAACGGCGCCGCCGGCGGCAACCGCTCTCGGTAATAGCCGGCGAAGATCTCCTGAAGCAGGATCGGCAGCGACCATCCGTCCATCACGATGTGGTGGACGGTCAGGACGAAGCGGTGCCGGTCGGTTGCGGTGCGGATCAAAGCGGCCCGGAACGCCGGGCGGACGGCGAGGTCGCAGACCGCAGCGCGTTCGGCGGCGCACAGCTGCCCGATCTGCTCGCCCGGGTCCGGGTCGTCGGCGTCGAGTTGGAGATAGCGCCAGGCCAGCGCCGGGTCGGCCGGGATGAGCTGCACGGGTTCGTCGAAATCTTCGCAGAACCGGGCCACCAGATTGGGGTGCCGGTTCAGCACGGTGTGCACGGCCTCGCGAAGGCGCTGCGGCTCGAGCGGGCCGCACACGGTGATGTCCAGTTGCACCGCATACACGTCGTCGCCGGGGCCGCGTTCGGTAGTGGCGTGGAAAAGCAGGCCCTGCTGCAGCGGGGTCAGCGGCAACACGTCGGCGGTCGGGTGCCGGCCGCACACCTCGTCGATCTCCTGCTGGCTCAGCCGGGCCGGTGCGATGTCCGACGGGGTCAATCCGCCCCCGCCGTTTCGCACGTGCGCGCAGATGCCGGCCAGCGCGTCACACCACAATTGGCTGACTCGGCTGACTTGAACGCGCCCGAGCGCTGACGGCGCCCATGTCCAATTCGCCCGCAGGCTAGGCCCATTCGCGGTTTCCGCGGTGCCGGCGTTGAGTTCCAGCGTGTGCCCCAGCGGCATGGGCAGCGCCGCGGTCGCGGCGGTCAGCGACAGGCCCTCTTGGTCGAGTCGCCACAATTCCGCTGGCAACTCGGCCGCCCCACCGAGCCGTCCCAGGTAGTTGAAACCGATCACCGGATCCGGACCATCCAGTCCCACTTCGGGATTCAGATAGCGCAGCAGCCCATAGGTCAGCCCGTCCGGCAGTGCCCGCAACTGTTCTTTGGCGTTCTTGACGAGCGCGCCGAGCTCGCCGTCACCGGCTTTGACCTTCGCCCAGTCCGGCTTACCCAGGGTGAACGCGACCGGATATTTGGCCGTGAACCACCCCACCGTGCGCGACAGGTCGACGCGCGGGCCCACGTCTTCGTGGCGGCCGTGGCCCTCGATATCGATAGAAAGCGGCGCGCCGGTGCCCAGGAATTCGTTGATCGCCAACCCGAGGGCGACCACCAAAATGTCCTGGACACCGGCGTGAAGCGCCGCCGGCACTGCCCCCAGCAACAAGCGAGTGGTTTCGACATCCAGTGAGACCGACAATTGTTCGGCCGTCTGATAGGTATCCGCGTCGGGGCGCACCGCCGGCAACGCGGCGGGGATCGCCGCCACCCGGCGCCAGGTGTCCGCCAACGCGACAACCTCGGGGCGGCGGGCGTGCTCCGCCAGCAGTGCCGACCAGCGGGCGAACGACGTCCCACCCGCGGGCAGCGCCACCGGCCGCCCGCTGTGCAGCTG
This sequence comes from Mycobacterium sp. 852002-53434_SCH5985345, assembly GCF_001667155.1. Classification (NCBI taxonomy): domain Bacteria; kingdom Bacillati; phylum Actinomycetota; class Actinomycetes; order Mycobacteriales; family Mycobacteriaceae; genus Mycobacterium; species Mycobacterium sp. 852002-53434_SCH5985345. The sequence continues at coordinate 189,200 of NZ_LZIE01000058.1, forward strand.
GCTCCACGCGATGTTCAAGTCCTCCAACAGGATTCGCCACGACACTCCGTCTACAGCGAGGTGGTGGACGACCAGCGCCAACCGGCCGGTGGACTCCGCCCATACCGCCCGCAGCATCGTCCCCGCGGCCGGGTTCAAGCGCGACCGCGCCGCTACCAACGCGGCTTCGGACAACACGTCGACAGTGCGTACGCACCCGCGCGCGTCGACCGTTCCGGGTTCGGGCACCTGCAGCGACCAGCCGCCGGCGCCGTCGTCGTCGACGCGCAGCCGCAGCATGGGGTGCCGATCGATCATGGCCTGTAGCAGCGCCACCACGTCGTCATGGGTGGCGCCCGCGGGGGCTTGGACCACCATGGCCTGGTTGAACTGGTCGACCGCCCCGTCGACCCGGTGCAGCCAGTGCATGATCGGGGTGGCCACGACTTCGCCGATGCCCTCGTCGATCACGTCGTCGTCGGTGACCACTCCGGCCACCCGGGCCAGCCTGGCCACGGTCTGCTCGACGAAGATGTCGCGCGGGCGGAACACGACGCCGGCCGCCCGCGCCCGGGCCACCACCTGCATCGACAAGATGCTGTCGCCGCCCAGGTCGAAGAAGGAGTCGTCGACCCCGACGCGGTCCACGCCCAGCACCTGGGCGTAAATGCCGCCGAGGACCTCTTCGACCGCGTCGCCCGGCGCGCGATAACTCTCGGCGGTTTGGTAGTCGGGCGATGGCAGTGCTCGGCTGTCGAGTTTGCCGTTAACCGTCAGCGGCAGCTGATCCAGTGCGACGACCGCGGCCGGGACCATGTAGTTGGGCAACCGGTCGGCCAGTTGGGCGCGGGCATGGGCGGGCTCGGCCGTCCCGGTGATGTAAGCAACGAGGCGCTTGTCGCCGGGTCGATCCTCGCGGACGACCACGGCCGCCTGCGCGACCCCGGTCAAACCGGTTAGCGCCGTGCGGATTTCGCCGAGCTCGATGCGGTAGCCGCGGATCTTGACCTGCTCGTCGATCCGCCCAAGGTATTGCAGCTGACCATCGGGATCCCAGCACGCCAGGTCTCCGGTGCGATACATGCGTTGTCCAGGCGCCCCGGCCCCGCCGAGCGGGCATGCCACGAACCGCGAGGCGGTCAACCCCGACCGGCTCACGTACCCACACGCCACGCCGCGTCCGGCCACATACAACTCGCCCACCACGCCGACCGGCACCGGCCGCAACCACTTATCCAACACGAACAACGCCGCACCCGGCACGGGCGACCCGATCGGCGGCGCTCCGGTTCCCGCCGCCAGCGGCGCGGTCATCGCCGCGTACATGGTGGTCTCCGTCGGACCGTATTGGTTGACCATCACGCGCCCGGGCGCCCACCGGTCCACCACCTCGGGCGGACAGGGCTCCCCGCCCATCACCAGCGTCGCCGCCGCCTCCAGACCCTGCGGCGATAACGCCGCCACCGCCGAGGGGGTGTGGCTCAACACGCTGACCTGCTCGCGAACCAGCATGGCATGCAGGTCTTCCGGTGAGCGCACGACGTTCTCGGGCACGATGACCAGCCGGCCGCCGCGGAGCAGCGGCCCGAAGATTTCCCAGACCGAGAAGTCGAACGCCAGCGAGTGGCATTGCGACCACACCTCGCCGAGTTCCAGCTCTTCGTGCACCGATTCGAGCAGTTGGGTGACGTTGTGGTGGGTGACTGCCACGCCCTTGGGCACTCCGGTGGTTCCCGAGGTGTAGATGATGTAGGCGATGTTCTCGGGGTCCGGCGCCGCCGGTCCGCCGTTGGGTTGGGTTGCTATTTCGGGGTCGTCGAAGTCGATGACGGCGAGGTCCGACCCGTCGAGCCGCGACCGCAACTCGGGGCTGGCGATCGCGGCGAGCGGTATGGCGTCGGTGAGCATGAACTGGATGCGCGCGGCGGGCAGCCCCGGGTCGATGGGCAGGTAGGCCGCCCCGGTTTTGAGCACCGCCAGTATCGCGATGACGGCCTGGGCCGAACGCTCGGCCAGCAGCGCCACGCACTCCCCCGGGCCGGCGCCGTACTCAATCAGCAGGTGCGCCAACCGATTAGCGGAGTGCTCGACCTCGGCGTAGGTCCACGGACGCCCGCCGCAGGTGATCGCCACCGACTCGGGTGCGCGGTCGACCTGGGTGGCGAACAACTCCGGGATCGAGGTTCCCGGGGACGCGGGCCGGCTCAGCACCGCGCGGTTGCCGATGACCTCGAGCCGCGCGTGCTCGTTCGCATCGAGCACATCGATCGACGAGAGCCGACGCGCGGGATCGGTGGTCATCGCGACCAATACGTGGTGCAGTTGCTCGATCATTCCCTCGATGCGGGTGGTGTTGTATACGTCGGTACGGAATTCCACCGCCCCTCCGATGCCGGCGGGCTGGCCGTCCTCGGTCCAGCGTTCGGCCAGCGAGAACACCAGATCCATGCGGGCGCTGTGGGTGTCCGTCGGCAGCGGGGTGATTTGTAGGTCACCCAGGGTGAGGTCGGCGAAATCGTGGTTCTGCCAGGCTAAGACGACTTGGATGAGGGGGTGGTGGCTCAGGCTGCGGGTTGGATGCAACCGCTCCACGAGGACTTCGAAGGGCACGTCCTGATGTTCGTAGGCGGCCAGGCTGCGCTGCTGCACCTGAGCCAAAAGCTCAGCCACGGTCGGGTTCCCGGATAGATCGGTACGCAACACCAGCGTGTTGACGAAGAAGCCGACCAACTCGTCCAGCGCGAGATCACGACGCCCGGCGATCGGAAAACCCACCGCGACATCCGAAGTCGCGCCCAGCTTGGCCAACACCACCGCCAACGCGGCCTGCACCACCATGAAACTGGTCGCATTGTGTTCACCGGCCACCTCACGCACCCGCTGCTGCAACTGCGCGGGCCACTCCACGGCCACCCGCGCCCCCCGATAATCAGCCACCGCCGGATATCCGCGATCCGTCGGCAACTCCAACCGCTCAGGCATCCCCGCCAACGCGTCCATCCAATAGGCCAACTGCGCGGCGATCGCACTGTGCGGATCATCCAGATCACCGAACTGCGCCTGTTGCCACATCGTGTAATCGACGTATTGCACCGGTAGTTCGGCCCAGCCCGGCGCCTCACCCGCACATCGGCTGGCATACGCCACGCCCAGATCACGCACCAACGGCGTGATCGACCACCCGTCAGCGGCAATATGGTGAGCCACCGCCACGAGCACATGCTCACCGTCGCCCAGCCGGAAAAGCGTCGCCCGCAACGGAATCTCGACTGCCAGATCAAACGAGTACCGCGCCGCCGCAGCAATGGCTTCCTCGAGCCGGCTCGCCGGCCACCCGCCGGCATCTACGACTTGCCAGCCGAAGTCAAAGCGCCCGACCGGGACGACCACTTGCTGCGGGGTCCCTTCCGGCGCAACGAAGATCGTGCGCAGGCTTTCATGCCGCGCGATCACATCGGCCAGCGCCATCCCCAGCACGTCGGCATCCAGCCCTCCCCGCAAGCGCAACGCCACCGCCATGTTGTGGACCGGCGAAGCGCCGTGCAGCTGATCGAGGAACCACAACCGAGACTGGGCGAACGACAGCGGCACCACCGCGGGCCGCGCACCGGCCACCACCCGCGCCAGCCGACCTTCGCCCTCATCGAGGCGCGGCGCCAGCTGGCGGATCGTCGGCGCCTCGAACAACGCCCGGACCGTAAGGGCGGCATCCAGACTGGTGTTCACCGCGGCGACCAGACGCATCGCCGACAGCGAATCCCCACCCAAGTCGAAGAAGGAGTCGTCGACCCCGATGCGGCCGAGGCCAAGAACCTGGGCATAAATCCCGGCAAGGACCTCTTCGGTAAGGGTGGCCGGGGCGCGGTACCCACGACCGAGGTGGCCGGGGGCCGGGAGCGCGTGGGTATCGAGTTTGCCGTTGAGCGTCAACGGCAGGGCGGCCAGGGGCATGATCGCGGACGGAACCATGTAAGCCGGCAGCCGCTCGGCGAGCTGGGTGCGCACCACGGCGGGATCGGCGGTGCCGGTCAGGTATGCCACCAGCCGCTTGTCCCCGGGCCGGTCCTCCCGGGCGATTACGACCGCCTGCTCGACCCCAGCCAAACCCGTTAGGACGGTTTGGATTTCGCCGAGCTCGATGCGATACCCACGTACCTTGACCTGCTCATCCGAGCGTCCCACATATCGCAGTTGGCCATCGGGCCCCCACCACACCAGGTCCCCGGTCCGATACATCCGCTGCCCGGGCCCGCCGAACGCCGA
>NZ_LZIE01000059.1:0-3376 GCF_001667155.1 Mycobacterium sp. 852002-53434_SCH5985345
TCGATGTGCTCGATGAGAAGGAACACGCCCGGCTCGAGGTCATCGGCAACCGCGCGGTGCTGAGCCGGCCCGCGTCCTCGGGGATCTCGATCCCGGAGATGTTCGCCGCCCAGGTGGACCGCGCCCCGGACGCGGTGGCCATCACTTGCGGCGGCCGTTCGTGGACCTATGCCGAGGTCGACGAGTACTCGAATCGGCTGGCGCACCTGCTGGTGAGCCGGGGCGCCGGGCCGGGGGAGCGCGTCGCGGTGCTGTTCTCCCGGACGGCCGAGGCCGTCATCGCGATACTGGCGGTGCTCAAGACCGGGGCGGCCTACCTGCCCATCGACTCGGGGCTGCCGGCGGCGCGGATCGAGTTCATGCTCACCGATGCCGCCCCGATCGTCGCCGTCACCGCCGCCGACGTGCGGTCGCGGCTCAAAGGCCCGGACGTGGACGTCATCGACATCGGCGACCCCGCCATCGACACTCGACCGAGCGACGGGTTGCCGGCGCCCGCTGCGGAGAACGTCGCCTACATCATCTATACGTCCGGTACGACCGGCACCCCGAAGGGTGTGGCGGTGCCGCACCGCAACGTCACCGAGCTGCTGGAGTCCGTGAACCGCGAGCTGGCACTCGGGCAGGTGTGGACGCAATGCCACTCGCTGGCATTCGACTTCTCGATCTGGGAAATCTTCGGGTCGCTGTTGTACGGCGGCCGGCTGGTCATCGTGCCCGACTCCGTCGTCCGCTCACCAAAAGACCTGCACGCCATGCTGATTCGCGAACAGGTCAGCGTGCTCAGCCAGACGCCGTCCGCGTTCTATGTCCTGCAGACCGCGGATTCGCTCGCCCCCGAGCTGGGCCAACAGCTCAAGCTGCAGACGGTGGTGTTCGGTGGTGAGGCGCTCGAGCCGCATCGGTTGGGCAAGTGGTTGCACAACCACCCGGGTCTGCCGCGGTTGATCAACATGTATGGGATCACCGAGACCACGGTGCACGCCTCGTTCCGCGAGATCGTCGATGGTGATGTCGACACCAACGCCAGCCCGATCGGCTTGCCGCTGGCGCATCTTGGCTTTTTCGTGCTGGACGGGTGGTTGCGGCCGGTGCCCGAGGGCGTGGTCGGTGAGCTGTACGTGGCCGGGCGCGGTCTGGCGCATGGGTATGTGGGCCGGCCGGGGCTGTCCGCGACGCGGTTCGTGGCGTGCCCGTTCGGCTCAGCCGGGGCGCCTGGACAACGCATGTATCGCACCGGCGACCTGGTCCGCTGGGGCGCCGATGGCCAGCTACAGTACATGGGCCGCGCCGACGAGCAGGTCAAGATCCGCGGCTACCGCATCGAGCTGAGCGAAATCCGCACGGCGCTAACCGGTTTGGCCGGGGTGGCACAGGCAGCGGTGGTCGTGCGGGAGGATCGCCCCGGCGATAAGCGCCTCGTCGCCTACATCACCGGGAAAGCCGAGCCCGCCCGCCTCCGCGCGCAGCTGGCCGACCGGCTGCCCAACTATATGGTCCCGGCGGCGATTGTCGCGCTGGACCAACTGCCGCTGACCGTCAACGGCAAGCTCGACACCCGCGCCCTACCGGCGCCCGACTACCGGGAGAGCGGCGAATACCGCCCTCCGGCAACCCCGGTCGAGGAAATGCTGTCCGGCATTTATGCCCGGGTGTTGGGACTGGAGCGCGTCGGGGTCGACGACTCCTTCTTCGATCTGGGCGGGGATTCGTTGTCGGCCATGCGTTTGGTTGCGGCAGTCAATGCCGCGCTTGATGCCGACCTCGTGGTGCGAACCTTGTTCGAGGCGCCGACGATTCGCCAATTGGGCCCACGTCTCGGTGCGGGCGACGAGCGACCGGCGCGGGTGGTGGCCGGTGCGCGGCCGGCGGTGCTGCCGTTGTCATTCGCTCAGAACCGGCTGTGGTTCACCGATCAACTGCAGGGACCGTCGCCGGTCTACAACATGGCCGCGGCCATGCGGCTGGACGGGCACCTGGATGTCGAGGCACTCGCGGCGGCACTGGGCGATGTGGTGGCCCGACACGAAAGTTTGCGCACGGTGTTCGTCGCGCCGAGGGGAACACCCCGGCAGGTGGTTGTCCCCGCCGATCGGGCCGACTTCGGTTGGCAGGTGGTGGACGCCGGCGATTGGTCGGCCAGCCGCCTCGAGCAGGCCATCGAATCAGTGGCGCGCCATTCGTTCGATCTGGGAACCGAAATTCCCCTGCGTGCTGAGCTTTTCAGGGTCACCGAGAACCGGCATGTGCTCGTGGCGGTCGCCCACCATATCGCCGCAGATGGGTGGTCCCTGACGCCGCTGGTCCGCGACCTCGGCGTGGCCTATGCCAGCCGGTCTGCGGACAAGGCGCCGGAATGGGCGCCGCTGGCGGTGCAGTACGTCGACTACACGCTCTGGCAGCAGGCCCGGTTGGGGGATCTGGACGATCCCGACAGTCCTGTCGCGGGGCAGCTGCGGTATTGGCAGCAGACCTTGGCCGACATGCCCGGGCATCTCGCACTGCCCACCGACCGGCCCTACCCATCGGTGGCCGACCATCACGGGTCCAGCGTGGCCGTGGAGTGGCCGGCGGAGTTGCAGCATCGGGTCCGCGCGGTAGCTCGCGAGCACAATGCGACGAGCTTCATGGTGATTCAGGCCGCCTTGACGGTGTTGCTGGCCAAGGTCAGCGCGACTTCGGATGTGGCCGTGGGCTTTCCGATCGCCGGCCGTCAGGACCCGGCGCTGGATGAGCTGGTGGGCTTCTTCGTCAACACCCTGGTACTCCGGGTCGACCTCGCCGGAAATCCCACCCTCGCGGAGGTGTTGGCTCAGGTGCGGCGGCGCAGCCTCGCCGCCTACGAGCACCAAGATGTGCCCTTCGAAGCGCTGGTGGACCGGCTCAACCCCACGCGCAGCCTGACCCATCACCCGTTGGTCCAAGTGATGTTGACCTGGCAGAACAACAGCCCCGCCGAACTGAGCTTGGGCGATCTGCACGTCACCGCGCTGCCACTGAACACCCACACCGCCCGCATGGATTTGGTGTTTTCGTTGGCCGAACGTTGGACCGAGGACGGCCAGCCCGACGGCATCGGCGGGACGGTGGAGTTCCGCACCGATGTGTTCGACGCCGACACCATCGAGACATTGATCGATCGCTTCCAGCGGGTGCTGGTCTCGTTGACGACCGATACGGCCCGACCGCTGTCGGCGATCGACGTGCTCGGTGCCGGCGAACACCGCAGGCTCGACGAGATCGCCAACCGCGCTGTCCTGTCCCGGTCGTGGGTGCCGGTGTCGATTCCGGGGTTGTTTGCGGCGCGGGTGGTGCGTGCGCCGGGGGCGGTGGCGGTGCGGTGTGCGGGTCGTTCGTTGTCGTATCGGGAGTTGGA
>NZ_LZIE01000060.1:0-12541 GCF_001667155.1 Mycobacterium sp. 852002-53434_SCH5985345
GCGCGGCGCGGCGCCGGCCCCCCCCCCCCCCCCCCCCCCCGGGGGGGGGGGCCCCCCCCCCTCCGGGGCCCGGGGGGGGGGGGGGGGGGGGGGGCCCCCCCCCCCCCCCCCCCCCGGCCGGCTTGCTGACCGTGTCGTTCACCCGTAACGCTGACCTTCCAATGCGCGAGCGCGCCGTGCTTGACGCTGGCCGGCGTTCCGCTGGCCAGATCCATGATGCACCGCCCTGCGGGCCGGGCGGCCGGCTGTGCGGGAGAAGGCCGGCCGCAGCGGTTCCTCGGCCTTGCGGGAACGCTTGCGGGCGGGCGCCTGGGCGGCCTTGCGGGTGCCGTTGCGCGAAGGGGCCCCCTTGGCCGGTTGCTTGCCGCCGCGCTTGCGGTCGCGGAACGACTCCAGCCGGGTCGGCGCGTACGGCTGCGGCAGGGGCAGCCGCAGGAACCGGTTCACCTTGTCGTCGCGGCCGGCGCGCAGCGCGGCCACCGCCTCTGGCTCGTGACGGGCCGCATTGGCCATGATCCCGATCATGAAAAGCGTTGCCGCCGTGGAGGTTCCGCCCGCAGAGATGAGCGGAAGCTGAATGCCGGTCACCGGCAGGATCCCGATCACGTAACCGATGTTGATGAACGCCTGGCCCAGCACCCACATCGTCGTGGTGGCGGTCAGCAGCCGCAGGAACGGGTCGGCCGAGCGCCGGGCGATGCGCATCCCGGTGTAGGCGAACAACCCGAACAGGACCAGTAGGCCGAACGCGCCGACGAAGCCCAGCTCCTCGCCGATGATCGCGAAGATGAAGTCGTTGTGGGCGTTGGGCAGGTAGTTCCACTTGGCCACGCCCTGCCCCAGGCCGTCGCCGAAGATGCCGCCGTGCGCCAGGGCGAACTTCGCCTGGCGGGCCTGGTAGCCGGTGTCCATCGGGTCGTTCTCGGGGTTCATCCAGGACTTCACCCGGTCCGAGCGGTAACCCGCTGACATGGCCAGGATCGCGCCGGCCATGAAGACCGCCACCAGCGACGTGGCGAAGACGCGCAGCGGCAGCCCGGCGTACCACAGCAGCGCGAGCAGGATGATGCCCAGCGACACCGTCTGCCCGAGGTCGGGCTGGGCCACGATCAGCGCCAGCGCGATGACCGCGGCCGGGACCAGCGGGATCAGCATCTCGCGCAGCGAGGCCCGCTCCAGCCGGCGAGCAGCCAGCAGATGCGCACCCCAGATGGCGAAGGCGATCTTGGCCAGCTCGGACGGCTGCATGGAGAAGCCGGCGATGACGAACCACTTCCGCGAGCCGTTGGCCAGGTTTCCGATGCCCGGCACCAGCACGAGCACCAGCAGGATGACGGTGACGACGTACCCGGTGAAGGCGACGCGGCGGATGAACCGCACCGACATGCGCAGCGAGGCGTAGCAGGCGACCAGGCCGATCACCGTCCACAGCACCTGCTTGCCGAAGATCACCCACGCCGACCCGTCGGCGTCGTAGGACCGCACCCCCGACGCCGACAGCACCATGATCAGGCCCAGCGTGGTCAGCAGCCCGGCCACCGCGATGATCAGGTGGAAGGAGGTCATGGGCCGGCTCAGCCAGGCGCCGAACCGGCTACGCTCATCGGCCTTGACCTGTGTTTTCCCGGCCGGCTTGGCCTCCGACGTGCCGGCGGTGCTCACGGGGCCGGTCGCCTCGTCGGCGTCGGCCTCTGCCGGCTCGGCCGCGGCGGTGTCGGCGGTCGCTTCGGTTGCCTTGCCCCGACGTCTCAGCCGGGCCAGCGGATTACCCACGCCCGCCTACCGGGTGGCCGCGCGGACTGCGGCGGCGAAGGCGTCGCCACGGTCGGCATACCCGCTGAACTGGTCGAACGACGCGCCGGCCGGCGCCAGCAACACCGTGTCGCCGGGCCTGGCCAGGTCGCGGGCCGCGGCCACCGCCGCGGTCATGACGGAAGTGCCGAGATCCCCGCCCGAATGTTTCACTTCTGTCACATCTGCACCAATGGCCACAGCCGTCGCATTCATATCAGCATCCTCGCCTGTCACAACGTGGACGACGGGGACATCCGGCGCGTGTCGCGATAACGCCTCTGCAACCTCTTCGCGATCTCGGCCGATGAGCACCGCGCCGACCAGCCGGGGGGCCATTTTGGCGACCTCGGCGTCCACCGATGCGCCCTTGAGCAAACCGCCCGCTACCCACACCACGCTGGGGTAGGCCAGCACGGATGCCTCGGCGGCGTGCGGGTTGGTGGCCTTCGAGTCGTCGACGTAGGTGATCCCGTCGGCGACCGCGATCACCTCGGCCCGGTGCCGGCCCACCCGGAAGGACACGATCGCGTCGGCGATCGCCCCGGCCGGCACACCGACGCTGCGCGCCAGCGCCGCCGCGGCGAGCGCGTCCAGGATGCCGACGGGCCCCGGCACCGGGATCGATTCGACGGGCAGCAGCGCTAGGTCGTCGGCGAAGGCGCGGTCGATGAGTTGGCCGTCGCGCACGCCCAGTTCGCCCGCCGCCGGCTCGCCGAGCCGGAAGCCGACGCGCACCGGGGCCGCGGCGGTGTCTAGCAACGCCGCCGCCCGGGCGTCGTCGAGCCCCACCACCGCTACCCGGCCGTTGAGCACCCGCGCCTTGGCCGCCGAATACTCGGCCATGGTGGAGTGCCAATCCAGGTGGTCTTCGGCGATGTTGAGGACGACGCCCGCCTCGGGCCGCACCGAGGGCGCCCAGTGCAGCTGGAAGCTGGACAGCTCGACGGCCAGCAGGTCGGCGGGCGCGTCGAGGACATCGAGGACCGGATCGCCGATATTGCCGCACAACAGGCTGCTCCGGCCCGCGGCGGTCAACATGGCGTGCAGCATCGAGGTCGTGGTGGTCTTGCCGTTCGTGCCGGTCACCACCAGCCAGCGCCGCGGCGGCCCGTACTGGCCCGCCGCGTCGAGCCGCCAGGCCAATTCCACGTCTCCCCAGACCGGCACGCCCGCCGCCGCGGCGGCGACCAGCAGCGGTGTGTCCGGCCGAAATCCCGGGCTGGTGACCACTAGGGCGTACTCCGCGACGCGTTGCGCGGCCGCCGGCGTGGTCACGGTCGCCACGCCGCCGTCGGCGTAGCGGCGCAGCGTGGCCGGGTCGTCGTCGCACAGGGTCGGCGCGGCACCGAACCGGGCCAGGGCCGCCAGCACCGCCTTGCCGGTGACGCCGCCGCCGGCCACCAGCACGGGCGCGCCCGGCACCAAGGGCTCGAGCCCGGGCACGTCAGGCACCGATCGCGCCGAGCCACTCACCGTAGAAAAGGGCCACGCCCAGACCGCAGGTGATCGCCGTGAGCAGCCAGAAGCGGATGATCACCGTGGTTTCGGCCCAGCCGGCCAGCTCGAAATGGTGGTGGAAGGGCGCCATCCGGAACACCCGGCGCCCGGTGGTGCGGAAGGCCAGGATCTGCAGCACCACCGAAGTGACCTCGGCGACGAACAGCGACCCCAGCACCACGGCGAGGATCTCGGTGCGGCTGGTCACCGACAGGCCCGCGATGATGCCGCCCAGCGCCAGTGATCCGGTGTCTCCCATGAAAATCTTTGCCGGAGCGGCATTCCACCACAAAAAGCCGATGCACGCGCCCGCCGTGGCCGCCGCGACGAGCGCCAGATCCAGCGGGTCGCGCACGTTGTAGCAGCCGAGGCCCGGCGCCGTGACGCAGGCGTTGCGGTACTGCCAAAAGGTGATCAACACGTAGGCGGCGGTGACCATCGCCATGCAGCCGGCCGCGAGCCCGTCCAGGCCGTCGGTGAAGTTGACCGCGTTGGACCAGGCGCTGACGACGACCACGCAGAACACCACGAACAGCCCCGGAGCCAAAGTGACCGTGGCGATCTCACGCACGTAGGACAGGTCCGAGCTGGCCGGTGTCAACCCGCTGCCATTGCGGAACCGCAACACCAACACCCCGAACAGCACCGCGGCGGCGACCTGCCCGACGGTCTTGGCCGTCTTGTTCAGCCCGAGATTGCGCGACCTGCGGACCTTGATCAGGTCGTCGAGGAAGCCGACGCCTCCGAGCACGGTCGCCAGGCCCAGCACCAGCAGACCCGACGCGGAAACGCCCTCGCCGTCGAACGCCAGCCCGGCCAGGTGCGTCCCGAGGTATCCCGCCCAGATGCCGGCCAGTATCGCCACCCCGCCCATCGACGGCGTGCCGCGCTTGGCGTGATGGCTGGGCGGGCCGTCCTCACGGGTGTGATGGCCGAATCCCTGGCGGGTGAACAACCGAATCAGCGCCGGCGTCAACAGGATTGACACGGCGAGCGCGACGGCCACCGCGATCAGGATCTGCCTCACGCGCCCGTCCCGCTCTCGTTCAATCGTGACGACCCGCTTCGCCCGGCTTCGCCGCCCTCGCGATCGTCACGGGTCAATGGTGACGACCCGCTTCGCCCGGCTTCGCCGCCCTCGCGATCGTCACGAGCCAGCGCGTCGGCCAGCGCGCCCAGCCCGGCCGCGTTCGAGGCCTTGACCAGGATCACGTCGCCGGGCCGGACCTCGGCCCGCAGCAACGCGAGGGCAGCGTCGGCATCGGCCACGTTGACGGCCCCCCGATCACCGGAAGCTCCCCACGAGCCCTCCATGACCGCTCCGTGGTGCATGGCGCTCATCGACCTCCCACTTCCCACGACGACAAGTCGAGACACATCTAAGCGCACCGCCAGGCGGCCGATGCGATCGTGTTCGGCTACCGCGTCCTCGCCGAGCTCGGCCATTTCGCCCAGCACCGCCCAGCTCCTGCGCTTTTCGTCTGCGCCGTGGGCGATCCAGGCCAGCGCCTGCAGTCCGGCGCGCATCGAGTCGGGGTTGGCGTTGTAGGCGTCGTCGATCACCGTGACCCCGTCCGCGCGCGTGGTCACGTGCATCCGGTGCCGCGACACCGGCCCGGCGTGCGCCAGCGCGGCCGCGACCTGCTCGACGGTGGCGCCGCATTGCAGCGCGACGGCGGCGGCGCACAACGCGTTGGCGACCTGATGGTCGCCGTACACGCCCAGCCGCACCTCGACCGCGCTGTCCATCGCGTGCAGGGTAAAGCGGGGCCTGGCCAGTTCGTCCAGCGACACTCCGTCGGCCCAGACGTCGCTGGGACCGGAATCGGTGCGGCTGGACCGGCTGACCCACACCACCCGCGCCTCGGTGACGTCGGCCATCGCCGCCACGATCGGGTCGTCGGCGTTGAGGATGACCACTCCGGACGACGGAACCGATTGGGGCAGTTCGGATTTGGTGCGCGCGATGGCTTCCCGGGAGCCGAACTCGCCCAGGTGGGCGGTGCCGACGTTGAGGACCACCCCGATCGTCGGCGGGGCGATCTCGGCCAGCGCGGCGATATTGCCGCGATGGCGGGCCGACATCTCGAGCACCAGGTAGTCGGTGCTGCGCGTCGCGCGCAACACCGTCCAGGGGTGTCCCAGCTCGTTGTTGAACGACCCCGGCGGGGCCACCACCTCGCCCAGCGGCTCGAGCACGGCGGCCACCAGGTCTTTGGTCGACGTCTTCCCCGACGAGCCGGTGATTCCGACGATCGTCAGGCCGCCCGCCACCAGCTCCGTGGCCACCGCTCTGGCCAGCTTGGCCAGGGCGGCCAGCACCGCCGCGCCCGAGCCGTCGGTGTCGTGTTCGAGCACCCCGGCCAGGCCGCCGTCGGCGCGGCCGGCCGTCGGTGCCGCAGGCACGACGATGGCGGGCACCCCCACCGGCCGGGCGGCCAGGACGGCGACCGCCCCGGCCGCCGCCGCCGCGCCGGCGTAGTCATGCCCGTCGGCGTGGGCCCCCGGCAGCGCGAGGAACAGGCCGCCGGGACCGACGGCGCGCGAGTCGAATTCGACGGTGCCCGTGACGCGCAGCCCGGCGGCGGCCTGCGGCGAGATGTCGGCCAGCGTGCCGCCCACGATGTCGGCGATCTGCGCGACGGTCAGGTCGATCATCGCCGCGCCTTCAGCGCCCGTTCCAGCTCGACCCGGTCGTCGAAGGGGCGGACCTCCCCCGCCGCGCGCTGGCCCGTTTCGTGGCCTTTGCCCGCCACCAGGACCACGTCGCCGGGCCCGGCCCAGGCCACAGCGTGTTCGATCGCCGCCCGCCGGTCGCCGATCTCGACCACCTCGGCCGCACCGGCGCCGGCGGCCGCCCCGGCCAGGATCTCGCGGCGGATGGCGGCGGGGTCCTCGCCGCGCGGGTTGTCGTCGGTGACGACGACCAGGTCGGCCAGCTCGGCCGCCGTCGCGCCCATCGGCGCCCGCTTGCCCGGGTCGCGCTCGCCGCCGGCGCCGAACACCACCGCCAGCCGGCGCCCCGGACGCGCCAGGGTGGTCAGTACCGCCCGCAGCGCGCCCGGCTTGTGGGCGTAGTCGACGAGCGCGAGGAAATCCTGGCCGCAGTCGATGTCTTCCATGCGGCCGGGCACCCGGGTCTCCAGTAACCCCGGCGCCGCCTGCTCCGGTGAGACGCCCACCGCATCAAGAATCGCAAGCGCGACAAGGCAATTGGCGATGTTGTAATGCCCGGGCAGCCGGATGCCGACCCGATGGCGCACACCGGCGGGGTCGATCGCGGTGAACTGCTGTCCCCCGCCGCCCAGCGGGATCACATCCATGGCGCGCCAGTGCGCGGGCTGGTCGCCGGTGCTGACGGTGATGGCGTCGCCGGCCCGGGCGGCCATCGCGCGCCCGGCGTCGTCGTCGATGCAGACCACGACCCGGCGGGCCCGCAGCGGCGACGCCGGATCGAACAGCTTCGCCTTGGCCTCGAAGTAGTCCGCCATTGTGGGGTGAAAGTCGAGGTGGTCGCGGGACAGGTTGGTGAAGGCGCCGACCGCGAACCCGGTGCCGTCCACCCGGCCCAGCGCCAGCGCGTGGCTGGACACCTCCATGACGACGGTGTCCACCCCGCGCTCGGCCATCGCCGCGAACATGGCCTGCAGTGCGGGAGCCTCCGGGGTGGTCAGCGCGCTCGGAACGTCGGCGCCGTCGATGCGGATCCCGACGGTGCCGATCAGCCCGGCCGTCCGGCCGGCGGCGCGCAGCCCGGATTCGACCAGATACGTCGTGGTGGTCTTGCCGGAGGTTCCGGTGATCCCGACCACCGTCGTGCGCTCCGACGGGTGCCCGTACACCGTGGCGGCCAAGGCACCGAGCACGCTGCGGGGCGCCGGATGCACGAGCGTCGGGACGGCCGATGCCGACGCACCCATCTCCGCGACCCCGGCGGCGTCGGTGAGGACCGCGACGGCCCCATGCTCGATCGCCTCGGCCGCAAAGCGGGCCCCGTGCGTCGACGAGCCGGTCAGCGCGGCGAACAGGTCGCCCGGCCGCACGTCCTGGGCACGCAGCGTGACGCCGGTGACGGCCACGTCGGGCACCGCCGCACCGTGGTCGGCGAGCACCGCCCCGACCTGGGCCGCCAGCGCGGGCAGGCGCGTGCCAGCGCCGGCGCTGGGCCGCAGCCCCGTGGGCATCGGCACCACTTGTTCACACCTCCCTGCAGACCCGCGTGATCCTCATGATCGGCCATGACACCCTACCTAGGCGCATCGGCCGTGAGGCGTTCCCGCCGTGCGGGGAGATGTTGCTAGGTTGCCTGCAGTGTCAGCGGCGGACCCGGGTCGGGTGACAGCGGCACGTTCTCGCGCTGCATGAGCCAGCCGGCGATGTTGTGGAACAGCGGGGCCGCCGAATGGCCTGGCGTACCGTCCGCGTTGCGATCCGGGTTGTCCATCATGATGCCGATGACGTAGCGCGGGTTGTCGACGGTGGCCATGCCGGCGAAGGTGATCCAGTAGACGTTGTCGTAGTAGCAGCCGCAGGCCGGGTTGATCTGCTGCGCGGTACCCGTCTTGCCGGCCATCTGGTAGCCCGTCACCGCGGCCGAGGGCCCGGTGCCCTGCTGGTAACCCATCGGGTCGCGTTGCACGACGGCGCGCAGCATGTTGCGGACGGTCTGGGCCGTCTGCGTCGAAACCACCCGCACGCCTTCGGGACGCGGTTCTTCCGTACGGGTGCCGTCGGGCGCGATGGTGTCCTTGACGATCCGCGGCGGTATCCGCACCCCGTCGTTGGCGATCGTCTGGTACATGCCGGCCATCTGCAACAGCGTCATCGAAAGGCCTTGCCCGATCGGCAGGTTCGAAAAGGTGCTGCCCGACCACTGGTCGATCGGTGGCACCAGCCCGGCGCTCTCGCCGGGCAGGCCCACGTTGGTGCGTTGCCCGAGACCGAATTTGCGCACCATGTCGTAGAAGCGTTCCGGTCCGACGCGCTGTGCGAGCATCAAAGTGCCGACGTTGGAGGACTTTCCGAACACGCCGGTGGTCGTGTAGGGCATCACGCCGTGGTCCCACGCGTCGTGGATGGGCACCCCGCCCATCTGAATCGACCCGGGCACCTGCAGCACCTCGTCGGGATTGGACAGGCCGTACTCGATCACCGACGACGCGGTGATGACCTTGTTCACCGAGCCCGGCTCGAACGGCGAGGACACCGCCAGGTTGCCCAGCTGCTTGTCACCCTGACGCCCGATGTCCTGTGAAGGGTCAAAGGTGTTGTCGTTGGCCATGGCCAACACCTCACCGGTCTTCGAGTCCAGCACGACCGCCGAGACATTGTGCGCGCCAGAGAGATCCTTGGCCTGCTGGACTTGCTGCTGCACGTAGAACTGGATGTCGTCGTCGAGGGTCAACTGCACCATCGAACCGTTGACCGCCCGGTGCCGGTTGCGGTAACTGCCGGGGATGACGACGCCGTCGGATCCCCGGTCATAGGTGACCGAGCCGTCGGTTCCGGACAGCACCGAGTCCAGGGACTCCTCCAGACCCAGCAGCCCGTGCCCGTCCCAGTCGATGCCGCCGACGATGTTGGCCGCCAACGACCCGCCCGGATACTGGCGCAAATCCTGCCGCTCCGAACCGACCTCGGGGTACTTGTCGGAGATCGCGCTGGCGACGGCCGGATCGACGGCGCGCGCCAGATAAACAAAGTTCTCGTCGCTTTGCAGCTTCTTCAGCAAGGTCGCGGAGTCCGGCTTGTTGCCCAGCCGGGTGGAGACCTCCTTGGCGATATCCCGCAGGCGCTGCTGCGGATCGGGGGCCACCGAGTTCTTGTTCTTGGCTTCTTCCAGTTGCTTGCGAATCCTCTTGGGCTGGAACGTCAGCGCGCGCGATTCGGTGGTGAATGCGAGCTGATCCTTGTTGCGGTCGACGATGCTGCCGCGCACCGCCTTTTCGACGTCGGTGACCTTGAGCTGGCCCGCGGCCTGGGCGCGCAGCGCCGGCGCGTTGGTCACCTGCAGGACGAACAATTGGACCGCCGCCACCACGATCAAGGCCCCGATGGCCGCGTTCCCGGCTCGATGCCGGAAGACGAACGACGCGCCGCGGGTGCCCGCCTGCACGAGCCGGGTGCGCCGCTCCCGCGCCGAATGCCCGGTGCCGACGGCGTCCGGCCGGTCGGCCGGTCGGGCCTTGTTGGCGTCCTTGGCCCTCCGGAACCGCTTCGGCTCCCGGACGTCCTCGGCTTGCTGCTTCGCACGCCGCTTGGGCTGGCGAACCCCCTTGGCTTCCTGCGTCTTACGGGGACCGCGCGTCGGCTGCGACCGGCGGTTGCGCGAGGAGTCGCCGCGGCTCACCGGGGCGCACCTGGCGTCGCGACGGGGCCAGGCGCCGCGGGCTGCGGCGCGAGCACCGGAGCGGCGGGGACGACGGGCGCAACCGGGGCCGGCCCCCGCTGCACCGGAACCGGCACCTCCGCGGGTAGCGGCGCGGGCAGCTGCCCGGGCGGTGGAACGGGCAAGCCGCCCAACGGGATCGACACCTCGGCGGGCGCCGGAGCGAGCGCGGGTCCCGCCGGCGCGGGCAGCCCCGGCACCGGCACACCCGGCACCGGCAGCACCGGGGCCTGCCCGGTGACCGGTGCAACCGGCACTCCCGGCGCAACCGGCACACCTGGCGCAGCCGACTGTTGAGGCCCGGCCTGTGCCAGGTGCTGGCCGCCCAGCGTCGACGCCCCGTCCGGTGCGCGCAGCAGCGCCTCGGGCCCGGACCTCGCCGGCGCGGGCGCCACGGGGTCGGGCTTGAGCCGGATCGGGACCTCCGCGGCGGGCGCCGGCGGCGGCGGGGGCTGGGGCGGGCCTTGGTCGGGGAGCTTGCTGTTCAACGGCGGCGGCGGCACCCCGTCAGCCGGCTTGGGCGTGCCAACCACCACCCAGTTGCCGGACGGGTCCTGGACCAGATGCGCGGTGTCTCGCGTCGGGATCATGCCCTGTTTGCGGGCCGCCTCCGCCAGTGCCGGGGCGGATTCCGCCTCGCGCACATCGCGTTCCAGCGCCTCCTTCTGCTGTTGCAACAGCCGGGTCTTCTCCCGGGCGTGACTCAACTTATAGGAGCGCTCGGCGGAGTCCGTGGACAACCACAGCGTGAGGCCCAACCCCAGGCCGAGTGCGCCGATGACCAGAACGACGAACGGAACCTTGCTCGCCAGGGTCCGGGGCCGCAGGTCGATCGCGGCCAGCCGGGCCGCCAAACGTTCGCTCAGCCGAGGACGAACGACCCTGGGCGCTTTGGCTTTCCGTGCCTTGGCTCGGGCCTTGGCCTGGCTCGTGCTCTTGGGCCGCGCCGGCCGCTCGACCGGCCGGGCGATGGGGCTGGTATGCGGTCCGGACTTGGGCGCGCGGCTCTCACGGGTGGGCGCGGAGGTGCGCCCAGGCCGGGGGCGGCGCGCCGGACCGGGATCGGCCGCCGAACGCCGGCTCCGCCGGGCGGAACTATCTTGTCCGCCACGGCGATTCGGCGTCTCGCGCTTTGCTTTCATGCGTCGCCCTTTCCGGTTGACTGCTTGACTCGTTGCACGGCTCGCAGCCGCACGGCGGCGCTGCGCGGATTGCGTTCGACCTCGTCGGCGTCCGCACGTTCGGCGCCATGCGTCAGCGACTGGAATCGCGGCTCGTGGCCGGGAAGCTCGACCGGCAGATCCACCGGCGTGCGGGAGGCGACCGCGTCGGCGAACACCCTTTTGACGATCCGGTCTTCCAGCGATTGGTAGGCCAGCACCACCATGCGCCCGCCGACGTTGAGCGCGTCCAAACCGGCCGGAATCGCGCTGCGCAACGAGTTCAGTTCGTCGTTGACGGCGATCCGCAAGGCCTGGAAGGTCCGTTTGGCCGGATGTCCACCGGTGCGCCGGGCCGGGGCCGGGATCGCTTGATAGAGCAGGGCTACCAACTCCGCGGTCGAAGTGAACGGGGCGCGGGCGCGCCGGCGCACGATCTGTGCCGCGATCCGGCGCCCGAATCGCTCCTCGCCGTAGCGGTGCAGGATGTCCGCCAGCGCGGCTTCGTCGTAGGTGTTGACGATTTCGGCCGCCGTCAACGGCGACTCCGGATCCATCCGCATGTCCAGCGGCGCGTCCTGGGCGTAGGCGAAGCCGCGCTCGACCCGGTCGAGTTGCATGGATGACACGCCCAGGTCGAACAGCATCCCGTCGACAGATCCGGCTGTGGGGTAACCGGATTCGGTCAGCGCCGCCGCGAGGCCGTCGTAGCGGGTGTGCACCAGCGTGACGCGGTCGGCGAATCGCGCCAGCCGGTCGCGGGCGATGTCCAGCGCGCTGGGGTCGCGGTCGAGCCCGATCAGCCGCAGCCCCGGCAGGTCGGTGAGGAATCGTTCGGCGTGCCCGCCCGCGCCGAGGGTGGCATCGAGAAGGACGGCGCCCGAACCGTCGGCGTCGTGACGGGTCAGCGCGGGAGTGAGCAGCTCGACGCAGCGATGCAGCAGGACGGGCACATGCCCGAAGCCCGGTGAATCCTCAACCACCGCAACACCTCCCCGGGTCGGGCGAGATGCCCCTGCATCGAGGTCCCTGTCCGAAGGCACGAACCTGGCGTTGGGGAAGTACGCCAGGGTCGGTTCGGGCAGAGGCCACGTTGCACGGGCATGCGCCTCAGATGATGTCGCCGAGTGCTTCATCGCTGGCCGCGGAGAAGTTCTCTTCGTGGGTCTGCTGGTAGTCCTGCCAGGCTTGCGCGTCCCAGATCTCGAGGTAATCGACCGCTCCGATCACCACGCAATCCTTGGAGAGGTTCGCGTAGCGACGGTGGTCGGCCGATAGCGTGATACGCCCCTGCGCGTCGGGATGCTGCTCGTCGGTGCCGGCGGCGAGGTTGCGCAGGAAGGCCCGGGCGTCGGGGTTGCTCCGCGAGGCCTTGCTCGCCCGGCGTGCGAGCTGCTCGAATTCGCCCCGCGGGTAGACGGCGAGGCTGTGGTCTTGGCTCTTGGTGACCATCAACCCCCCTGCCAGCGCGTCACGGAATTTGGCGGGCAACGTCAGCCGCCCCTTGTCGTCGAGTTTGGGCGTGTAGGTGCCGAGAAACACCAGCTCACCTCCCCCTCGGGGTCACCCAAACACTTCAGCCACCATACCCCACAATCCCCCACTTCGCCCCATTGATGGAGTGTCGCGGCGCAATGGTCACAGACGCCCCCGGGCTGACCGGTGCTCGGCGGGCCGTCGATGCCGTTTTGACGCCGGATAG
>NZ_LZIE01000061.1:0-144361 GCF_001667155.1 Mycobacterium sp. 852002-53434_SCH5985345
GCGTGGGGGGCGTGGGGGTGACCAATCCTCTCCCTGCGCCCCCCGCGCCCCCCGCCCACCCCCCCCCCGCCGCCCCCCCCCGCCCGCCGCGCGCCCCCCCCCCCCCCCCCCCCCCCCCCCGATCCCGTTTTCCCGGCGAAGTGGCTAATACCAGTAGCGCCGGCCGGCGACTGGGCGGCCGATGGAGCCCATAATCCACAGGACGGCGCCGATGACGAGCACGACGACGCCGATTTCCCACAGCAACGGGACGCTGAATACAAACCCGAGAATAAGTAGGACTACGCCTAGGACGATCATGAGGACTCCTTTAGATGAGGGGCACTAGGACAGCAGGCATTGAACTGGGCTGCGGAACATGGCAGTCCTTGACTTTCGGGTTGACGCCCCCGTAATTCAAAGGGCCCGCGATGACGGTCAACGCGATGTTTCCCGCCGTGACACAACTGGTTGAGTCACCTTTGAAGTAATCGCGTTGCCATGCCGCAAACACCCCGATGAGCAGCCATACCAGGGCAATGGTGCCGATGATTCCGCTGCCACGCATGGTGACCTCCAATGTGCTCGAGAAAAATTTCTCGTGGACGATAGTTACCCATTCGACTTGTGTCTAAACATTGGCGACGGGTGAATTCGGCAGTGTGCCAGCGAAGCCCGGGGGACTAAGCGCGGTCGGCGAGCCACGCCGCGGCCCGCCTCTTCGACGCCCGCGAAAGCCATGCGTCCTGGATCAGCTCGGTAAGTTCCGTCCTGCCGATTTCGGGCAGCCGGGCGGCCCGCACAAGCACCGACGGATGTCCGGCAAAGTGGTCGGTGGTGAAGAACGGCGAATCGGGATCCTGGGTGAGCGCCAGCTTGTCGCTCTCCGACTCCACCCAGAACATGATCACGTCGGCATAGCGCTCGCCGGTGTCCGGATCGGTCGCGTCGGGCTGCGGCGTGCGAAAGAACACAAACGACTTACCGCCCACCTGATAGATGGCGTTGCCCTTCGGACCCTCGAGGCGCTGGACGTGCGGCATCGACGCGGCGATCTCGTGTACGTCGCTTAGCCGCGCGGGTCGATCGGCCACACCGCGAGGGTAGCGGCGCTGACGCCCTACCCGCTCCGCCGCGCGGACACGTACAGCGTGGGCGGCATCGTGTGTTCCGCGTCCTGCGCAACGTTGCGACCGTAACGAGCCATCAACTCCGAAAACGTCGCCGTGGCGACGTCCCACCCCCGGTCCCGCAGCCAGCCGTCGACGGGGGTGCGCTCTTCGGGATACCAGAGGTCGTCGTAGTCGGTGATCTCGGAGTCGACCAGCTTGGCGGCCGCGGCCCGCATGCGCTGCATGTCCTCGCGCTGGCGCCGGACGAGCTCCGGATCGGTGAAGCCCGCGCCCGGCACGTTCGAAGCCAGCCAGCTGCCGTCCGCGCTGAACGAATGGATGCGCTCGAACAACAGGTCCTGGGCCTGCGCGGGCAGGTAACGGACCAGACCCTCGGCCGACCAGGCTGCGGGCTTGGTCGCGTCAAATCCAGCCTCCTGCAAGGCTTTCGGCCAATCCTGCCGGAGATCGATCGGCACGTTCACCAGTCGTGCCTTCGGCTGGGCGCCGTGCTCGCGCAGCGTGTTGGATTTGAAGTCCAGCACCTTGGGCTGATCCAGCTCGTAGACGACCGTGCCGTCGGGCCATGGCAGGCGCCAGGTGCGCGCGTCCAACCCGGCGGCCAAAATCACCACTTGCCGGACGCCGGAGTCGGCCGCGTTTAGGAAGAACTCGTCGAAAAACGCTGTCCGCGTGGCCATGAAGTCGATCATCAGCTGGATGCGCGTGCCCACCTCGGGCTCCAGCTCCACCGCCTTGGCCAGGAGTGCGGGGTCGGCGTAGATGCTCCACATGCCTTCGCCGGCCGCGTCGACGAACACGCGCGCAAACGGGTCGCTGATGAGCGGGGCGGGGCTCTCGGTCTCGGCGGCCCGCGCCGCCGCGACACCCAGTGCGGTGGCTCCCACGCTTTGGGTGATGTCCCAGGAATCGTTGTCGGTACGCGGCATCGCCAGTCCCCTTCACGCGCGAGTCAGTTAGTTCCGCACACTATTGTTCCAGCCTCCGCCGCCCGGGGCCGCTTCCCGGCGGTGGCCTACGCTTTTTCCCAGACGGCCCACAGGGTTGCAGAGGAGCGCTGGCATGACGGAAGTGGTTGCCCCGATCGGCAAGGGCCGCACGTGGACGCCGTGAACCTGGACGCCGTCGCGGCGTGGATGTCCGAGCAGGGACTCGGCGAAGGCCCGTTAGAGGACGTCTCCCCCGTCACCGGCGGCACCCAGAACGTCATGCTGCGGTTCAGCCGCGCCGGCCGCCCTTATGTGCTGCGACGCGGGCCGCGGCACCTGCGCCCGCGCAGCAACAGCGTCATCCTGCGGGAAACGAAAGTCCTTGCCGCCCTGGCAGATTCCGACGTACCTCGCCCGCACCTGATCGCCGTCTGCGAAGACCCCGCCGTCCTGGGTGACGCCGTCTTCTACCTGATGGACCCGATCGACGGGTTCAACGCCGGCGAGGGACTGCCGCCGCTGCATGCGGGCGATGCCGGCGTGCGGCACGGAATGGGCCTCTCGATGGCCGATGCGCTGGCCAAGCTCGGCGCCGTCGACCACGTCGCGGCGGGGCTCGCCGACTTCGGCAAGCCGGAAGGCTTCCTCGAACGCCAAGTGCCGCGCTGGCTCTCGGAGCTGGACTCCTACAGCTCCTACGACGGCTACCCGGGACCGGACATCCCGGGCATCGAGGAAGTGTCGGCGTGGCTGGAGCACCATCGGCCCGCGACGTGGACGCCCGGCATCATGCACGGCGACTACCACGCCGCCAACGTGATGTTCTCCCGGACCGGGCCGGACGTGGTTGCCATCGTCGACTGGGAGATGTGCACGATCGGCGACCCACTGCTGGACCTGGGCTGGCTGCTGGCCACGTGGCGCCAGGCCGACGGTTCCAGCGTGTTCAGCCACGCCCTGGGCGGTCAGGACGGTCTGGCCGGCACCGACGAACTGTTGAAGCGCTATGCGGCCAATACCACCCGCGACTTGTCGCATATCACCTGGTACACGGTGCTGGCCTGCTTCAAGCTGGGCATCGTGATCGAGGGGACGCTCGCCCGCGCCTGCGCGGGCAAGGCCGAAAAGGAGGTCGGCGACCAGCTGCACGCGGCCACGGTGCAACTGTTCGAGCGCGCGCTTGGCCTCATCAAGAACGCGTCCTGATCCACTAACATCTCCCTTCGTGCCGCCTTACCCCGAGGAACCCGACTACTACTCCGATCCCACCCAGGCCGCAGGGTATGGCGGGTATTACGACGAGCCGGCGCCCCAGCCCGAGCCGCCGACTCCGTGGTACCGCCGCCCGGCGGCGCTGGTCGCGGCCGGCGCGGTAGGGGTGATCGTGCTTGCGCTCGTGGCGTACGCGGTGGTCAAGCTGGCGACCGGCTCCCCCACTCACAGCCCGGCAGCGACGACTACGACC
Source organism: Mycobacterium sp. 852002-53434_SCH5985345 (assembly GCF_001667155.1). Lineage (NCBI taxonomy): Bacteria > Bacillati > Actinomycetota > Actinomycetes > Mycobacteriales > Mycobacteriaceae > Mycobacterium > Mycobacterium sp. 852002-53434_SCH5985345. The sequence continues at coordinate 3,507 of NZ_LZIE01000061.1, forward strand.
ACCGCGCCGACCACAACGGTGACCACCACCACGACCACGGAGGCGCCGCGGCACCACGGTGGTGGCGGCGGTGGCGGCGGCGTCCCGACCGAGACCGTCACCGAGACGGCCCCGCCACCGAGCTCCGACACCCCCACCACAACGGAACCGCCGAGCACCGTTACGGTCTCGCCGAGCACCGACACCAGCACCGTCACGCAAACCGTGACCGTGCCGCCCCGTCGCGGACCGTTCGGGGGCCCGTTCGGCGGACGCTAGCGACCAGGGGCCGTCATAGCTTGGCGCTCAACCCGGCGACCATGTTGATGGTGACCGCCAGGATTACCGCGCCAAAAAGGTAGGACAGCAGCGCATGGCGTAAAACGGTTGCGCGCAGCCGCGAGGCGTTGATCTCCGTGTCGGAGACCTGAAAGGTCATACCGACGGTGAACGCCACATAGGCGAAGTCCAGGTAACGCGGCGGATGTGGGTCGTGGAAATCGATGCCTCCGACCTCGTCGGAGTAGTAGAGGCGTGCATAGTGCGCGGTGAAAAGCGTATGCACGGCAAACCAGGACGCCACCACGGCCAGAATGCCGACGCCCGCGGCTGCGACGGCTTCGCCGCCCGAATGTGCGCCCGCCGCCACGACGTATCCCACCCCGCCGAGGCTGCCCACGCTCGCTGAGACGATGACCACGTCGGCGAGCAACCGGGTGGCGTCTTCGCGTGTCGCATGCCGGGCGGTGCGTTCTGCATCCATCGGGCCGATGATCAGCCAGCTCCACGCGACATACAGCCCCGCGGCGACAACCCAGCCGAGCAGAGCGAACCTCCAACCGACTGACCCAGCGATGACGACTGCCACCGCCGTTCCGGCCATCAAGGCAACGAAGAGCCGCACCGCGACGGTGTCGCGGAGGAAGCGCACATAGGAGGTCACAGGTCGACTTAAGCAGACGCCCCGAATGCGACCGGTCGGAAGAGGTCCCCAGCTAACACGCTGGGCCACGATTTCAAAAGCGCGCCCGAAGGGATTCGAACCCCTAACCTTCTGATCCGTAGTCAGATGCTCTATCCGTTGAGCTACGGGCGCCCGTGTTCAGTTGTCTTGCGTCGTGTTCCTTGAAAAGACCCAGCGGAGGCGAGAGGATTTGAACCTCCGGTCCCCTTTGAGGGGGACAACTCATTAGCAGTGAGCCCCATTCGGCCGCTCTGGCACGCCTCCCTTGGACTGTTTGAGGGTACCCGACCCCTTTCCGGTCTCGCGGAACCGGCCATAGCGTACACATCCGCGACATAAACTGTCGAAGTGACCGCTCGCCTGCGTCCCGAACTGGCCGGATTGCCAGTCTATGTGCCCGGCAAGAACGTGCCGGGCTCGATCAAGCTGGCCAGCAACGAGACCGTGTACGGTCCGCTGCCCAGCGTGCGGGCGGCGATCGAGCGCGCCGTCGCCGTCGTGAACCGCTATCCGGACAACGCCAGCGTGGACCTCAAGGCGGCGTTGGCGATGCACCTTGGCTCCAACGTCGCACCGGAGCACATCGCGGTCGGCAGCGGTTCGGTCACCTTGTGCCAGCAGCTCGTGCAGATCACCGCATCCGCCGGCGACGAGGTGATGATGGGCTGGCGCAGCTTCGAGTGCTACCTGCCCATCGTCCAGGTTTCCGGCGCGACCGCGGTCAAAGTGCCGCTGGCCGACCACACGCACGACCTCGACGCCATGCTCGCCGCGATCACCGACCGCACCCGGCTGATCTTCGTCTGCAACCCGAACAATCCGACGTCCACGGTGGTCGATCCGGACGCCCTGGCCCGATTCATCGAGGCCGTGCCGCCGCACATCCTGATCGCCATCGACGAGGCCTACGTCGAATACATCCGCGATGGCATGCTGCCCAACAGCTTGGAGCTCGCGCTATCCCGCAGCAACGTCGTTGTGCTGCGGACCTTTTCAAAGGCGTACGGCCTGGCGGGCTTGCGCGTCGGTTATGCGATCGGCCACCCCGACCTGATCACCGCGCTGGACAAGGTGGTCATGCCGTTCGCCGTGACGAACGTCGCCCAGGCGGCCGCCATCGCGTCGCTGGAGGCATCCCACGAGCTGGCGGCCCGCACCGATGCTCTGGTGGCCGAGCGCACCCGGGTCAGCGCCGGGTTACGCGACGCCGGGTTCGCCCTGCCCCCCTCGCAGGCCAACTTCGTCTGGCTGCCGCTGGGTGCCCGTACGGCGGACTTCACCGAGCAGGCCGCCGACGCGCGGCTGATCGTGCGACCGTTCGCCGGCGAGGGCGTGCGCATCACCATCGGTGCGGTGGAGGAGAATGACGCTCTGTTGCACTTCGCCCGCGAGTGGATTTCCCGCACCGAAACGTAAGGAGTGGTCCGTTGGACTTGGCGCGCAAACTGTTCACCGAGTTCAAGGAACGCGGCGGCGACATTCCCGACAGCGAACTCGACGACTTCTGGGCCAGCCTCGAACCCGCGACGATCGAGGGGATGCTCGGCGAGTGGAAGGGCGGCGAGTTCCGCACCGGCCACAGGATGAACGGTCAGCTGGAGAAGGCGGGCTGGTTCGGCAAGACCTTCCAGTCCGCCCGCGACGTGCAGCCGCTGGTCTGCCTCGACGCCGACGGCAACAAGTTCTCGAACAAGGAGATGGGCAAGGGCGAGGCCAGCCTCTGGCTCGAAGAGTTCCGCGGGGAGGTCACCGCGACGATGGTCTACGACGGCCAGCCCGTGCACGACCATTTCAAGAAGATCGACGACGACGCCGTGATGGGCATCATGAACGGCAAGGGCGTCCGGGACAACGGCCGGTACTACTACTTCTACCTCGAACGGGTCTAGCGGCTAAGCCTTCGGGTGTGCGGCTGGCCGCACATTCGGCGACCCGTGTGCGGCTGGACGCACACTCGCGACCAGTTTGAACTCACGGCTTTGAGTGTGCGTTCACGCCGGGCGCGGCCGCCCTGGCGTCACACTCAACAAAAGGGCGAGCGTCAGCGGGCCAGGTTGCGGCCGGTGAACGCGACCAATTGCTCGAGCGCTCCGGCGTCCTCGGGCACGTCCACCGGATCGTCAAACCCGGCACCGCCCCGCAGCTCCGGCCTGATGACCTTGCGGGCCAGCCCCAACACATACTCGGACAGCGGTTCGGGCGCGTCGATCTCGTGTCCCACGGCGGCGGCGTAATCCCAAGCGTGGACCAGGAATTCGATCGACAGGACGGCGCACGCACTCTTGGCGGGCATCTCGCCCTTGCCGAACGGCACGGACCCGTCCAGGCCGTGGCGGTGCCAGGCGTCCAGCGCGGGCCGAGCGGCGGCGACCACCTGGCGTTCCACCGAATCGCTTTGGTCGCGCTCCGGGATCTCCGCGCCGACCATGCCGCCCAGAGCCGTGATCGAGTTCATCAGGTGATCGGTCAGCTGCGCGACGTCGAACTCCGCACACGGCGTCTGCTGCGACAGGTCGTCGGCCGCGATGGTGTGCAGCACCCGCTGCAATACCCCGAGCGTGTCCTCGGCGCTGTGCAGTTCGTCGGTGGGCGGTGAATGCGGTCCGGGTCGCAAGTCGGGAGCCATATTCGCCACGCTACGGTCTCGATATGGCGCAAGCATACGAATCGGTCACCGTCGAGACGAAAGACCACGTCGCCCAGGTGACGCTGATCGGGCCGGGCAAGGGCAATGCGATGGGACCGGCCTTCTGGTCGGAGATGCCGGAGCTGTTCGCGGCGCTGGACGCCGACCCCGAGGTGCGCGCGATCGTGCTGACCGGGTCGGGCAAGAACTTCAGCTATGGCCTGGACGTGCCCGCGATGGGCGGTTCGTTCACCCCGCTGCTGTCCGGTGACGCGCTGGCCGGCCCGCGCGCGGTGTTCCACCGCGAGGTCAAACGCATGCAGGGCGCCATCACCGCCGTCGCGGACTGCCGGACCCCGACCATCGCCGCGGTGCACGGCTGGTGCATCGGCGGCGGCGTCGACCTCATCTCCGCGGTCGACATCCGCTACGCCAGCGCCGACGCCAAGTTCTCGGTGCGCGAGGTCAAGCTCGCCATCGTCGCCGACGTCGGCAGCCTGGCCCGCCTGCCGTACATCCTGAACGACGGGCACCTGCGCGAACTCGCGCTGACCGGCAAGGACATCGACGCGGCCCGGGCCGAGAAGATCGGCCTGGTCAACAACGTGTACGACGACGCCGACGCCACGCTGGCCGCCGCACACGCCACCGCGGCCGAGATCGCCGCCAACCCGCCGCTGGCCGTGCACGGCATCAAGGACGTCCTCGACCAGCAGCGCATCGCCGCGGTGTCGGAGAGCCTGCGCTACGTCGCCGCCTGGAACGCCGCCTTCCTGCCCTCCAAGGACCTGACCGAGGGCATCGCGGCGACATTCGAGAAGCGCCCGCCGCGGTTCACCGGGGAGTAATCCGGCGCCACGTACCCTCGCTGAGGTGACACCAGACGGCAGAATCCGCGTCCCGGCCGACCTGGACGCCGTGACGACGATCGGCGACGAAGACCACTCGGAAATCGACAGCGCCGCCGTCGAGCGGATCTGGGGGGCGGCCCGGCACTGGTACCAGGGCGGCTTCCACCCCGCCATCCAGCTGTGCATCCGCCGGCACGGGCGCGTCGTGCTCAACCGCGCGATCGGCCACGGGTGGGGCAACGCGCCGAGCGACCCGCCCGACGCCGAGAAGATCGCCGTCACTCCGGACACGCCGTTCTGCGTCTACTCGGCGGCCAAGGGAATGGCGGCGACCGTGGTGCACATGCTCGTCGAGCGTGGCGTCTTCTCACTCGACGACCGCGTCTGCGACTACATCCCCACCTTCACCAGTCACGGCAAGCATCGGATCACCATCCGGCACGTCATGACCCACAGCGCCGGACTTCCCTTCCCGACCGGACCCAAGCCGGACGTCAAACGCGCGGACGACCACGAGTACGCGCAGCAAAAGCTGGGCGAGCTGCGCCCCCTCTACCGGCCGGGGCTGGTGCACATCTACCACGCGCTGACCTGGGGCCCACTCGTGCGCGAGATCGTTTACGCGGCCACCGGCAAGGAGATTCGCGAGATCCTCGCCACGGAGATCCTCGACCCGCTCGGCTTCCGCTGGACCAACTTCGGTGTCGCCGAGGAGGACCTGCCCTTGGTCGCGCCGAGCCACGCGACCGGCCGCCCGTTGCCGCCGGTCGTCGCGCAGATCTTCCGCAAGGCGATCGGCGGGACCGTGCACGAGATGATCCCGATCACCAACACCCCCATGTTTCTCACGACCATCATCCCGTCGTCCAACACGGTGTCTACCGCACACGAGATGTCGCGGTTCGCCGAAATCTGGCGTCGCGGTGGAAATCTCGACGGCGTGCGGGTGATGAGCCCGGAGACGATGTACGGCGCGATCAAGGAATGCCGGCGATTGCGACCGGATTTCGCGGTAGGGCTGCAACCGGCCCGGTGGGGCACCGGCTTCATTCTCGGAACGAACCGGTGGGGGCCGTTCGGGCTCAACTCGCCGCACGCGTTCGGCAATCTCGGCCTGGTCAACATCGCGATCTGGGCCGACCCGGCGCGCGGCCTGGCGGCCGGCGTAGTCAGCAGCGGCAAGCCCGGGCGCGACCCGGAAGCCAAGCGCTACACCGCCCTGATGGACACGATCACCGCCGAGATCCCCACCGGTTGAGGGCGCCCGCCGGTGGGAACACTGCCGCCATGGCTACCTACCGAGTGCTCAACCCGAAGGGCGACGTCGTCGCGACGAAGGACATCGAAAGCGCCGATAAGGCGCACGCGTGGTTCGCCGATGAGGCGGTCGAAGGCAACGAACTGGGCTGGCGCATGGAAGTCGAAGCCGACGGCGAATGGCGCTTCTTCGACAGCAGCGAAGGCGATCGCAGCTACTAGCGTTTGCGGCCCGCCTCGTCGAGCACCCAAAGACATGGACTCTGAACGCTTCCGCAAGCTGCTAGAGGCCCCCGCGCCATTCGCGTCGGTCTACTTCGACTACTCGCACGACACCCACGACGCCGAAGCTCAGCTCGACCTCAAATGGCGGGCGCTGAGGGAAGACCCGGGAACGGCAGGGCGCCTCGGCGGCGGTGGCCGAGGGAATCGGCCGTGCCGTACAGCATTTGCGCCCGCCGATCGGCCGCAGTGGGCGCGGCGTGGTGGCGGGCTGAGACCTGCGGTGGCGGAGGGATTTGAACCCCCGGACGGTGTTAGCCGTCTCTCGCTTTCAAGGCGAGTGCATTAGGCCGCTCTGCCACGCCACCACGAGTAAGGGTAGCGGGGGTCGGTAGCGTGGCCACCATGCGCGCCATCGTCGCCGAATCCCCCGATCAGCTGTCCTGGCAAGACGTCCCGGACGTTTCCGCCGGGCCCGGCGAGGTGCTGATCAAGGTCACCGCGGCCGGCGTGAACCGCGCCGACCTGCTGCAGGCCGCCGGCAAATACCCACCGCCGCCGGGCGCCAGCGACATCATCGGCATGGAGGTGTCGGGCGTCGTCGCCGAAACCGGCGAGGACGTCGCGGATTGGCCGGTGGGACAACAGGTTTGCGCGCTGCTGGCCGGCGGCGGATACGCCGAGTACGTCGCCGTTCCCGCCGGTCAGGTGATGCCGATTCCCGCCCGTGTCGACCTCGTCGACGCGGCCGGGCTGCCGGAAGTCGCCTGCACGGTGTGGTCCAACCTGGTGCTGACCGCCCACCTCGGCACGGGGCAGCTACTGCTGGTGCACGGCGGCGCCAGCGGGATCGGCAGCCACGCGATCCAGGTTGCGCGGGCGCTGGGCGCCCGGGTGGCCGTCACGGCCGGGTCGGCGGAGAAGCTGGAATTCTGCCGCGAGCTGGGCGCCGAGATCACCATCAACTACCGCGACGAGGACTTCGTCGAGCGGCTCCAGCAAAGCGGCGGCGCCGACGTGATCCTGGACATCATGGGCGCCGCCTACCTGGACCGCAATGTCGACGCCCTGGCGACGGACGGGCAGCTGGTCATCATCGGCATGCAGGGCGGCATCAAGGGCGAGCTCAACATCGCCAAGCTGCTCGGCAAGCGCGCGCGGGTCATCGGCACCACGCTGCGCGCCCGACCGGTGACCGGCCCGAACAGCAAGACGGAGATCGTGCAGGCGGTGATCGGCTCCGTGTGGCCGATGATCGCCGAGGGGCGCGTCCGGCCGATCATCGGCGCCCGCATGCCCATCCAGCAGGCCGGGGAGGCACATCAACAGCTGACGGCAAGCAAGGTGACCGGGAAGATCGTGCTGACGATCTAGCGGCGACGAAAAGCCTCAGCCCAGCGACGCCAGCGCGCGGACCAACTGGTCCACCTCGGCCGTCGTCGAATAATGCGCCAACCCGATGGTGACGGCGCCGCCGATGTCGTTGACGCCCAACACGTCGAGCGCGCGGGAGTTCTCACACGTGACGGCCAGGATCCCGTTGTCGGCCAGCCGCTGCACCACCCGCTCGGCGGGCACGCCGTTCAGGGCGAAGCTGACCACGGGGATCCGCACCTCCGGGCGGCCGATCACCATGACCAACGGCAACGACCGCAACGACACCATGAGGTAATCGAAGATCCGGTTCATGTAGAGGCTGGCCGATTGCATCGACACCGACAGGCGTTCGCGGCGGCTGCCGCGTGCGGACTCGTCGAGTGCGGCCAGGTACTCGATGCTGGCGACCACACCGGCGAGCAGACCGAACTGGTGCGCGCCGATTTCCAGGCGCGCCGCGCCGGTCGCCTTGGGGTCCGTCGAGATGGAGCTGAACGAATTGAGCAGCGCCGGATCGCGGAACACCACCGCGCCGATCGGTGGGCCGCCCCACGCCAGGGCGTTCACCGCCACCACGTCGGCGTCGCTCTCCTTCACGTCGAGCAACCGGTACGGCGCCGCCGCGGAATGGTCCACCACGACCAGTCCGCCCACGTCGTGCACCAGCTTGGTCATGGCTCGCAGGTCGGTGACCGTGCCCAGCGTCCCGGACGCGGACGCGACGGCCACCAGCCTGGTCGACTTCCCGATCAGACCCTCCCACTGCCAGGTCGGCAGCTCGCCGGTCTCGATGTCGATCTCGGCCCACTTCACCTTGGCGCCGTAGCGGTGCGCCGCCCGCAGCCAGGGGGCGATGTTGGCCTCGTCGTCGAGGCGGCTGACGACCACCTCGTAGCCCAGCCCGGCGCGCGACGAGGACGCCTCGGCCAGCGCCGACAACAGGATGGCGCGGTCGGCCCCGAGCACCACGCCCGCCGGGTCGACGTTGAACAGGTCGGCCACCGCCGCCCGCGCCGCCTCCAGGATGGCGGCGCTGCGCTGCGCCGACGGGTGAGCGCCCGCCGTCGTGGCGCTAGACCTTCGGAAGGCGGTCGAAACGGTGGTCGCGACGGAATCGGGGATGAGCATCCCGGCCGGCGCGTCGAAGTGCACCCACCCGTCACCCAGCGACGGATGCAGTCCGCGCACCCGGGCGACGTCGTATGCCATGCCAGCCACCTTAGAGCTTGCGCATTTCCGCGAAACTGTGACGTAGCGGGTGCCCGAACGCTCAAGCCGTTCCAGCCGGCCGGTGGCTTCGGAGAGGCGGGACACCCGGCCAGCCATACTAGTCCAGTGGGCCTCTGGTTCGGAACGCTGATCGCATTGTTTTTGCTGATAGCGCCCGGGGCGATCATCGCGCGAATCAGTCAGCTGAGTTGGCCTGTCGCTGTCGCGGTGGGCCCGGCGCTGACCTACGGCGCGATCGCGCTGGCGATCATCCCGTTCGGTGCGGTTGGAATCCCGTGGAACGGCTGGACCGCGCTGGCGACGCTGGTCGCGGTGTGTCTGGTGATGACGGTCCTGCAGCTGCTGGTCGGCCGCTACCGCGACACCGAGGCCGAAGCCCGCGGGATCGGCCGCTGGCCGGCGGTGACGGTGGCGGCCGGGGTGCTGCTCGGGTCGCTGCTGATCATGTGGGCGGCGCACCGCGGTTTGGCCGCCCATTGGCAGACCATCCCCAGCACCTGGGACGCGGTCTGGCACGCCAACGAGGTGCGGTTCATCCTCGACACCGGGCAGGCGTCGTCGACGCACATGGGCGAGTTACGCAACGTCGAAACGCACCAGACGCTGTACTACCCGTCGGTGTTCCACGCGTGGGTGGCGGTGTTCTGCCAACTCACCGGGGCGGCGCCCACCACCGGCTACACGCTGAGCTCGGTGGCGGCGTCGGTGTGGCTGTTCCCGACCAGCGCGGCGATGCTGGCCTGGCGGCTGCTGCGCGGCAGCTGGTGTGAATGGCGCACCGCCGCCGCGGCCGCGACCACCGCCGCGCTGTCGGCGTCGTTCACCGCCCTTCCCTACGTCGAGTTCGGCGTCGCCGCGATGCCCAATCTGGCCGCCTACGGGGTCGTGGTACCGACGTTCGTGCTGATCGCCTCGACGCTGCGGCACCGCGACCGCATCCCGGTGGCGGTGCTGGCCTTCGTGGGGGTGATGTCTGTCCACCTGACCGGCGGATTCATCGTCGTGCTGTTCGTGGTGGCCTGGTGGCTGCTGGACGTGCTGTGGCGTCCGGTGCGCGGCCGGGTCGCCGATGTCGTGACGCTCGCGGGCGTGACGGCGGCCACCGGGCTGATCCTGTTGCCACAGTTCATCAGCGTGCGGCAGCAGGAAGACATCATCGCCGGGCACTCGTTCCTGACCCACCTCAGCAAGAAGCGGGGCCTGTTCGACGCCGTCTTCCAGCACTCGCGTCATCTCAACGACTTCCCGTACCAGTACGGGCTCATGTCGCTGGCGATCCTCGGCGGGATCATCTTCGCTTACAAGAGGATCTGGTGGCCGCTGGCGGTCTGGCTGCTGTTGGTGGTGGTGGACGTCGACGCGGGCACACCGCTGGGCGGCCCGCTCGGCGCGGTAGCCGGCGCGTTCGGAGAGTTCTTCTACAAGGACCCGCGTCGGATCTCGGCGGCCATCACTCTGCTGCTGCAACCGATGGCCGGCGTCGCATTGTTCGTGATCGTCGCGGGAGTGGTCGCCGGGGCCAAGCGAGTCGCCGACCGGTCCAAACCGCTACCCGCGCCGGTCTGGACCGCGGCCACGGCCGTCCTGCTGCTGGCGACGACGGTATTCACCGCCCGCCACTATTTCTATCGACACCTGGTCCTGTTCGGCGACAAGTACGACTCGGTGATGATCGACCAACGCGACCTGATGGCGATGGCCTACCTGTCCACGCTTCCGGGCGCGCACACCACCGTGATCGGCAACGCCAACACCGACGGCACCGCGTGGATGTACGCGGTCGCCGACCTGCACCCGCTGTGGACCCACTACGACTACCCCCAGCAAATGGGCCCCGGACCCAACCGATACATCTTCTGGGCCGGCGCCCGCAAGGGAGAGTCCGATCCGCGGGTGGTCGAGGCGATCAAAGCGCTCAATATCCGGTACATCTACACCAGCACACCGACGGTCCGGGGCTTCGCCGTGCCCGACGGACTAGTCTCACTGGATAAATCGAAGTCGTGGGCGCTGATCTACGACAATGGTGGAGCCCGAATCTACGAATGGCGCGGAAACGGCGCGGCGCCGCACTCTTAGTGCGCAAAAGGATGGTGATGGATTGACTACCCGCAACGACGACGATGGCATCGAGATCATCGGCGGCGGCGACCCGCGGATGACGGCGGTATCGGAGGACGACTCCGACGAGCGCTCCCTGACCGATCTGGTTGAGCAGCCCGCCAAGGTGATGCGCATCGGGACGATGATCAAGCAACTGCTCGAGGAGGTGCGCGCCGCGCCGCTCGACGAGGCCAGCCGCAACCGACTGCGCGAGATCCACGCGACGAGCATCCGCGAACTGGAAGAGGGCCTGGCGCCGGAACTCCGCGAAGAGCTCGACCGCCTCACCCTGCCGTTCAACGAGGACGCGGCGCCCTCCGACGCGGAGTTGCGCATCGCCCAGGCCCAGTTGGTCGGCTGGCTGGAAGGGCTGTTCCACGGCATCCAGACGGCCCTGTTCGCCCAGCAGATGGCGGCCCGCGCCCAGCTGGAGAACATGCGCCAGGGCGCGCTGCCCCCCGGCGTCGGCAAGCCGGGCGCGTCCGGGCACGGTCAGTACCTGTAAGCGAAGCACGTGGCGGGTCCTCACATCGAGACGCACAACGCGTGGGTGGAATTTCCCATTTTCGACGCGAAGTCGCGCTCCCTGAAGAAAGCCTTCCTGGGCAAGGCGGGCGGCACGATCGGCCGCAACAGCTCCAACGTGGTGGTCGTCGAGGCGTTGCGCGACATCACCATGTCGCTTGAGTTGGGCGATCGGGTCGGCCTGGTCGGTCACAACGGGGCCGGGAAATCCACTCTGCTGCGCCTGCTTTCGGGCATCTACGAACCCACCAGGGGCTGGGCGAAGGTCACCGGCCGGGTCGCACCGGTCTTCGATCTGGGCGTCGGCATGGACCCGGAGATCTCCGGTTACGAGAACATCATCATCCGCGGGCTGTTCCTCGGGCAGACCCGCAAGCAGATGCTGGCCAAGGTGGACGAGATCGCCGAGTTCACCGAGCTGGGTGACTACCTGTCGATGCCGCTGCGCACCTACTCCACCGGCATGCGGGTACGGCTCGCGATGGGCGTCGTCACCAGCATCGACCCGGAGATACTGCTGCTCGACGAGGGCATCGGCGCGGTGGACGCCGACTTCCTGAAGAAGGCGCAGTCGCGGCTGCAGGGCTTGGTGGAGCGGTCCGGAATCCTGGTGTTCGCCAGCCATTCCAACGAGTTCCTGGCCCGGTTGTGCAAGACCGCGATGTGGATCGACCACGGAGTCATCCGCCAGGCCGGCGACATCGAAGACGTGGTGCGCGCCTACGAGGGCGAGGACGCGGCCCGCCACGTGCGCGAAGTACTGGAGGAGACCCGGCCGCAGGGCCGTACCGACGAACCGCTGGCGCAGAGCGCATCCGGGGATGAGTGAATCCATCATCGCCGTGGTGGTCACGCACCGGCGCGCCGACGAACTCGCCAAGTCGCTGGACGCGCTCAGCGCGCAGACCCGGCCGCCAGATCAGCTGATCGTCGTCGACAACGACGGTGGCGCGGATGCCCGCATCCGCGAATTGGTTGCCGCCCAACCGATCTCGACGACCTACCTGCCCTCCCGCCGAAATCTCGGCGGTGCGGGTGGTTTCGCGCTCGGCATGCTGCACGCGCTGGCGCAGGGCGCCGACTGGGTATGGCTGGCCGACGACGACGGTCGCCCGCAAGACTCCCGGGTGCTGGCCACGCTCCTGGCCTGCGCCGAGAAGCATGGCCTGGCCGAAGTATCGCCGATGGTGTGCAACTCCGACGACCCGGAACGGCTGGCGTTCCCGTTGCGCCGTGGCCTGGTATGGCGCAGGCGCGCTGACGAATTGCGCACCGAAGCGGGACAAGACCTGTTGCCCGGGATCGCGTCGCTGTTCAACGGCGCGCTGTTCCGGGCGGCCACCCTGGATGCAGTCGGCGTCCCGGACATGCGGCTGTTCATCCGCGGCGACGAGGTGGAGTTGCACCGCAGGCTGGTTCGGTCCGGCCTGCCATTCGGCACCTGCCTGGACGCGATCTACTTGCATCCCTGCGGATCCGACGAGTTCCGCCCGATCCTGGGCGGCCGCATGCACACCCAGTACCCCGACAATCCGACGAAGCGGTTCTACACCTACCGCAACCGCGGCTACCTGCTGTCACAGCCGGGCCTGCGCAAGCTGCTGGTCCAGGAGTGGGTCCGGTTCGGCTGGTACTTCCTGATCACCCGCCGCGACCCCAAGGGGCTGGCCGAGTGGATTCGGTTGCGCCGCTTGGGGCGTCGGGAGCAGTTCGGCAAACCGGGAGGCTCCACTTGACATTCATCGACGCCGCCGCCCAGTCGCGGACCTTCACCCGCGCCCGGGGCGATCTGGTCGCGGGCTTCCGTCGGCACGAGTTGTGGCTGCACCTGGGCTGGCAGGACATCAAGCAGCGCTACCGCCGCTCGGTGCTGGGGCCGTTCTGGATCACCATCGCGACCGGCACCACCGCCGTCGCCATGGGTGGCCTGTACTCCAAGCTGTTTCACCTCGAGCTCTCCGTGCACCTGCCGTACGTCACGCTCGGGCTGATCATCTGGAACCTCATCAACGCGGCCATCCTCGAGGGTGCCGACGTCTTCGTCGCCAACGAGGGACTGATCAAGCAGCTACCGACGCCGCTGTCGGTGCACGTCTATCGGCTGGTGTGGCGGCAGATGATCTTGTTCGCGCACAACATCGTCATCTACGCCGTCATCGCGGTCATCTATCCCAAGGCGTGGTCGTGGGCGGATCTTTCGGTGATCCCGGCGCTGGGTCTGATCGTCCTCAATTGCATTTGGGTGTCACTGTGTTTCGGCATCCTGGCGACCCGCTACCGCGACATCGGCCCGCTGCTGTTCTCCGTCGTGCAGTTGCTGTTCTTCATGACGCCGATCATCTGGAACGACGACACGTTGCGGCAGCAGGGCGCGGGGCACTGGTCGAAGATCGTCGAGCTCAATCCGCTGCTGCACTACCTCGACATCGTTCGCGCGCCGCTGCTGGGCGCCCACCAGGAGCTGCGGCACTGGGCCGTGGTGGGGGTGCTGACGGTCGTCGGCTGGGTGCTGGCGGCGTTCGCGATGCGCCAGTACCGCGCCCGGGTGCCGTACTGGGTTTAGCCCTGCGACGATGCGCCGCGCACGCGGCGTGAGGAGCCGGGCAATCGATGTAGCTCACATCAGCGGGGGCAGCGGATTCAGCCAGTCCAACGAACCGTCGGTCTGCCCCTTGTATTGCGGGCAATAGGCGGACACGGAAGCGCCGACGAAGAACCCGGCTTGTCGCGCCGACAGGTTGGCCTCTTTCATCACCTTCATCGCCAGGACGCTCGATCGTTGGTTCTTGTCGAGTCCGGCGCACACGCTCCGCGCCATCGCGATCGCGGTGCCCGGGTCGTTCAGCACGATCCCGTTATCCGCAAGGGCCGCCAAGAAGGCGTCGTCGGGTGGGTCCGCCGACGCCGGGGCCGCGGAGAACAGCGCGGCAACAAACAGCAGAGCCGCCATCAGTGGCGCCCACTGCCTACGACCGACGCACATAGCTACCACGATAGGCACCGGCCACCATCGGGGACGGCTCCAAGAATTCTTTGAGGATTCCGCAAGGCGTGCCCCGGAGGCTGGGACCCATGCGCAACACCATCTTCGTCGACGGCGACCGCGTGGCCACGATGCACCGCGCCGACGCGCCACTGGGCCGCACGGCCAGGTTCCACCTGCGCAGGTTGTTCGACAACCTGCCCTGCTGCCATCGCTCATGGGCCAATCAAGGCAAACGCTTCTTCCTGCACGGCTACGAGCGGGCCTTCGACATCGAGTTCGCCTGCGCCGAAACCGAACCCGGCACCGACGCGGTGATCGGCGAGGGCACCCTCGACGAGGTCAGGACGGCACTGCGCGACCAGTTCGACCACACCACGCTGATCGCGGTCGACGACCCGCAGCGCGATCTGTTCGAGCTGCTGGCCGACCGCGGCGTCATCGATCTACGGATCATGGACGACACCGGGATGGCGGGCACGGCCGCCTGGACGTTCGAAACGGTCGAAGACATCGTCGGGCTGGCGACCGGCGGCCGGGTCTGGGTGTCCCGGATAAAGGCCCGGGAGAACCGTAACAACGTCGTCACCCTCACGGCGGGCCCCGTTTAGACGAAACACGACGCCCGCATTGCCGATGCGAGAGTATGCGTTCGTGAGCGACGCCGCGGCAATCGGCTGTGTTGGGACGTTGACCGTGGCAACCCGCGGGGACCGTGGCGCCGGCGAGGTGCTGGTCACCGTGCGGGGCGCCAAGGAGGCCTTCCTGGCGTGGTCCGACGACCCCCTGCCCAAGGGCGCCGAGGTGCTGGTGGTCGACGTCAGGGGAGCCCGGACGGTGGTCGTCGAACCCTGGCAGGGCCTCGCCTGATCCGAATTGACCGCGCGGATCGCCCGAGATACAACAGCGAAACCCGAAAAAGGAGACCCCATGCTCGGTTACAAGGTGCCCGCCCCCGACGAGGCGATGCTCGTCTCGGGCGGCCGAAGCAAGAGCAACGCCCCCTTCCGCGTCGTGACCGGCCACGGCGCGTTCATCATGCCGTTCTTCCGCAAGGCCCGCTTCCTCACGCTGGCGATGTGTGAGGCCGAGGTCTCCGAGAAATGCGTGACCCAACAGGGCATCACGCTCAATGTCCGGGCGGTGATCGCCTTCAAGGTCGGCAACGACGCCGAGAGCATCATCAGCGCCGGACAACGCTTCCTGTCCGAACAGGACCAGATGTCCGTGCTGACCGGGCGCATCTTCGCCGGTCACCTGCGCTCGATCATCGGCTCGATGACCGTCGAGCAGATCATCCGGGAACGCCAGAAACTGGCGACCGAGGTCCTCGACGGCTCCAAGGAGGAGATGGCCCGGATCGGGCTCACCGTCGACGCGCTGCAGATCCAGTCCATCGACGACGACGGGCTCGGCTACATCAACGCGATGTCGGCGCCGCACAACGCGGCCATCCAGCAGCAGGCCCAGATCGCACAGGCGCAGGCCAATCAGCTGGCCGCCGAAGCCGAGCAGGAGTCGCAGCGCAAGCAGGCGGAATTCGCCCGCGAGACCGCGATCGTCAAGGCGCAGTACAAGGCCGAGGTCGACAAGGCGCAGGCGGAGGCGGCCCAGGCGGGCCCGTTGGCCGAGGCCGAGGCCCAGCGCGAGGTGCTGCAGATGCGCACCGAGCTGGCCCAGCGCGCCGCCGAGCTGCGCCAGCAGGAGCTGGTCGCCGAGGTGGTCAAGCCCGCCGAGGCCGAGGCCGAACGCGTCCGGATCCTGGCCGTCGCCGACGCGGAGAAGATGAAGATCCAGGCGGAGGCGGCGGCGTCGCACAACCGGGTGGCGCTCGACAAGGCGCTCATCGACCAGCTGCCCGAGATCGTGGAGAAGGCGGCCCGGGGGCTCGCCAACGCCAACGTGACCGTGCTCAACGGCGCCGAAGGGCTGACCGAGGTGGCCAGCGGCCTGGTCGCGCAGGGCAGGGCGATCTTCGACGCCCTGCGCGGCACCGTCGACTACTACGACGACGAGGACGGCGCACCGCCGCTCGCCACTAACTCCGAATCCGGCTCGACCAGCCGCTGAGTGGGACCCGCCGCATACCCGATAATGGTGGCGGCCGCCTCGTCGTGGTGCGACACTGGAACGCCACTTGAGCAACTGGGCGAAAGGTCCACCGACGTGAGCAAAAAGGTCCAATCAGCAGCGGATGCGGCGCGGGCGAACCTGGCCGCCGAGCTGGAGCGGCTACGGCAGCGGCGGGACCGCCTGGAGGTCGAGGTCAGGAACGACCGCGGCATGGTGGGCGATCACGGCGACGCGGCCGAGGCGATTCAGCGCGCCGAGGAGCTGGTTGGGCTCAGCGATCGGATCAACGAGCTGGATCGGCGCATGCGGACCGGGCCGTCGCGGCCCGATGCATCGGAAACGCTGCCGGGGGGCACCGAGGTGACCCTGCGGTTCTCCGACGGTGAAGTGGTCACCATGCACGTGATCTCCATCGTCGAAGAGACGCCGGTCGGCCGGGAAGGTGAAACGTTGACGGCGCGCAGCCCGTTGGCCCAGGCCCTGGCCGGACACAAGGCGGGCGACACGGTGACCTACTCGACCCCGCAGGGCGAGGATCAGGTCGAGCTGATATCGGTCAAGCTGCCCCGTTAGCGCCTCTCCGCCGGGTCCCGGGATGCCGCGGCGTTCCCGTTAAACTCCCCCCAATGGTTGCCCCGCTGCCCGACGCCGCGCCGCCGAGCCCGCAGTTGAGTCTGACGACCCAGATGACGCGGTTCGTCGTCACCGGCGGCCTGGCGGGGATCGTGGACTTCGGCCTGTACCTGGCGCTGTACAAAGCCGTCGGCGTCCAGGTTGACCTGGCCAAGGCCAGCAGCTTCGTCGTCGGCACCATCACCGCCTATCTGATCAACCGCCGGTGGACGTTCCGGGCCGCCCCGAGCACCGCGCGGTTCGTCGCGGTCATGGTTCTGTACGGCATCACCTTCGCCGTGCAGGTCGGGCTCAACCATCTGTGCCTGGCGCTTTTGCACTACCGCGGGTGGGCGATACCCGTCGCGTTCGTGATCGCGCAGGGCACGGCGACGGTGATCAACTTCGTCGTGCAGCGGGCGGTAATCTTCCGCATTCGCTGAGCCGACGTTCGCAAGCGGTACCCTCTGTGACGATGTTGAGCACCGATGTTTTGACCACCGCCACCCGGCTGACCGGCTTTGGCCGCACCGCGCCGTCGGTGGCCGAGGTGCTTTCGACCCGGGACCCCGAGGTGGTCGCCAAGGCCGTCGCCCGGGTGGCCGAATCGGGCGGCCCCAACGGCCGCGGCGTCATCGCGCGCGGGCTGGGCCGGTCCTACGGCGACAACGCCCAAAACGGCGGCGGCCTGGTGATCGACATGACGGGCCTCAACCGGATCCACTCGATCAGCGCCGACACCCGGCTGGTCGACGTCGACGCGGGCGTCAGCCTGGACCAGCTGATGAAGGCGGCGCTCCCGTTCGGGCTGTGGGTTCCGGTGCTGCCGGGCACGCGCCAGGTCACCGTAGGCGGCGCGATCGCCTGCGACATCCACGGCAAGAACCATCACAGCGCGGGCAGCTTCGGCAACCACGTGCGCTCGATGGACCTGCTCATGGCCGACGGCAGCGTCCGCACCCTCACCCCCGACGGTGACGACGCCGAGCTGTTCTGGGTCACCGTGGGTGGCAACGGCCTGACCGGGATCGTCCTGCGCGCGACCATCGAGATGACGCCCACCGAGACGGCCTATTTCGTCGCCGACGGGGTGGCCACCAAGGACCTCGACGAAACGGTCGCCGTGCACCTCGACGGCAGCGAGGCCAACTACACCTACTCCAGTGCCTGGTTCGACCTGATCAGTCCGCCCCCCAAGCTCGGCCGCGCCGCCGTCAGCCGCGGCAGTCTGGCGAAGCTGGACCAACTGCCCAAGAAGCTTGCCAGGAATCCGCTGAAATTCGATGCGCCACAACTGTTGACGGTGCCGAACGTTTTTCCGGTCAGCGCGATGAACAAGCTGTCCTTCATGGCGATCGGCGAGGTGTACTACCGGCTGGGCGGCAGCTACACCGGCAAGATCATGAACCTGTCGCAGTTCTACCACATGCTCGACCTGGTCAGTGGTTGGAACAACGCTTACGGCCCAATGGGTTTCGCGCAGCACCAGTTCCTCGTCCCGCCGGACGCGATGGACGAGTTCAAGGCCATCATCCGCTGGATCCAGACCCGCGGCCACTACTCGGCACTGAACGTGTTCAAACTGTTCGGGCCGGGCAACCGCGCACCGCTGAGTTTCCCGATGGCCGGCTGGAACGTCGCGATGGACTTCCCCAACAAGCCGGGAATCAACGAGTTCCTCAACGAACTCGACCGGCGCGTACTGGAATTCGGCGGCCGGGTGTACACGGCCAAGGATTCCCGCGCGAGCGCCGAGACCTTCCACGCCATGTACCCCCGCATCGACGAGTGGATCGCGGTGCGCCGCAAGGTGGATCCCGCCGGGGTGTTCGCCTCGGACATGGCCCGACGTTTGGAGCTGTTGTAAATGGTGCGCCAATGGTTTTAGATGCCGTGGGAAATCCGCAGACCATCCTGCTGCTCGGCGGGACCTCCGAGATCGGGCTGGCAATCTGTAAGCGCTACCTGCAGAACGCGCATGCCCGCATCGTGCTGGCCGCCATGCCCGATGACCCGGGCCGTGATGCCGCCGTCGCCCAGATGAAGGCGGCGGGTGCGCGGTCGGTGGAGCTGATCGACTTCGAAGCCACCGACGCCGACAGTCATCCGAAGACGATCGAGGCGGCCTTCGCCCACGGTGATGTCGACGTGGCGATCGTCGCCTTCGGGATCCTCGGCGACGCCGAGGAGTTGTGGCAGGACCAGCGCAAGGCCGTCTTGGCCGCCGAAATCAATTACACCGCCGCCGTTTCGGTGGGTGTACTGCTCGGCGAGAAGATGCGCGCCCAGGGCTTCGGCCAGATCATCGCGATGAGCTCGGCCGCCGGGGAGCGGGTGCGGCGATCCAACTTCGTCTACGGCTCCACCAAGGCGGGGCTGGACGGCTTCTATCTGGGGCTCGGAGAAGCGTTGCGCGAGTATGGCGTTCGCGTCCTGGTCATCCGCCCGGGTCAGGTTCGTACCCGGATGAGCGCGCACGTCAAGGAAGCGCCGCTGACCGTGGACAAGGAGTACGTCGCCAACCTCGCCGTGACCGCCGCCGCAAAAGGTAAGGAATTGGTTTGGGCGCCAGCAGCATTCCGGTACGTGATGATGGTGTTGCGACACATCCCGCGCAGCGTCTTCCGCAAGCTGCCAATCTGATCATGCGCAACGCGCTGGCCAGTCTCGGCCAGATGGCGGTCGCGGTGGCGGTGGCCGTCGTGGTCGCGGTGGTCTCGCTGGTCGCCATCGCCCGCGTGCAGTGGCCGGCCTTCCCGTCGTCCAACCAGCTGCACGCGCTGACCACCGTGGGGCAGGTCGGCTGCCTGGCCGGTCTGGTCGCCGTGGGCTGGGCATGGGGGCGCTCCGGCCGGTTCCGGTGGCTCGCGCAGCTGGGCGGGCTGGTGTTCGTGTCCGCGTTCACCGTCGTGACGCTGGGCATGCCGCTGGGCGCGACCAAGCTGTACCTGTTCGGCATCTCCGTCGACCAGCAGTTCCGCACCGAGTACCTGACCCGGCTCGCCGACAGCCCCGCCCTGCGCGACATGACCTACATCGGGCTGCCGCCGTTCTACCCACCCGGCTGGTTCTGGATCGGCGGGCGCGCCGCGGCGCTGAGCGGAGCACCGGCCTGGGAGGTCTACAAGCCGTGGGCCGTCACCTCGATCACGATCGCGGTGGCCATCGCCCTGGTGCTGTGGTGGCGGATGGTCCGCTTCGAGTACGCGCTGATCGTCACCACCGCGACGGCGGCCGCGACGCTCGCCTACGGCTCGCCCGAGCCCTACGCGGCCATGATCACAGTGCTGCTGCCGCCGGTGCTGGTGCTGACCTGGTCGGGTCTGCGCGGCGGCGAACGCAACGGCGGGTGGGCCGCCGTGGTTGGTGCGGGCCTATTCCTCGGCTGGACGGCGACCTGGTACTCGCTGCTGCTGGCCTTCAGCGCATTCACGGTGTTGCTCATGGCGCTATTGCTGGCCGGTGCGCGCTGGCGGCGCGGCGGCTTCGGGGCCGCGCTCGACCCGGTGCGCCGGCTGGCCCTCATCGCGGTCATCGCCGCGGCGATCGCGAGCACCACCTGGCTGCCGTTCCTGTTGCGGGCGCTCCGCAGCCCGGTCAGCAACTCCGGCAGCGCCTTTCACTACCTACCGGCCGACGGCGCCGTGCTGACCTTCCCCATGCTGCAGTTCTCTCTGCTGGGCGCGGTCTGCCTGCTGGGCGCCCTGTGGTTGGTGGTGCGGGCGGGTTCCTCCGTGCGGGCGGGGGCCATCGGCATCGGGGTGCTGGCGGTCTACTTGTGGTCGCTGCTTTCGATGCTGACGACGCTGGCGCGCACCACGCTGCTGTCCTTCCGGCTGCAGCCGACGTTGACCGTGTTGTTGGTGGCCGCCGGGGCCTTCGGCTTCGTCGAGGCCGTCGGGGCGCTGTCCGCGCGCGGGCGGGCCGTCCTGCCCGTCGCCGGCGCCGTCGGCCTGGCCGCCGCGATCGCATTCAGCCAGGACATTCCCGACGTGCTGCGCCCGGATCTCACCATCGCCTACACCGACACCGACGGCAACGGCCAGCGCGGTGACCGCCGGCCGCCGAGTTCGGAGAAGTTCTACCCCGACATCGACCACGCCATCACGACCGCGACCGGCAGGCCCCGCGACCAGACCGTTGTGATGACCGCCGACTACAGCTTCCTGTCCTTCTATCCCTACTGGGGATTCCAGGGGTTGACGTCGCACTACGCCAACCCGCTCGCGCAATTCGACCTGCGGGGCGCCCAGATCAACAAGTGGTCCAAGCTCAAGTCGGCCGACGACCTCATCCACGCGCTCGACACCTGTCCATGGCCACCACCCACGGTGTTTCTCATGCGCCGCGGCGCGAACGGCAACTACACGCTGCGGCTCGCTGAGGACGTGTATCCCAACCAGCCCAACGTCCGTCGCTACACCGTCGACCTGCGGGCCGCCCTCTTCGACAGCCCACAGTTCGTCGTGCACAGCGCCGGCCCGTTCGTGGTGGCCATCCGCAAGCCCCCGACAAGCCGCTCATGAGCACCGACACCTCGCCGCCCGGCGTCGAAGAACTAGCATCTACCACCGTGACCGACACGGGAGCGAACCACCGGATCACTCGGTTGGTTGCCACCGTCGCCGGGCTGCTCGGGGCCCTGCTGGCCATCGCCACCCCGCTGCTGCCGGTCAACCAGACCACCGCACAGCTCAACTGGCCCCAGAACGGCAACTTCGAGAGCGTCGACGCGCCGCTGATCGGGTACGTCGCCACCGACCTCAACATCACCGTGCCGTGCCAGGCCGCCGCCGGGCTGGCCGGCCCGGCGAACACGGCGAAGACGGTGCTGTTGTCGACGGTGCCCAAGCAGGCCCCCAAGGCCGTCGACCGCGGGCTGCTCATCCAACGCGCCAACGACTACCTGGTGGTGGTGGTGCGCAACGTCGCGGTGGTGACCGCCCCGCTGAACCAGGTGCTGAGCCCGGCCTGCCAGCGGTTGACCTTCACCGCGCACGCCGATCGCGTCACCGCCGAGTTCGTCGGGCTGACCCAGGGACCCAACGCCGAGCATCCCGGCTCGCCGCTGCGCGGGGAGAAGTGCGGCTATGACTTCCGGCCGCAAATCGTCGGCGTCTTCACCGATCTGGCGGGGCCGGCGCCGCCGGGCCTGAGCTTCTCGGCGACCGTCGACACCCGCTACAGCAGCAGCCCCACCCAGCTGAAGATGGCGGCAATGATCCTCGGGGTGGTCCTGACCGCCGCCGCCCTGGTCGCGCTGCACCTGCTCGACACCGCGGACGGCAGCCGGCATCGCCGCTTCCTGCCGTCCCGCTGGTGGTCGATCGGCGGCCTGGACGCGCTGGTGATCGCCGTGCTGGTGTGGTGGCAGTTCGTCGGGGCCAACACGTCCGACGACGGCTACATCCTGACCATGGCCCGGGTTTCCGAGCACGCCGGCTACATGGCCAACTACTACCGCTGGTTCGGCACGCCGGAGGCACCCTTCGGCTGGTACTACGACCTGCTGGCGTTGTGGGCCCACGTCAGCACCGCCAGCATCTGGATGCGGTTGCCCACCCTGGCCATGGCCCTGACGTGCTGGTGGGTGATCAGCCGGGAAGTCATGCCGCGCCTGGGTCACGCCGTGAAGCTGAACCGCGGCGCGGCGTGGACGGCGGCCGGCATGTTCCTGGCCGTGTGGCTGCCGCTCAACAACGGCCTGCGGCCCGAGCCGATCATCGCGTTGGGCATCCTGCTGACCTGGTGCTCGGTGGAACGCGCGGTGGCCACCAGCCGGTTGCTGCCGGTGGCGGTCGCCTGCATCATCGGTGCGCTGACGCTGTTTTCCGGACCGACGGGCATCGCCTCGATCGGTGCGCTGCTCGTCGCGATCGGGCCGCTGCGGACCATCCTGCATCGGCGGTCCAAGCGGTTCGGCGCGCTGCCGCTGGTGGCGCCTCTGTTCGCCGCGGTCACCGTCACCGCCATCCTCATCTTCCGCGACCAGACCCTGGCGGGCGAGGTTCAGGCCAGCATGCTCAAGCGCGCCGTCGGCCCCAGCCTGAGTTGGTTCGACGAACACATCCGCTACGAGCGCTTGTTCATGGCCAGCCCCGACGGGTCGGTCGCCCGCCGCTTCGCCGTGCTGGCGCTGGTCCTGGCGCTCGGGATCACGGTCGCAATGTCGTTGCGCAAGGGCCGGATTCCGGGCACGGCCGCCGGGCCGAGCCGCCGCATCGTCGGGATCACCATCATCTCGTTCATCGCGATGATGTTCACTCCCACCAAGTGGACCCACCACTTCGGGGTGTTCGCCGGGCTGGCCGGGCCGCTGGGCGCGCTGGCCGCGATCGCCGTGACGTCCGTGGCGATGCGATCCCGGCGCAACCGCACCATGTTCGCCGCCGTCGTGCTGTTCCTGGTGGCCTTGTCGTTCGCCAGCGTCAACGGCTGGTGGTATGTGTCTAATTTCGGTGTGCCATGGTCGAATTCGTTCCCGGCGTGGCACTATGCCTTCGCCACCGCGCTGCTCGGGCTGACCGTCGTGGTGTTGCTGCTGGCGGCCTGGTTCCACTTCGTTTCGCTGAACGACGGGCCGCCCAAGACCCGGTACGGGTCACGCGTGGCCGGAATCGTCCAGTCCCCGTTGGCAATTGCGACGTGGCTGCTGGTGGTGTTCGAGGTGGCATCGCTGACCCTGGCGATGACCGACCAGTACCCCGCATGGACGGTGGGTCGCTCCAACCTCGAGGCGCTGACCGGCAAATCGTGCGGGCTGGCCGAGGACGTGCTGGTGGAACAGGACCCCAACGCCGGCACCCTGTCGCCGGTGAGCGCCACCGCGGGTGACGCCCTCGGTGCGGGCCTCTCGGAAGCCTTCACGCCCAACGGAATTCCCGCCGACGTCCGCGCCGACCCCGTGATGGAGCGTCCAGGTGACCGCAGCTTCATCAACGACGACAAGCTGGTCACCGGCGCCGAGGCCGGCACCGAGGGCGGTACCACTCCGGCGCCGGGAATCAACGGTTCGGTTGCCCAGCTGCCCTACAACCTCGATCCGTCGCGCACCCCCGTCCTGGGCAGCTGGCGGCCCGGCATCCAGGTGCCCGCCCACCTGCGATCGGGCTGGTACCGACTGCCCGATCGCGACCAGGCGCGGCCGCTGTTGGTGGTCAGCGCGGCCGGCCGCTTCGACCCCCGCGAGGTCCAGGTCCAGTGGGCCACCGATGACGAAGCGGCGCACGGGCATCCCGGTGGGTCGTTCCAGCTCGCGGATGTGGGGGCCTCACCGGCCTGGCGCAACTTGCGCTTGCCGTTGTCGGCCATCCCCAGCGGCGCCACCCAGATCCGGTTGGTCGCCGACGACGAGGACCTGGCGCCGCAGCACTGGATCGCACTCACACCGCCCCGGATTCCGCAGCTGCGCACGCTGCAGGACGTGGTTGGGTCGCGGGACCCGGTGTTTCTGGACTGGTTGGTCGGGCTGGCGTTTCCCTGCCAGCGGCCGTTCGGCCACCAGAACGGCGTCGACGAGGCGCCGAAATGGCGCATCCTGCCGGACCGTTTCGGCGCCGAGGCCAACTCGCCGGTGATGGACAACAACGGCGGCGGACCGCTGGGCGTCACCGAGCTGCTGGCAAAGGCGACCACCATGGCCACCTATCTGAAGGACGACTGGTCGCGCGACTGGGGCTCGCTGCAACGGCTGACGCCGTATTACCCCGATGCGCAGCCCGCCCGCCTGCAGCTCGGTACGGCAACGCGCAGCGGCCTGTGGAATCCCGCGCCCCTGCGCAAGACTTAGCCGTCACAACCCGGGCAGGCAGTTGATGAACGGGATGCACGGAGGCGAGGGCGGCCGCGGTGGTGGAAAACCTTCGATGATGGTCGAATTGGTCACCGGGCTGTTCTGATCGAAATACCAAGGGTGGCAGACGTTTCTGTCCCAGTTCGGCATGTTCTTGAGCTCTGGTGAGCCCGGGCACCATTGATAGGTGCAGCGAAGCCGCCCGAAAGCAATGCACCAGCGAGCATCCGCTTGGCGTTGTGACCGATGTTCATGCCGCCAGTGCAGGCGGTCGGGGCCGCTACCGATCCCAAGGTCGCGGCCGATCGCAGGGTTGGCGCCCACCATTGGTAAGTGTAAGCTTACGGTTCGTGGCGGCTTACCAAACCGACGGAGATGTCTGGGACGCCCTGGCGGACCGGACGCGGCGGGCCATCTTGGAGCGGCTTGCGCACGGGCCGGCCGCGGTCGGCGAACTGGCGCGGCATCTGCCCGTCAGCAGACCGGCCGTCTCCCAACACCTCAAGGTGCTCAAATGCGCGGGGCTGGTGCGCGACCGCGCCGCAGGCACCCGGCGCGTATATCAACTCGACCCGACGGGCCTCGAGGCATTGCGCGCCGACCTCGACCGGTTCTGGGCGCAGGCTCTGGCCGGCTACGCCCGAAAGATCGACGAGAGTAAAGGAGAAGACCTGTGACGCAACGGATCCCGAACGTTATGCACCACGTTTTGGTCAACGCCCCGATCGAGCGGGCATTCGCCGTCTTCACCGAGCAGTTCGGTGACTTCAAACCCCGGGAGCACAACCTGCTCTCGGTCCCGATCGCCGAAACGGTCTTCGAGCCCCGGGTGGGCGGGCACATCTACGACCGCGGCGTCGACGGCAGCGTTTGCCGCTGGGCGCGGATCTTGGCCTACGAGCCGCCCCGCCGCCTCGTGTTCACCTGGGATATCGGCCCCACGTGGCAACTGGAACCCGACCAGTCGAAAACCAGTGAAGTCGAGGTGCGCTTCACCGCCGAGTCCGACGACCGCACCCGGGTCGATCTCGAACATCGCCACCTGGACCGCCACGGACCCGGATGGGAATCCGTCGCCGAGGGCGTCGACGGTGACGCGGGCTGGCCGCTGTACCTGGACCGCTATGCGCGCCTGCTCGCCGGGGCCCGGCAATGACGGCCACCCTGATGAGCATGGCCCACGACGAGCGGGCCGACCTGGCGGATTTCCTGGCCACCCTGACGCCGCAGCAGTGGAACGCCCCCAGCCTGTGCTCGAAGTGGACCGTGAAAGAGGTTGTCGCGCATGTGGTCAGCTACGAAGAGCTGGGTCCGCTGGCGCTACTGAAGCGCTTCGCCAAGGGCTGGGTCGTCCGGGCCAACCAGGTGGGTGTCGACGAGTTCGCCGGCCTGAGCGCGCGACAGCTGCTCGACTTTCTGCGTGCTCATCTCCAACCACGCGGGCTGACAGCGGGTTTCGGCGGAATGATCGCGCTCGTCGACGGCACCATCCATCACCAAGACATCCGCCGCGCGCTGGGCCGGCCGCGCAGCGTGCCGGCCGATCGGCTCGAGCGGGTCCTCGGGCTGGTGCCGGGCAACCCCAGGCTCGGTGCCGGCCGCCGGATCAGGGGCCTGCGATTGCGCGCCACCGACGTCGACTGGGAACACGGCCGCGGGCCGGAAGTCACCGGCCCCGGTGAGGCGCTGCTGATGGCGATGTCCGGCCGCCCCGCGGCGCTCGCCGACCTCGCCGGCCCGGGCCTGGACACACTGGCCGCCCGGCTCCCCGGCTGAGGCCGCGCGGCCCCGCGCGGCCCCGCGTCCTCAGCGGACAAAGGAGCTTCGCTTACGATCGAGCCTCGTGCCCCACGACGATGATCAGCGTTCGCAGCGGATCCCTCGCTTGGTGGCAGTCGTCGCGGGCCTCGTGGGTCTGCTGTTGTGCGTTCTGGTTCCGTTGCTCCCGGTGAAACAGACCACGGCGACGGTGCTGTGGCCGCAGGGCACCGCGGACGGGCACGTCACCCAGATCACCGCGCCCCTGGTGTCCGGGGCGCCGCGCGCGCTGGACATCTCCATCCCGTGCGCGGCGATCGCCACCCTGCCCGCCGGCGGCGGCCTGGTGGTCTCCACCCTGCCCGCCGGCGGGATGGACGCCGGCAAGAACGGGCTGTTCGTGCGGGCGGACAAGGACCTGGTGGTCGTGGCCTTCCGCGACACCGTCGCCGCGGCCGCGCCGCGCCCGGCGGTCGCCGGCGGGGCCTGCAGCGTGCTGCACGCCTGGGCCGACGCGGGCGCGGCGGGTGCGGAGTTCGTCGGCATGCCCGGCGCCTCCGGGATACTGCCCTCGGAAAAGAAGCCCCAGGTCGGCGGCATCTTCACGGACCTGAAGGTGCCCGCCCAGCCCGGGCTGTCGGCCCGCGTCGACATCGACACCCGGTTCATTACGGCCCCAACCGCCCTCAAACAGCTCGCCATGGGCGTGGGCGCGCTGGCCGTCCTGACGGCCGTCATCGCGCTGGCCGCGCTCGACCGCCGCAGTCGGGGCGGCGGCACGCTGGTCAATTGGCAGTCCCCGATCGCCTGGCTTTCCCGGTACCGTCCCCGTGCGCGCTGGAATTCGTGGCGGCGCGTCGGCATCGCCACCTGGATCGCCGACGCCGGCGTGATCGCGACGCTGCTGGTCTGGCACGTCATCGGCGCCACCTCGTCCGATGACGGCTACAACCTGACCATCGCCCGGGTCGCCCCGAAGGGCGGCTACATCGCCGACTACTACCGCTACTTCGGCACGACGGACGCACCGTTCGACTGGTACCTGGGGGTGCTGTCCAGGCTGGCGTCGGTGAGCACCGCCGGCGTGTGGATGCGGCTGCCGGCCACGCTGGCCGGCATCGCCTGCTGGCTGGTGATCAGCCACTTGATCCTGCGCAGGCTGGGGCCCGGCAGGGGCGGCCTGGCGGCCAACCGGGTGGCCGTCTTCACCGCGGGCGCGGTGTTCCTGGCCGCCTGGCTGCCGTTCAACAACGGTCTGCGGCCCGAGCCGCTGATCGCGCTCGGGGTGCTGATCACCTGGATCCTGGTCGAACGCGCGATCGCGCTGCAGCGCCTGGCCCCGGCCGCCGTCGCCATCTTCGTCGCAATGCTCACCGCGACGCTGGCGCCGCAGGGCCTGATCGCCGTCGCGGCGCTGCTGACCGGCTCGCGGGCCGTCGCCCAGACGATCCGGCGGCGCCGGGCGACCGACGGGCTGCTCGCTCCGCTGGCGGTGCTGGGGGCGTCGCTGTCGCTGATCACCGTCGTGGTGTTCCGCAGTCAGACGCTGGCGACCGTCGCCGAGTCGGCGCGGATCAAATACAAGGTCGGGCCGACGATCGCGTGGTACCAGGACTGGCTTCGCTACTACTTCCTGACGGTGGAGTCCAACCCCGACGGGTCGATGGCGAGGCGATTCGCGGTCCTGGTGCTATTGCTGTGCCTGTTCGGGATGCTGGTCATCCTGCTGCGCCGGGGCGGGGTGCCCGGGGTGGCCAGCGGTCCGGCCTGGCGGTTGATCGGCACCACGGCGGTCGGCCTGTTGCTGTTGACGTTCACCCCGACGAAGTGGGCGGTCCAGTTCGGCGCCTTCGCCGGACTGGCCGGGGCGCTGGGCGCGGTCACCGCGTTCGCCTTGGCGCGGATCGGACTGCACAACCGCCGCAACCTGACGCTGTACGTCACGGCCCTGCTGTTCGTGCTGGCGGTCGCGACCTCCGGCGTCAACGGCTGGTTCTACGTGGGCAACTACGGGGTGCCGTGGTACGACATCCAGCCGGTCGTCGCCAGCCACCCCGTGACGTCGATGTTCTTGACGCTGTCCATCCTCACCGGCCTGCTGGCCGCCTGGCAGCACTTCCGCATGGACTACGCCGGGCACACCGAGGTCAAGGACAGCCGGCGCAACCGGGTGCTGGCGTCGACCCCGCTGCTGGTGGTCGCGACCATCATGGTGGTCGGCGAAGTCGCCTCGTTGACCAAGGGCGCGGTGTTCCGCTACCCGCTCTACACCACCGGCAAGGCCAATCTGGCCGCCATCAGTTCGGGGCTGTCGCCCGCCAGCTGCGCGATGGCCGACGACGTGCTGACCGAGCCCGACCCCAACGCCGGCATGCTCGAGCCGGCGCCCGGGCAGACCTTCGGCCCGGACGGCCCGCTCGGCGGCGCCAATCCGGTCGGCTTCAAACCCGATGGCGTCGGCGACGACCTGAGGTCTTATCCGGTGGTCACCAAGCCGGGAGTGGTGAATTCCGACGCGTCACCGAACAAGCCGAACGCCGCGATGAGTGACTCCGCGGGGACCGCCGGCGGGAAAGGCCCCGCCGGTGTCAACGGCTCGCACGCGGCGCTGCCGTTCGGCCTCGACCCGGCCCGCACCCCGGTGATGGGCAGCTACGGCGAGAACTCGCTGGCCGCCACCGCTACCTCGGCCTGGTACCAGCTGCCGCCGCGCACCGGCGACCGTCCGATCGTCGTGGTTTCGGCGTCCGGCGCCATCTGGTCGTACAAGGAGGACGGCACCTTCACCTATGGGCAGTCGCTGAAGTTGCAGTGGGGCGTGGCCCGCCCCGACGGCAGCACCCAGCCGCTCGCGGAGGTGCAGCCGATCGACATCGGGCCCGAGCCGGCGTGGCGCAATCTGCGATTCCCGCTGACCTGGGCGCCGCCCGAGGCGAACGTGGCGCGGATCGTCGCCTACGACCCGAACCTGAGTTCGGACCAGTGGTTCGCGTTCACGCCGCCGCGGGTTCCGGTGCTGCGGACCCTGCAGCAATTGATGGGATCGCAGACGCCGGTGCTGATGGACATCGCGACCGCCGCGAACTTCCCGTGCCAGCGGCCGTTCTCCGAACACCTTGGCGTTGCCGAACTTCCGCAGTACCGCATCCTGCCGGACCACAAACAAACGGCGTCGTCGTCGAACGGGTGGCAGTCCGGTGAGGCCGGCGGGCCGTTCCTGTTCCTGCAGACGATGCTGCGCACCTCGACGGTCGCGACGTATCTGCGTGGCGACTGGTATCGGGACTGGGGATCCGTGGAGCAGTACTTCCGGTTGGTGCCGGCTGATCAGGCGCCGGACGCCGTAATCGAACAGGGTGTGATGACAGTGCACGGCTGGAGCCGGCAGGGACCGATTCGGGCGCTCCCATGACCGTCACGACCGTCAAGAACGTGAGGGTGACGCGGTGGGTCGCGACGATCGCCGGGCTGATCGGCTTCATCCTGTCGGTGGCCACCCCGCTGCTGCCCGTCGTGCAGACCACCGCGACGCTGAATTGGCCGCAGAACGGCCAGTTGAACAGCGTTACCGCGCCGCTGATTTCGCTGACCCCCGTCGACGTGCACGTCACCGTGCCGTGCTCGGTGGCGCGCGACCTGCCACCGGAGGGCGGCGTCGTGCTCAGCACCGCGCCCAAGAAGGGCAAGGACGCCGCGCTGAACGCGTTGTTCGTGGTCGTCAACGGCAAGCGCGTGGACGTCACCGACCGCAACGTGGTGATCGCCAGCGCGGCGCGTGACCAGGTGGCATCCCCCCAATGTCAGCGCATCGAGATCACCTCTACGAAGGCGGGCGCCTACGCCACGTTTGTCGGACTGAACGATCCGGCGGGCAGACCGCTCGGCGGCGGTTTCCCCGATCCGAACCTGCGGCCGCAAATCGTGGGGGTGTTCACCGACCTGACCGGCCCCGCCCCGCCGGATTTGCAGCTGTCGGCCACCATCGACACCCGGTTCTCCACCACCCCAACGACTTTGAAACTTGTCGCGATGGTGCTGGCGATCGTGTCCACCATCGTCTCGCTGGTCGCGCTGTGGCGGCTCGACCAGTTGGACGGTCACCGGATGCGCCGGCTGATCCCGGCGAACTGGCGCACGTTCACCCTGGCCGACGTCACCGTGATCTCCGGATTCGTGCTGTGGCACGTGATCGGGGCGAACTCGTCGGACGACGGCTACATCCTGGGCATGGCCCGGGTCGCCGACCGCGCCGGCTACATGTCGAACTACTTCCGTTGGTTCGGTAGCCCCGAGGACCCCTTCGGCTGGTACTACAACCTGCTGGCGCTAATGACCCATGTCAGCGACGCCAGCCTGTGGATGCGGTTGCCGGACTTGATCGCAGGGATCGTGTGCTGGCTGCTGCTCTCGCGCGAGGTGCTGCCCCGGCTGGGGCCCGCGGTCGCCCGCAGCAAGGCGGCGAACTGGGCGGCGGGCATGGTCCTGTTGACCGCCTGGATGCCGTTCGACAACGGCCTGCGGCCCGAACCCATCATCGCCGTCGGATCGCTGATCACCTATGTGCTGATCGAGCGCTCGATGCGCTACAGCCGGCTGACGCCCGCGGCGCTGGCGGTCATCACCGCGGCCTTCACGCTCGGCGTCCAGCCCACCGGACTGATCGCGGTGGCCGCGCTGATCGCGGGTGGCCGTCCGATCCTGCGCATTCTGGTCCGCCGCCATCGCCTGGTCGGCACCTGGCCGCTGGTGGCACCCATGCTGGCCGCCGGAACGGTCATCCTGACCGTGGTGTTCGCCGACCAGACGCTGTCAACGGTGTTGGAAGCCACCAGGATTCGCACCGACATCGGGCCCAGCCAGGCCTGGTACACCGAGAACCTGCGCTACTACTACCTGATTCTGCCCACCGTCGACGGATCGCTTTCGCGCCGCTTCGGCTTCCTGATCACCGCGCTGTGCCTGTTCACGGCCGTGTTCATCATGTTGCGGCGCAAGCGAGTTCCCGGTGTGGCCCGTGGACCGGCGTGGCGACTGATGGGCGTCATCTTCGGCACCATGTTCTTCCTGATGTTCACGCCCACCAAGTGGGTGCACCACTTCGGGCTGTTCGCGGCGGTGGGGGCCGCGATGGCCGCGCTGACGACGGTGCTGGTGTCACATGAGGTGCTGCGCTGGTCGCGCAACCGGATGGCGTTTTTGGCGGCGGTGCTTTTCATCTTGGCGCTGTGCTTCGCCACCACCAACGGCTGGTGGTACGTCTCCAGCTATGGCGTGCCGTTTAACAGCAGCATGCCGAAAATCGGTGGAATCACGATCAGCACAATCTTTTTCGCATTATTCGCGATCGCCGCCCTGTGGGCGATGTACCTGCACTTCGCGTCCAGGAGCCGCGGCGAGGGACGGTTGGCGCGGCTGGTGACGGCGGCGCCCATCCCCGTCGCAGCGGGATTGATGGCGGTGGTGTTCATCGCGTCGATGACGGCCGGCATCGTGCGCCAGTACCCCACCTACTCCAACGCCTGGGACAACCTGCGGGAATTCAGCGGCGGTTGCGGGCTGGCCGACGACGTGCTCGTCGAGCCGGACAGCAACGCCGGCTTCATGGCGGCCCTGCCCGACAATTACGGCCCGCTGGGCCCGCTGGGGGGTGTCAACCCGACCGGGTTCACCCCCAACGGGGTACCGGATCGCACGCTCGCGGAGTCGGTCAAGGAGACGTCGGTGCCGCAGCCCGGAACCGACTACGACTGGGATGCGCCGACCAAGCTGAGCACGCCGGGTGTCAACGGGTCGACGGTGCCGCTGCCGTACGGCCTCAACCCCGATCAGGTGCCGCTGGCGGGCAGCTACACCAGCGGCGCGCAACAACAGAGCAAGCTGACCTCGGCGTGGTACCAACTGCCGAAGGCCGACGCCGGACACCCGTTGGTGGTGGTGACCGCCGCCGGCACGATCGCCGGCAACAGCATCCTGCACCACCACACCAACGGGCAGACCGTGGAATTGGAATTCGGCAAGCCCGGCCCCGGCGGCGCCGTGCTTCCGGCCGGGCGCCTGGTGCCTTATGACCTGTACGGCGAGCAACCCAAGGTATGGCGGAATCTGCGCTTCGCGCGCTCCCAGATGCCGACCGACGCCGTCGCGGTGCGGGTGGTCGCCGAGGACCTGTCCCTCACGCCGGACGACTGGATCGCCCTGACCCCGCCGCGCGTTCCGGAGCTGCGCTCGTTGCAGGAGTACGTCGGCTCGACGCAGCCGGTGCTGATGGACTGGGCGGTCGGACTGGCCTTCCCTTGCCAGCAGCCGATGCTGCACGTCAACGGCGTCACCGAGATCCCCAAGTTCCGGATCACTCCGGACTACAACGCCAAAAAGCAGGACACGGACACCTGGCAGGACGGGGTCAACGGCGGTCTGCTTGGGATCACCGATCTGCTCCTGCGCGCCCATGTGATGTCGACCTACCTGTCCCACGACTGGGGCCGCGACTGGGGATCGCTGCGCAAGTTCGACACCATCGCCGATGCGCAACCCGCGCGGCTCGACCTCGGCACCGCGACCCGCAGCGGGTGGTGGTCCCCCGGGCCGATCCGCATTAAGCCTTAGCTGCTTTATAAATGCATCGCCTTTAATTAGTCAGCCGCCAAATAGCTGCCTAAATTAACGGTCGAGTAATTGTCCGCATTGGGTTTAATTCCGCCGATTTCGGGTTAATACTCAGTCCGCTGTGATCCACTTCACACGGACCCAATAGGTGGCCCCCCATGCACGCGCTGACACGACTCGGAACATGTGCGGCGGTGATCACCGTGGTGATCACCCCGGCGGCGGCGCTCGAAAACACCAAGGCGGCCGCCGAGGGCGGCACCACGGTAGCCCTGGACAACTACTATCGGCGCTGCGATTTCAGCCGCGTCGGCGTAGCCCCCAAAGTGCCCCGGCCCGGGCTGGGCACCGGTTCGGCCCAGATCCATACCTCCGGGTCAAAAGCGGTCGCCGAGGTGCACCTGTACGACGAGCCCGAGCCGGGCACCCACTTCGACGTCGGGCTCATCCAGATGCCGCGGCCGTCGTCGAGTCCCTGCGGGCCGGGTGATCCGGGCACCGCCTTCTCCGGCATGGACATCGACCCGGCGGGCAACGGAACGGCGACCGTCCAAGACACCATTCGGCCCGGCACCACTGGCGTGTGGGTGATTATCGAGCGGTCCAACCCGAACTCGCAGAATCCGGCGGAGTTTTACACGTCCGAGTTCGTGGCACCGGTATAAGCCCCCCTCCCTGCCAGGGAGTGCCATAAGTCCCTATCTCGACGCCGCGGTCAAGTGCTCCGATAAAGGAGATCGCCGAATGACCGGCGCCGCATGAGAGGTACGGCAATGAACGTTCCACAACAGTCGCAGACGACACGCTTCTTCTCCCGCGTGCTCGGTCCCTTCCTCGTGATTGTCGATGTGACGGCGGTGGCGCGCGCGTCCGACATGCAATCGCTGCTGTCGCAGTTCGAGGCGAACTCGATGTGGACCTTCGTCACCGGCGCCTTCATCTTGTTGCTCGGCCTGACCATTGTCGCCGCTCACCAGAACTGGCGCGGCGCCGCGGCGGCCATCGTTTCCCTGCTCGGCTGGCTGATCGTGTTGCGGGGCCTGCTGCTGGTGGCCTTCCCCAAGTTCTTCGCCTCGCTGGCCAACGACATGATCGGCGCGCAAGCCTGGTGGATAGCGGCGTGCGTCGTCTTCGCCGTTGTCGGTGTGTACCTGACCTACGTCGGCTGGGCACCGGCACCGACGCGGCCGACGTCGCAGGGCGCCGCGGCCAGCCCGGATCTGCCGCGAGCCGCGTGAGCGACACCGGGTCTACGCCGAACCGGCCGACGCAGCGCGAAGGTTCGGAGGAACTCACCGGCGACATCGGCACCGCGGTGCCGCCCGAGTTCGACGCGCCGGCAACCGCCGCCGCCGCGGCGCTCGAGGACACACCGACGCTGAGCCCGGGCTCGGCGCTGCTCGTCGTCACGCGCGGGCCCAACGCCGGCGCACGGTTCACCTTGACCCAACCCGTCATGGCGGCGGGCCGGCATCCCGAAAGCGACATCTACCTCGACGACATCACCGTCAGCCGTCGGCACGCCGAAATACGTAGCGAGGGTGGCCAATTCCGCGTCGTCGACGTGGGCAGCATGAACCGCACCTATCTGAACCGGGAGCCCGTCGACTCGGCGGTGCTGGCCAACGGTGATGAAATCCAGATCGGCAGGGTACGTCTGGTTTTCCTCACGGGCGCGTAGCGTCACTCCCATGAGCGACTACGCCGTCGAGGCGGTGGACAGGCTGCCCTTCTCCACGGAGGAGAAATCGCAGCGCTACCAAACCGAAAACTACCGCGGGGCCGTCAGTCTCAACTGGTATCGCACCGATCCCACCCTGCAGTTCACCATGGCGTACTACCTGCAGCCGGATGAACTGGCGGTCCTAGAGCCGCATCTGGTGCGCATGGGCGAGCTGATGGGCGGTCCGGTCGCGCGATGGGCGGAGGAGACCGACCGCAACCCACCCCGGCTGGAGCGTTACGACCGCTGGGGACACGACGTCAGCCAGGTCGTCATGCCGGTCTCCTTCACCCAGTCCAAGCGCGCGGTCCTGGATGCCCAGCAGGCCCTGCGCGACGACGCGCGCGCCGCCAAGGTGAGCTCGGGCCTGGGCCTGTTCGCGTCCAACTATCTGCTCAACCAGGCCGATATCGGGATGGGCTGCGCGCTGGGCACCGGCGGCGGCATGGTCCAGTCGCTGGTGGCCGGGTACGCGCCGGCCGACGTGCGAGAGCACGTGCTGGCCAAGTTCGCCTCGGGCGAGTGGGCGGGCGAGACGGCGCAACTGCTGACCGAACGCACCGGCGGCTCGGACCTGGGTGCGCTCGAGACGACGGCGACACGCGCTGGGGACGCGTGGATTCTCAACGGCTTCAAGTGGTTTGCGTCCAACTGCGGCGGCGAGGCGTTCGTTGTGATGGCCAAGCCGGAGGGCGCACCCGACTCGTCGCGGGGCATCGCCAACTTCCTGGTGCTGCGCACCCGCCGCGACGGGTCGCGCAACGGGGTGCGGGTGCGCCGTCTCAAGGACAAGCTCGGCACCCGATCGGTGGCCTCCGGCGAGGTGGAATTCGTTGACGCCGAGGCGTTTCTGCTGTCCGAGAAGGCGAGCGGCTCAGCAGGGCAAGCGGGACCGTCGGACGGCAAGGGGCTGGGCCGCATGATGGAGCTGACCAACGCCGCGCGCCTCGGCATCGCCCTGTTCGGGCTCGGCAACGCGCGCCGCGCCCTGGTCGAGTCGCTGTGTTACGCCCGGCGGCGGCAGGCGTTCGGCGGCGCGCTCATCGACAAGCCGCTGATGCGGCGCAAGCTCGCCGAGCTGGTCGTCGACGTCGAAGCCGCGCAGGCGATGGTTTTCGACGGCACCGGTGCCACCAACCATCGCCAGCCCCGCAGCATGCGGCAGCGCATCGCCGTGCCGGTCACCAAGCTCAAGGTCTGCCGGCTCGGGATCACCGCCGCGTCCGATGCGATCGAAATCCACGGCGGCAACGGCTATATCGAGACCTGGCCGGTGGCCCGGCTGCTGCGCGACGCGCAGGTGAACACCATCTGGGAGGGGCCCGACAACATCCTCTGCCTGGATGTGCGGCGCGGCATCGAGCAGACCCGCGCCCATGAGCCGTTGTTGGCGCGGCTGCGTGACGCGGTGTCGGTTTCCGATGACGACGACACCACCAGGCTGGTCGCGGGGCGCATCGAGGACTTGGATGCGGCGATTACGGCATGGTCCAAACTGGACCGCGACGTCGCCGAGGCGCGGCTGTTCCCGCTGGCCCAATTCATGGGTGACGTGTACGCCGCGGCGCTGCTCACCGAGCAGGCCGCCTGGGAGCGTGCCATCCGCGGCGGGGAGCGCAAGGCGCTGGTCGCCCGGCTCTACGCGCAGCGGTATCTCGCCGACCGCGGCGCGCTGCGCGGCATCGACGCCGACTGCGACGAGGCGTTGGAGCGGTTCGACGAACTGATCGACGGCGCGCTGACGGTCGACCCCTGACAGTGATTCGTCGGGCCTCAGTGGGGTATCAGCGGACGCGTCGGCACACCGTGGTAGCGATGCGGGTCGGGTAAGCGCCTGCGGCGCACCATGTGTAGCAGAACCAGAACCGACGCCGCCGCAGCGTAGACGCACCACAGTGATGCGAACCCCCGGGTGTAGAGGACGGCGACCACGATCAGCCCGACCAGGTTGAGCAATCCGAAAGCGACGATCGATCGATAGCCCGACATCACCGCCCCCCCGATGACAGCCACGATGTAGAGCACCGCCCACACAGCGCCGTTCTCGACGCCGGTGTGGTAACTCAACGCATGTGGAAGCCTGCGCACGCTGACCGGATTGGCCAGGACGGCGAAGGCGAGGTACGACGACACGACGACACCGAGCAACACGAACGGCGCCACTCGTAACCGGGCCCCCTTCGGTTCGAGAAGTAGCACCGCCAGCGGAACGTACGTCGGCAACAACGCGAAGGCGATCAGTACATACGCCAGAACCGCCAGATGTGCGACGCCGACGGACCGGTCACCGTCCTTGGCCGCCCATACGACAGCTTCGATGAACTGGTGCAGGGAGAAGATAGTCGGCAGCAGCGCGAACGGCAGCTCCCGCGGGTGTTTCACCTCTCGCAGTGACACCGCGGCCACGGGCAGCAACGCGGTCCCTGCCACCAGGTCAGCCGTCATCGAGAAACACACATTGCCAATGCTGCCATGGGGCTTGCGCGCGCAACTCGTGTGGAACTCAACTCGCGCTCGGTCACTGCCCACACTGCCGCCACGCCACTCGAACGGCTGCCTGCCACCTGGGACATCGCTGAGAGTTTCGCGGGCAGCGCGTGTCCGGGTACGGAGTGGGTAAGACCGGGTGCGGAGACGCAAAACGAGCACCATGTGGTCGCCGATGGCTACCCATCGGCGATCTCAGCGCCACTGCCGAACGGAGATGATCCATCTGTCTGACACCGTCTTGCATGTGCCGACGACCACGCCGGGCGTGGTAGTCGACGAGACCCGAAGGCCCGTTACGCCGACTGCGAGCACGCCTCCGCCGCGGCGGGAAGGTTGAGCAATGTCGCCTGTCACCCAAGGCCCCATGGGGCGTTTGACATCCGAGCTACGCCTGATCAGCCGCAACCCGAGCCACTTCCGAAGTGGCCGGTGGTACCTACTGGCCGATGGCTTGCTGCTGATTGCTCTGGGCACAGCCGGGTTCGTCTCCGCCGGCGTCCATCCCCACGCCCCGCCCGTCGGCGCCCCGCTGCTGGGACTCGCGTTGACACCCTGGCACAGCGCACTACTGTTCGGGTTTGGGGTGTTGGCCGTCTTCGGCGCGGTCCAGCGCCGCGCGGCGGTCGCCGTAACTGCGCTCAGCTCGTTGGTTTTCGTGGCTCTGGTGATCATCGGCGCGATCTTCGCGACGCATCACACGCCTGGACCGCTCGGCTTCGAACCGCGCGACATCGTGTTGCACGGCGTGCTGGCGGTGGCAAATTTTGCTGTCCTGTACTGGCTCATCCCCGACGCGCTGGAGGGGCCGGATTGGGTCCCGCGCCGGGGCACTGAGACCGGGCAGCGCACAGAGCCGGCCACGCCGCCGGCGGGTCCGGCCGCCTAGCTGCCCCTTAGACCGGGATCAGCCCGTGCTTACGGGCCGTGCGGAACCACAACTGCTTGTCCCGCAACAGCTTCAACGACTTGCGCAGCAACAACCGGGTCTGGTGCGGGTCGATGACCGCGTCGATGAAGCCGCGTTCGGCGGCGGTCCACGGGATCGCCATGTTGAGGTTGTAGCCCTCGATGAAGTCCTTCTTGATCTGCTGCGCCTCGGGCGTCGTCGGGTCGGGGAACCGCTTCATCAGCAGCTGCGCGGCGCCCTCCGCGCCGATCACCGCGATACGCGCGGTGGGCCAGGCGAAGTTGAAGTCGGAGGTCAGCTGCCGGGATCCCATCACGGCGTAGGCGCCACCGTAGGACTTGCGCACGGTGATCGTCACCTTCGGCACGTCGGCCTCGACCACCGAGTAGAGGAACCGGCCGCCGCGCTTGATGATGCCCCTCTTCTCCTCCTCGGCGCCCGGCAGGAAGCCCGGGGTGTCCACCACGAACACCAGCGGGACGTTGAACGCGTCACAGAACCGGATGAACCGCGCGGCCTTGTCGGAGGCCTCGTTGTCGATCGACCCGGCCAGGTGCATGGGCTGGTTGGCGATGACGCCGACCGGGCGCCCGTCGACGCGGGCGTACCCGGTGATGATGGCCGGCCCGTGCTGCGCGGCGACCTCGAGGAAGTCGCCGTCGTCGAAGATGCGCAGCAGGATTTCGTGCATGTCGTAGGCCGCGTTGTCGGAGTCCGGCACGATCGTGTCGAGCTCCAGGTCGGTCGGCGTGACCTCTAGCTCCAGCCCGGGGTTGACGATCGGCGGATTGTCGAAGCAATTGGACGGCAGGAATGACAGGAAGTCACGCACGTACTGGAACGCTTCGGCCTCGGAATCCACCACCTGGTGGATGTTGCCGTAGCGGGCCTGCGCGTCGGAGCCGCCGAGCTCGTCGAGGGTGACGTCCTCGCCGGTGACCTCCCTGATGACGTCGGGACCGGTGACGAAGAAGTAACCCTGATCGCGCACCGACACGAGCAGATCGTCTTGGATCGGCGAATACACCGCTCCCCCAGCGCATTTGCCGAAGATGAGGGAGATCTGCGGGACCAGACCGGACAGCGCCTCGTGGCGACGGCCCAGCTCGGCGTACCACGCCAGCGAGGTGACCGCGTCCTGAATCCGGGCACCACCCGAGTCCTGGATGCCGATGATCGGGCACCCAACCATCGCGCACCACTCCATCAGCCGCGCGACCTTGCGGCCGAACATCTCGCCGACCGTGCCCTGGAACACCGTCTGGTCGTGGGAGAACACCCCGACCGGCCGGCCGTCGATCATGGCGTGCCCGGTGACGCAGCCGTCACCGTAGAGCGCGTTCGGGTCGTTCGGCGTTTTGGCCAGCGCCCCGACCTCGAGGAAGGTGCCCGGATCGACCAGTGCGTGGATGCGGGCGCGGGCACTGGGAATGCCCTTCTGGTCGCGCTTGGCGACCGCCTTCTCACCTCCCGGCTCCTTGGCCAATTCCAGGCGAACGTGCAGCTCGGCCAGCTTTTCAGCTGTCGTGTGAGCGCGAGAAGGCTCCGCACCGGTCACTACTTGCCCACCTCACTCGTCCGGCGGCGCCCCGCCTCGATGTTGTCCAGCGCCTCGGTCATGTGCGCCCCCACCTTCGCGATGATCGGCTCGTCGATGGCCTGGATGTGTTCCCCACCGATCGGCACGACCTCGAGGTCGGCCACGTACTCACCCCAGCCGCCGTCCGGCTGACGAACCGCATACCGCGGCTCGAACTCGATGACGTCGTCATGGTAGCGATCCGCCATGTAGAGCGTGACGTGACCGTCGTACGGCTCGATCTGGACCGTTTCCAAGGCGCGGTTGTCCAGGTATGACGTGCGCTGGTGCTCGATGATCCCGCCCGGGACCTGCACGCCGCTCTGCTGGACGATCTCCAACACGAACTTGACCTGGCCCTCGTCGTCGAGCTCCTCGAGCTGCTCGTAGGGGATCGCGGGAATCTCCACGTTGAAGGTGCGCTCGGCGAACCTCGCGTACCGGTCCCACCGCTTGCGGGTCTCCTCCCTGGTCTGCGGGATCTCCTCGCCGGCCCGGACCGTGTCGATCATGCCGACGAACGCGACGTTGGCGCCCATCCGCTTGAGCCCGATCGCGCAGGCATAGGCCAGGGCGCCACCCAGTGACCAGCCCACCAGGATGAACGGCTTGTCGCCGTTGATCTCGAGCAGTTTGGGCACGTATTGGGCGGCCCGTTCCTGCACGGTGCCCTCGACGCGCTCGAGCCCGTACATCGGGGTGTCCGGCGGCAACCGCTTGAGCAGTGGCTCGTAGACCACCGTCGAACCGCCGGCCGGGTGGAAGACGAAAACCGGTATCTGCGAATCGTCTTGCGGCGCCCGGATGGTGCGCACGAATCCGTCGAGCTCGCCGGCCTCGAGGTAGCTGCGCACCTTCTCGGCCAGCGCCTCGATGTTCTGCGACGTCAGCACGTCCTCGACGGTGATCGGGCCCTCGGCCCGC
This sequence comes from Mycobacterium sp. 852002-53434_SCH5985345, assembly GCF_001667155.1. Lineage (NCBI taxonomy): Bacteria > Bacillati > Actinomycetota > Actinomycetes > Mycobacteriales > Mycobacteriaceae > Mycobacterium > Mycobacterium sp. 852002-53434_SCH5985345. The sequence continues at coordinate 44,088 of NZ_LZIE01000061.1, forward strand.
TCGGAGAGGCGCTGCGCCATCTTCGCGGCCTGCTCGTCATCCAGCTTGGGCAGCGGGTTGAAGATGCCGCCCGGGGACTTGCCGGTGACGATCGCCCACGTCGCGAACGTGACCCGTTCGGAGGCGTCGCGCGGCGGCACGTCGGAGTTGAGCGCCTTGGTGACCGCCTCCTGGTTGAGCGCTTGTGCGGCGCCCGCGAGGTTGGGCTTTGCCTGCCCGGCGCCATTTCCCTTGGGTCCCGACGGGTCCGTGGGCGGTGGCGGGAGGGGCGCGTCGGAGGCCGGCGGCGGCGCCTCTTGCGTCTGCGGCTCGGCCTGCGGATCGGGTGCCGGCGCCGTCACCGTGGCCGGCGTCGCGCCGCTCACCATCTCCGCCTGCATCCGGGCGATCTCTTCGGGTGACTGCGTCTTCTGGTATTCGTGCAGCTGCTCGACCTCGTCGCGGTGCTCGACCGCGTACTTGATCAGCTCCTCGATGTTGTAGAGGTTGGCGTCGCGGACCGCCGTCAATTGGATCGGCGGCAGGTCGAAGTCGTACTCGACGCGGTTCTTGATCCGCACCGCCATCAGCGAGTCCAGGCCGAGCTCGATCAGCGGCACCTCCCACGGCAGGTCCTCTGGTTCATAACCCATGGCCGAGCCGACGATCAGGCCCAGGCGCTCCGCGACGGTCTCGCCCGACTCCGGCGACCATTTGCCCATGCTGGCCGAGAAGTACCGGTTGGTCAGGCTGTCCGTCAGGGTTTCGGCGTCGGCCTCCTCGACGGGCGTCTCCGGCGCGGCCGCCGCCCCGTTGGACGGGGCGGTGATCGCCGCTGCGGCACCGACCGCGGCCGGCAGGGCGACGCCGGCTTCCCCGGCCCGGGCCACCAGCGCGTCGTAGACCAGCGTGAAGGACTCGTCGATGCGGGCATGCACCTGCACCGACGCGCCGCCGGGGTGCCGGGTCAGCGTCGTCACCAGCCGGGCGCCCTCGCCGGGAACCGCACGCTGTTCGGCCGCCGCGAGTTGCGCGTCCGGAAGCACCTCGGCCGCAGCGGTTTTCACCAGGGCGGCGAGGTCCGTCGCACCGCGGGGGTGGAACTCCCAGACGTGGCGGCCGTCGGGCAGCGCGACATGGTTGCCCGGCATGAGCGCCGAGCTGCCGCCGTGCGCGAAGTGCACGTCCAGCCAGTGCTCCTTGCGCTTGAACCGGGTCGGCGGGATGTTCGCGTAGTCTGCCGGTCCGGCGGCACGGGTGAACAGCGTCCAGATGTTGAGGTCGTGGCCGTAGACGTAGAGCTGCGCCATGGTCGAGACCATCGACTCGACCTCGTCCTGCTTGCGGGCCAGCGTCGGGATCAGCTGGGCGTCGTGCAGCCCGGCCGCGGCCGTGGTCAGTCCGACCTGCATGAGCGCGACCGGATTGGGCGCAAGCTCCAAGAAGGTGGTGTGCCCGCTGTCGACGGCGTTACGGACGCCGTGGGTGAAGTAGACGCTGTGGCGCAGCCCCTTCTTCCAGTAGTCGACGTCGTGGATCGGCTCGCCGCCGGGCTTGATGTAGGTGCCCTCGTGCACGGTCGAGTAAATCCCGACGGTCGGGCTCGTCGGCTTGATGCCTTGCAGCTCCGCGGCGAGCTCCCCGAGCAGCGGGTCCATCTGCTGGGTGTGGCTGGCGCCCTTGGTCTGGAACTTGCGGGCGAACTTGCCCTCGGACTCCGCGCGGGCGATGATCGCGTCCACCTGCTCGGGCGGACCGCCGATGACGGTCTGCGTGGGGGCGGCGTAGACGCACACCTCCAGGTCCGGGAAGTCGGAGAACACCGTCTTGATCTCGTCGGCGGAGTACTCCACCAGCGCCATCAGCCGGATGTATTCGCCGAACAGCATCGCCTCGCCCTCACCCATCAGGTGCGAGCGCGAGCAGATGGTCCGGGTGGCGTCGCGCAGCGACAAACCGCCGGCGAAGTACGCCGACGCCGCCTCACCCAGCGACTGACCGACCACCGCGGCGGGCTTGGCGCCGTGATGTTTGAGCAGCTCGCCCAGCGCGATCTGGATCGCGAAGATGGTGACCTGGGTGGTCTCGATGCCGTAATCCTGCGAGTCGTCGAGGATCAGCTCGAGCACCGAGTAACCCAGCTCGTCCTGGACCAGCGCGTCGACCTTCTCGATCCACTCGGCGAAGACCTCGTTGCGCAGGTACAGGCTCTTGCCCATCTTGCGGTGCTGCGCGCCGAACCCGGCCAGCACCCACACCGGGCCGTTGGTCACCGGCCCGTCGACGCTGAACACGCCCGGCCGCTGCTTGCCCTCGGCCACCGCGCGCAGGCCCTTGATGGCCTCTTCGTGGTCGTGCGCCAGCACCACCGCCCGGGAGCGGCCGTGGTTGCGCCGCGACAGCGCCCGCCCGATCGATTCCAGCGACGACGCCTGACCCTCCGGGCTTTCCATCCAGTCGGCCAGCTCGGCGGCCGCCGCCTTCTTGCGCGAGGTCAAGAAGGCCGAAACGGCCAGCGGGATCAGGGGTTTGGTCGGCTCCTCCGCCTCCTGCGCGGCGAGCTCCTCCAGTGCGATCTCTTTCAGCCGCAGCGCCTCGTCGGTGACGCCGGGCAGCTCGTAGTCTTCGTCCTCCTCGGCCGCCTCGGCGTCCGGGATGATGTTGCCGAAGTCGTCGAAGCGCAGCGCGTGACTCTCCATGGTGGGGGCATCGGCGGTTTCGGCCGCGGCCTGCGGTTCGGGCGCGGGCTCGGGTTCGCGTTCGATCACGTCGCGCGGCAGCACCTCGCGCACCACCAGGTGCGCGTTGGCACCGCCGAAGCCGAAGCTCGACACCCCGGCCAGCGCGTAGCCGCCGTACCGCGGCCAATCGGTGGGCTGGTCGATCACCTTCAGGCGCATCGCGTCGAAGTCGATGTAGGGGCTGGGCCCGGCGAAGTTGATCGACGGCGGCAGCTTGTCGTGCTGCAGGGCCAGCACCACCTTGGCCATGCTGGCCGCGCCGGCCGCCGACTCCAGGTGACCCACATTGGTTTTCACCGCACCCAGCAGAGCCGGGCGATCGGCCGGACGTCCCCGGCCGACGACGCGGCCCAGGGCCTCGGCCTCGATCGGGTCGCCCAGGACGGTCCCGGTGCCGTGCGCCTCGATGTAGTCGACGGTGCGCGGGTCGATGCCGGCGTCCTTGTAAGCCCGGCGCAGCACGTCGGCCTGCGCATCCTGGTTCGGCGCGATCAGGCCGTTGGACCGGCCGTCGTGGTTGACCGCGCTGCCCGCGATCACGGCCAGAATCTGGTCGCCGTCGCGGCGGGCGTCGTCGACCCGCTTGAGCACCAGCATCCCGCCACCCTCGGAGCGGGTGTAGCCGTCGGCGTCCGAGGAGAACGACTTGATCCGGCCGTCGGGGGACAAGACTTGGCCGATCTCGTCGAAACCGAGCGTCACCACGGGCGTGATCAGCGCGTTGACGCCACCGGCGACCGCGACGTCGGCCTCGCCGTTGCGCAGGCCCTGCACGGCCTGGTGGATGGCCACCAGCGAGCTCGAGCACGCGGTGTCGACGGCGACCGACGGACCGCGGAAGTCGTAGAAGTAGGAGACCCGGTTGGCGATGATCGACGTCGCGGTGCCGGTGATGGCGTAGGGGTGCGCGACGGTCGGGTCGGACACCGCCAGGAAGCTGTAGTCGTTGTTGGAGACTCCGACGTAAACGCCGACGGACTGTCCGCGCAAGCTCGACGCCGGGATGTGCGCCTGCTCGAGCGCCTCCCAGGTCAGCTCCAGCGCCATCCGCTGCTGCGGGTCGATGTTGTCGGCTTCGGTCTTGGCCACCGCGAAGAACTCGGAGTCGAAACCCTTGATGTCCGTCAGGTAGCCGCCGCGGGTGCGGGCCTTCGCCAGCCGCTCGGCCAGCCGCGGCTCCTCCAGGAACTCTTCCCAGCGCCCCTCCGGCAAGTCGGTGATGGCGTCGCGGCCCTCCATCAGCGCCCGCCACGTCTCGTCGGGGGTGTTCATGTCGCCGGGCAACCGGGTCGACAAGCCCACGATCGCGATGTCGACACGGTCGGCCGGGCCGTTGCGCGTCCAGTCCGAAACGTCGTCGCCCGAGGTGTCGATCTCGGGCTCGCCCTCGATGATCCGCGTGGCGAGCGACTCGATGGTCGGATGCTGGAACGCCACCGCGACCGACAGCGTGACACCGGTCATGTCCTCGATGTCGGCGGCCATCGCCACGGCGTCGCGCGACGACAGGCCCAGCTCGACCATCGGTACCGACTCGTCGATGTCGTCCGGTGACTTCCCGACGGCCCGGCCCACCCAGTTGCGCAGCCACTCGCGCAACTCGGGGACCGTCATTGTGCGCCGCTTCTCAGCATCGCTTCGTCCCCCGCAAGCGGGAGGTGCCCCCACTGCATCATCGCCGGCGCCCAAGTCGGTCTTCGTGTTGGGCAGATTCTCCTGCTGGTCTTGGGGGTCGTCTAGTTCAGCCATGGTTCCTGGGTTCAGTCGTTAGCGCCGGCGAAGGCGGTCGGGGAACCGACGCCGCTACGCAGGCTGCCGTCGAGGTAGGCGGCGCGGCACGCGCGGCGCCCGATCTTGCCGCTGGAGGTGCGCGGAATCGTTCCGGCCTGCACCAGCAGCAGGTCGCGGACGGTCACCCCGTGACGGACGGCGATGGCCGCCCGGATCTCGTCCGCGATCGGCTGGTAGTCGAGCTTGTGCGTGCCGGGGGCACGCTCGGCCACGATCACCAGCTGCTCGGAGCTGTCATCGCGGTCGTGCTTCAGGCCCGTGTGCGGGTTGTCGAACACCACCTGCGGCAGCTCGTTGGCCGGGACGGAGAACGCGGCCACATATCCGGTGCGCAGGGCCCGGCTGGCTTCCTGCGCCGAGTACTCCAGGTCCTGCGGGTAGTGGTTGCGGCCGTCGATGATGACCAGGTCCTTGATCCGGCCCGCTATGTAGAGGTGTCCGTTGTGGTAGGTGCCGTAGTCGCCGGTGCGAACCCACAGCCCATCGTCCTCGGCTCCCTCGGCGTGCGACTTGCTGATGCGCGACTTGAGGATATTGCGGAAAGTCTCCTGGGTCTCCGCCTCCCTGCCCCAGTAGCCGAGGCCGAGGTTCTTGCCGTGCAGCCAGATCTCGCCGATCTGGTCGTCGGGCAGCTCGCTGGCCGTATCGGGGTCGACGATGACGGCCCACTCGTCGACACCGATGACGCCCGCCGAGACCTGCGCGACGGCTTTCGGCGCGTCGGGGGCCACCTCGACGAAGCGTTGCCTGTTGAGCTCGTCGCGGTCGACATGGATGACGGTGGGCGCTTCGTCCATCGGCGTGGTGGACACGAACAACGTCGCCTCGGCCAGGCCGTAGGACGGCTTGATCGCCGTCTCCCGCAGGCCGTACGGCGCGAACGCCTCGAAGAACTTGCGCATCGACGCGGGGGACACCGGCTCACTGCCGTTGAGGATCCCCTTGACGTTGCTCAGGTCCAGCGGCGGCTCGCCCTCCTTGGGCACGCCGCGCACCGCGGCGTGCTCGAACGCGAAGTTGGGGGCGACGGTGAACAGTTCGGAGCCCGGCTCGTCGTCGGGCTTGCGCGCCATCTCGCGGATCCAGCGGCCGGGGCGGCGCACGAACGCGGCCGGCGTCATGAAGGTGAAGTTGTGGCCCAGAACCGGGGACAGCAGTGCCGTGATCAGGCCCATGTCGTGGAAGAAAGGCAGCCAGGACAGGCCGCGGTCACCCTCCTTGCCTTCCAGCCCGTTGAGCACCTGCAACACGTTGGTGGGCAGGTTCAGATGGCTGATCATCACGCCGGTCGGGGTCCGGGTGGAACCGGACGTGTACTGCAGGTAGGCGATGGTGTTCTCGTCGGCCTCGGGCTCCACCCAGGTAGAGGCCACCTCGGTGGGCACCGCGTCGACGGCGATCACCCGGGGCCGTTCCTTGGCCGAACGGGCGCGGATGAACTTGCGGACGCCTTCGGCGGCCTCGGTGGTGGTCAGGATGGTCGACGGCGTGCAGTCGTCGAGCACGGCGTGCAGCCGGCCCACGTGGCCCGGTTCGCCCGGGTCGAACAGCGGCACCGCGATCCGGCCGGCGTACAGCGCGCCGAAGAAGGCGATCAGGTAGTCCAGGTTCTGCGGGCACAGGATGGCGATGCGGTCACCGGGCTGGGTGACCTGCTGCAGCCGGGCGCCCACCGCCCTGTTGCGGGCGCTGAAGTCGCGCCAGACGATGTCGCGGTACACCCCGTCGCGCTCGGTGGAATAGTCGATGAAACGGTAGGCCAGCTTGTCGCCACGAACCCTCGCCCACTTCTCAACGTGCTTGACCAGGTTGGTGTTGTCCGGGAACCTGATCTTTCCATTCACGATGAACGGGTTGTGGTAAACCATGCCGCGCTCCTGTCACACCTGTTTTAGGTCGGCGACGCCGACGTTGTTGTCCTCTGGTCGGCCACGCCGACGGTTTCCATCTCTACGCGGGCCAGCCCTCGCGAGGCGCCTCGGGCGCCAGCCTCCTGCTGATCACAGGCCGGCGTCTACCAGGACCGGGTCCGCAACAAAGTCTTATAGCTCTTAAATTCCTCTTAATGTTAAGGGGCTGCCCGCAGCACACCAAATCACAAGGTACCGCTGATCTGCACCCGCAACGGGCTCCTGGCTGCTGTGTCCCGCGGCCGGTCATCCATGTTTGGGGTGCGGCGCATTGTTGATCAGTCCTTGAACCCAATTCAAGGTCCAATCCGTCGCAGCCTGCCCGTCGGCGTTCCAGAACTGCGTCGTCGCGTACAAGGCGTGGATGGGCTGCCCGCCATTCCCCGCCAGGGTGTTGAGCGTGTTGGGCAGGTTGGCCACGCTGAACGCCTCTTGCGGCGCGGCGCAGATGAGGTCGCCGGGCGCGCAGATCTCGTTGGTCTTGTCGTTGAGCGCGCCGAAACCACCGGGCCGGGCTCCGGTCATGGTCAACCCCAGCCCGGACAGCACCGGCACCTCGTGCAGCGTGACCTCGGCGCCCTGCCCCGGCGGATTGGGCCCGATGTCGTTGCCCACCCCGGGCTGACGGCGACCGTCGGCGATCAACGTCACACCGAGCACCAGGTCGTCGTCGACGGGTCCCCGACCGTTGCCGATGTCGCTGGCGATGTCACCGGCGATCACCGCGCCCTGGGAGAAACCCGTCAGCACGTAACTGGTGAGCGGGCACTTGGCGTTCATGTCCGTCATTGCCTGGACCGTCGCGCGGGTGCCCTCGGCGCGGCTTTCGTTGTACGACATCTGCGTGTCACCGCCGAGGGGGTTATGGAACTGCGCGGTGTAGGGGGTGGTGTACTCCTGCACCCGGGACGCGGGGAACTGCTGGCTGACCGCCGTGGTCACCTTGTGCAGCAACGCGTTGGGGAATTGCATCGGGTTGATCGGATCGTCCTGCGGGGCGGACTCCCAGGTGCCGGGGATGTTGACCAGCTGGACGTCGGGGCACGACGCGTCCTGCGAAGCGGGGCGGGGCTTGTGCGGGTGGGTGGTCGTCGACGGCGAAGGCAGGACGCCGGGCGGCACCGCGCTGGGCGGCGACTCGCGGTTGCGCAGCAAGACCACCACGGCCACGATCACCAACAACACCACGACCGCCATCGCACACGCGGCGGCCCAGGCGAGGACTCGGTGGCGCTTACGCCGGGCGTTGGTAGCCATGTTCTCCTGCTAGCAGAGTGGGTGGATCGCGACGCGGTCCTCCCGACCCCTGCCGCACACCACTACACGGTACCGGCTCCCCCGACTGGATCCGCCGGGCAGCGACCCGCAGCGCCCCGCTACCGAATGGCGCCGACGATGTCGCCCGACATGGCCCCCAGTTGCCCCGACCACGAGCCCCAGCCGTTGTCGCCGCCGCCCGGGAAGTCGAAGTGACCGTTGTGCCCGCCGTTGCTGCGGTACTGCTGATAGAACTCCCGCGAGCTGCCCATCGCCGCGCCCGCCTGGCCAATCATGGCGGCGTCGTCGCCGCCCATATTCGTCGGGCTGTAGACCCAGACGCGAGTGTTGTTCTGCGCCAGCAACGACGCGTGCACGTAGGGGTCGTGCCACTTCCACCGACCGAGCTGCGGGGCGCCCCACATCCCGTTGCCGTCCACACCGCCGAATTGTTGCAGGCCGGCCAGGATCGCCCCGTTGTAGTTGGTGCTCGATGGGTACAGGAATCCGGACAGCGAACCGGCGAAGCCGAAGCGGTCGGGGTGGAACGCGGCCAGCGCCATCGCGCCGTAGCCGCCCTGCGAGGCGCCGACGGCGGCGTGGCCACCGGGCGCCAGGCCCTTGTTGGCGGACAGCCAGTTGGGCAGCTCGCTGGACAGGAAGGTGTCCCACTGCTTGCTGCCGTCCTGCTCCCAGTTGGTGTACATGCTCCACGCACCGCCGGCGGGCGCCACCACCGAGATGCCCTTACCGCCCAGCGTGTTCATCGCGTTGCCCGCGGTGACCCAATTGCTGACGTCCGGCGCCGCATTGAAGGCGTCCAGCAGATAGACCGCGTGCGGACCGCCGGCCAGGAAGGCGACCGGGATGTCGCGGCCCATCGCCGCCGACGGCACCATCAGGCTCTCGTAACCGGCCGCCCGAGCCCGGCCGGCGGGCCCGCCCGTCACCGTCACGCCGATCAAGCCGACCGCCAGCGCGGCCACCGAGATCATCCGAAGAAGCGCTGGCATACCCCGCACGACCCTCATGTCCACCCTCCATCGTCTAGTCGCTGTGGAGCACATTAGCCAGCGCCGTAGTTCCCCCGCCCGCGGGGTAGTGAAACAAATCACACACCAAAACAACCAGCGGCGGAAACCCCTGGGGGTTTCCGCCGCCAGTCGCGTCGTTCTTGGACTTAGGTGCCCTGGCCGGTCTGACCGTTCCCGGCAGGAGTCGCGGCCGTGGCCGGACCGGCGCCCGGGGTTGCACCCAGGGTCGCCTGCAGGTCAGGCTTCATCGCCTGCAGCTGCGCGCCCCAGTACGGCCAGTCGTGCGTGCCGTTGGCGTCGAAGTTCCACACCGCGTTGTTGCCGCCGGCGGCCTTGTACGCGTCCTGGAACTTCAGGTTGCTGGTACGCACGAAGCCCTCCAGGAACTTCGCGGGCAGGTTGTCGCCACCGAGGTCGGACGGCTTGCCGTTACCGCAGTACACCCAGATGCGGGTGTTGTTCGCGACCAGCTTGCTGACCTGCAGCGACGGGTCGTTGCGCGCCCACGCCGGGTCGCTCGACGGCCCCCACATGTCGTCCTTCTTGTAGCCACCGGCGTCACCCATGGCGAGGCCGATCAGCGACGGACCCATGCCCTGCGACGGGTCCAGCAGGGCCGACAGCGAGCCGGCGTAAACGAACTGGTTCGGGTGGTATGCGGCGAGGATCAGGGCCGACGAACCGGCCATCGACAGACCCACGGCGGCGTTGTTGGTCGACTTGACCTGCTTTTGCGCCGCGAGGTACGCGGGCAGCTCGCTGGTCAGGAAGGTCTCCCACTTGTAGGTGGTGCAGCCGGCCTTACCGCAGGCGGGCTTGTACCAGTCGGAGTAGAAGCTGGACTGGCCGCCGACCGGCATGACCACGGCGATGCCCGACTGGTTGTACCACTCGAACGCCGGGGTGTTGATGTCCCAGCCGTTGAAGTCGTCCTGGGCGCGCATACCGTCGAGCAGGTAGAGCGCGGGCGCGTTGGCCCCACCGCTTTGGAACTGAACCTTGATATCGCGGCCCATCCCTGCGGAAGGAACCTGCAGGTACTCCACCGGCAGACCGGGGCGCGAGAACGCGCCGGCGGTCGCCGAGCCCCCCACGGCGCCAATCAGGCCCGAGAGCAGGGCCGCACCAGCGGCCGCCACCACGAGCCGGCGCGGCATACCTGCCACGGCGCCGCGAAACCTGTCGACAAGCGTCATCCTTGCTTCCTCATCCTTCTCGGCGCGCCCAGCATCCGGACGCGTCCTTGATTTGGGTCGTACTGCATGCGATCAGGCGCAGCAGTGCTCGTGTAGTCAACCACACCTGTAGCCGTCGAGTCGCATCGAGACCGCACCGCAAAGCGTCAGTCGGCGATCGTTACCCGATGTTTTCCAGGCCAAACGCCGGCGCCGTTGGCGGCGTTTTCGCATGTGCTTGGGCACTTGTGCCAGCTGGTGAAGGCCCAAATGTGAAGTTGCTGGCAATCTTTCGCGGGCGTGGATCGTGATCGTTTTGAGATTGGCCGAAAATTCTTCTGCGCGCGGCTTACTCGCGAGACGGCGGCGGGACCTCTTCGGGCACCGGCAGTCCGCATCTGGCGAGCTCGTAGCGCGGAACCCGGTCGATCCGGTACTTGGTGAATTCATAGGAATGCACCAGGTTGGAGAGGAATCGGTGCGGGGTCATCGGTGCGCGCACCGAACTCAGCACCGCCTTGGTCTCGGGGCATTGCAAGGCGGTTACCGCCTCCGCGACCCATTGCATGTCCAGATAACCCGGGATACCGGGATACACCTTCACCCATGGTCCGTCGGCGATCACCCAATCCGGGAAGAGGTTCTTGTCGTGGCCGATGCGGCCGTGCTTCAACCGTTCCGTGTGTTGCGCAAGCGGATTGGCCAATCCGATCTGGTCGATCACCCTGACGTCCAGCCCGACGTTCATTCCCACCATGCCGAGGTTGGTGAAAAACACTGTGTGCTGCGGCTTTTCGGGGGGCTTGCCGGGGCCAGGCTGCGCCTGCGGCACCAGGTCCCACTGGATGTAATTGCCCGACGGCAGCAGTAACGCGCCGTCGGGGGTGTTCTCGAGGGCCGTCAGGATGGCCGCCATCCGCGGATAACCCAGGTAGTCGGCGGCGGTCAGTGGATGCGCGTGCCCGGTGGCCTGCGCGTAGAAGCGCCGCTCGTCGACGATGCCGGAGTAGGTCACGTGGGTGGCGTCGTCACCCATCCCCGGCGAATTGGCCGCCCACAGTGACCAACCCGCCACACCCAGCCAGAGCGCGCCCGCCGCACCGGCCACCCAATAGCCCGTCTCCCGCGAGTAGTCCTGGCCGTCCGGTATCGCCACCGGGATCACGGCCACCGGGGCCAGCAGGCAGAACAGCGGCGCCAGCAGCACCCGCCCATGCATGAAGTCGCCGCCCTGCCGGATCCAGTAGAGCGCCTGCAGCAGGCCGCTCACCAGAACGAAGGCCACGACGGCCGGGGGGCTTTGGACCGCCCGGGCCAGCCGACCGTAGTCGGGCGAGAGCGCGGGGCGCAGGAACGACGGCCGTCGGCGGGCCGCGAGCAGCAGCACCCCCAGCGGCACGAGGAGCACCACCGGCACCCAGACCACGTAGGGCGCGTCGAAATTCGAGAGGTAGATCATGCCCTGGGACCACTTGTCGCCGGCCGCATCCTTGGCCAGGGCGGTGCCGGGCACCAGCAGGCCGTAGTAGCCCATCCGGAAGATCTCGTAGCCCACCGGCAGCAGGCCACCGGCGACCACGACCAGCACCCGGCGCCGCCACGTCCGCGCCGCGATCAGCATCATGATCAGCGCCAGCCCGCCCATCAGCGCCAGGTCGGGCCGAACCAAGACGCTGAAACCGGCCACGAACGCCAACACCCCGATGAAGAGCCTGCGATCCGGGCGGTTGCGCACCGGCTGGGCCCAGCACACCATCATCCACCAGAGCAGACCGAGGTAGGCCAGCGTCAGCCCGCTCTCCAGCCCCGAGGTGGCGAAGTCACGCGCGGGCGGCAGCGCGACGTAGACCAACGCCCCGGCGGGCAGCATGACCGCCCTGCGGCCCCGCAGGCTGGGCGCATACAACCGGGCGGCCCCCAGCATCAGGAGCACCACGCCCAGCACCGAGAGCGTCAGGGCCAGCGCCAGCGCCACGTATTCCATGCGCATCGGCCCGCCCACCCAGCTGCCGACGTACATCAGGTAGGTCCAGGCCGTGGAGGTGTTGGCCTCCACGCGCTCGCCCTGATTGAAGACCGGGCCGTTGCCGGCCAGCAGGTTGCGGACCGTGCGCAGCACGATCAGCCCGTCGTCGGCGATCCAGCGCCGCTGCCAGGCACCCCAGGCGAACAGGACGGCGACCACCACCACGCTGATCCACAGGCTGACCCTGACCATGGCGGTGTAGGGGAATACCGGCCAGCCCAACCGTCTGATGACCGGCCGGCCGCGCATCATGCGCGCCTTGAGGGCCTGCAGTTCGGAGCTAGCCGAAGGCAACGGCGGCTCCAACTGTCGCGATCCACGTCACCGCCAGCAGCTGCAGCACCCGGTCCCGCAGCGCGATGTCCTCGGGCTCGCCCGCCAGCCCGCCGTCCACGTCCACCGCGTACCGCAGGATGGCGATGGTGAACGGGACCATGGACACCACGAACCAGCCCGCCGCGCCGTGCTCCCGGTCGAACGCCCACAGCCCGTAGCAGACCACCAGCGCCGTGGCCGACAACGTCCAGACGAACCGCAGATAGGTGCTGGTGTAGTTCTCCAGCGCCTTGCGGATCTTGGCCCCGGTGCGCTCGGCCAGTTGTAGCTCGGCGTACCGCTTGCCGGCCACCATGAACAGCGACCCGAACGCCATCACCAGCAAGAACCACTGGGTCAGACGGATGTCGGTGGCCGCACCCCCGGCGATGGCCCGCAGCAGATAGGCCGACGACACGATGCAGATGTCCATCACCGCTTGATGTTTCAGGCCATAGCAGTAGCCCAGTTGCATTGCGAGGTAGACGGCCAGCACCAGCGCCAGATTGGGTGTGATCCACCAGCCGATAACCAGTGCGGCGATTCCCAGCACCACCGCCAGGGCGTAGGCCAGCCACTCCGGCACGACGCCCGCGGCGATCGGGCGGAACCTCTTGGTGGGGTGCTCGCGGTCGGCCTCGACGTCGCGCGCGTCGTTGATCAGGTAGATCGACGACGCGGCCAGGCAGAACGCCGCGAACGCGCCCAGGGCCGGGTAGGCCTTGTCCAGCACGTCGTGCAAGTGGTAGCGGACCGGACCGCCCAATGCGGCCAGCGGCGCGGCCAGCACCAGGACGTTCTTCACCCACTGGCGCGGGCGAATCGCCTTGACCACCCCGATCACCACGTTGCCCGGGGGCCCGGTCACCACGTCCTCACTCATTCGGCCAGACCTTCCGCGCCCGGCCCTCGAGCCGGACGGTGATTCGGGCGACGATGGCTCCCAGGGCGATGCCGCACGCCACGTCGCTGGGATAGTGCACCCCCAGCAGCATCCGCGACAACGCCATCGGGGGAACCAAGACGGCGGGCAGCGGCAGACCGGTGATCCGGCCCATCAGGATGGCCGCGGCCGTCGTCGAGGTGGCATGCGCTGACGGGAAACTCAGCTGGCTGGGCGTGCCGACGTTCACCACGACGGCCGGATCGTTGGGCCGCTTACGCCGCACCACCCGCTTGACCAACACGGCGGCGGCGTGCGCGGCGAATGCGCCGGCCCCGGCCAGCAGCCACTCCACGCTCCGCTTCGGCATCAGCAGCGCACCCACCGCCGCCATGGCCAGCCAGCCGATGCTGTGCTCGCCGAAATGCGACAGACCGCGCGCGGCCGTCAGCACGCCGGGCCGGTCGGCCAAGGCCGACTGCACAGCCACCAGCGCGGCCACCTCACCCGTAGGGGGTGGCGATTCAGGCATGCTCTCGCTCGGCAGGTAGCAGCGCCGTCTCCCACTTCTGCTTGCTGGACAGCACGGGCAACGCATCCCGGTACGTTTTGCGCATCTCATCGAACCGGCTCGCCAGCCGGCGCTGCCGCCGCAGCGAGGCGAACAGCAGCTGGAACATCTTGCGGCGGTCGCGCTGCCGGTAGACCACCCCGCACCCGTCGGCGGTCGTCACGGTGACGCCGTCGACGGTGCACAACCGGAACCAGCGCGCGTCCTGGGTGGGCACGTTGAACTCCGGGCGCCGGTGGGCTTCGGGGTCGGCCTTGGTTGCGTTGTGCGCGATGCCGCGGGCCAGCCGATAACCGATCGACAGCGGGTTGACCGGCGGCTTCATCGCCCTCGTCTTGTTCGCCGGCGGGGGCAGTTCGCTCGCCGCCGGCAGCACCACCGCGTCGGGGTATTCCTTGCGCAGCCGATGCACCTCGGGCAGAGCGGATTCCAGGATCGAGAAAATGTGCTCGGGCCCGGCCAGAAAGTCGTCGATGGCCCGGTTCTGGATAGCCACCGTCGAATACTCAAGGCAGGCAAGGTGTTTCAGGGTCGCCTTCAGGTGACTGCGAACCAGCCCGGTGACATCGCCGTCCCAGTGCATCGCGGCGACCACCAGCCGGTTGCGCAAATGGAAGTAGGCCTGCCAGTCGATGGCGTCGTCCTTGTCGCTCCAGGCCATGTGCCAGATCGCCGCACCCGGCAGCGTCACCGTCGGATACCCGTGCTCCCCGGCGCGCAGGCCGTATTCGGCGTCGTCCCACTTGATGAACAGCGGCAGCGGCTGGCCCAGCTCCTCGGCGACCTGACGCGGGATCATGCACGTCCACCAGCCGTTGAAGTCGACGTCGATGCGCCGGTGCAGCAGCGCGCTCCGAGCGTTCTTGTCGTTCAACGGGAATTGGGCGAAGTCATGGTCGTACTCCGCGTGCGGTGCGGCGGTCCACATGAAGTTCGACTGGTTGACGACCTCGCCCATGATGTGCAGGTGCGACGGCTCCTGCAGGTTGAGCATCTGGCCGCCGATGAGCATCGGCGTCTTGGCGAAGCGGTGCAACGCGAGCACCCGCAGGATTGTGTCCGGCTCGATGCGGATGTCGTCGTCCATGAACAGAATCTGTTGGCAGTCGGTGTTTTTCAGCGCCTCGTACATCACCCGGCTGTAGCCGCCGGAACCACCGAGATTGGGCTGGTCGTGGATGGACAGCCGGTTGCCCAGGCCGGCGGCGGCGGCCGGGAAGTCCGGGTGATCACGCACCTTGCGCACGCCCTGGTCGGGGACGATCACCGCCCCAATCACCTCGTCCACCAACGGATCCGCGGTCAGGTCGGCCAGCGCGTTGACGCAGTCGGCGGGCCGATTGAACGTGGGGATGCCGACGGCGATGTTGGCCGCGCCCGGGGCGGGCTCGGTCGCATACCAGCCACCGCTCACCAGGTTGACCACGGTGTCGGTGGTGATGTCGAACCAGACCCAGCCGCCGTCCTCGAACGGCCTGAGCGGCACCTCGATCTCGACGATGGCCGGCTGGTCGTCGGTGCCGACGAATTGGCGGCCGTCCACAGAGATCCGCACTCCGGTGGCCTTCGTCCGGTACACGTCGACGCGGCCGGTTCCGGTCAACTCGACCCGCAGCACCACCGAGGTACAGATCGACCAGCGGCGCCAGTAGCTCGCGGGGAACGCATTGAAGTAGGTGGCGAACGACACCTCGGACTCTTTGCCGATCTCCAGCGAAGTGCGGCTGGTCGCGTGCGCGCGCCGCGCATTGGTGGTCGATTCCTCCAGGTACAGCTTGCGCACGTCCAGGGGCTCACCCGGACGCGGCAGGATGATTCTGGAAAGCAGGCTTACAGCAGTCATCAGGCGCCGCTCCTCCCCCTCGCTTCGATCTGCGTCGTCGCCGGCGCGCTTGCCCCCGCGCCTTCTTCCACCAGAGGTGCGCCGTCGCGCAGGTGCGGTGCGACGGTGTTGTCGTACATGTTCAGTGCACTGGCAACCGCCATGTGCATGTCCAGATATTGATAGGTGCCCAACCGGCCACCGAAAAGCACCTTGGCGGAGGCGGTTTCGGCCTTCGCCCGCGCTCGGTACGCGGCCAGCAGGGTGCGGTCGGCCTCGGTGTTGATCGGGTAGTAGGGCTCGTCGTCGTCTTCGGCGAATCGCGAGAACTCCCGCATGATCACCGTCTTGTCGGTGGGGTAGTCGCGCTCGGTGTGAAAGTGCCGGAACTCGTGGATGCGGGTGAACGGCACGTCGGGATCGTTGTAGTTCATCACCGGCGTTCCCTGGAAATCCCCGATCGGCAACACTTCCACCTCGAAGTCCAGTGTGCGCCAACCGAGCCGGCCCTCGGAGTAGTTGAAGTAGCGGTCCAGCGGGCCGGTGTACACGACGGGCGCGTCCGGGCTTTCCGCGCGCAGCTGGTCGCGAACCTCGAACCAGTCGGTGTCCAGCCGCACCTCGATGCGGTCGTCGGCGGCCATGTTCTGCAGCCAGGCCGTGTAGCCGTCGACCGGTAGGCCCTCGTAGGTGTCGCTGAAGTACCGGTTGTCGAAGGTGTAGCGCACCGGCAGCCGGGTGATGTTGGCGGCCGGGAGCTCCTTGGGATCGGTCTGCCACTGCTTGGCCGTGTAGCCCTTGACGAACGCCTCGTACAGCGGCCGGCCGATCAGCGAGATCGCCTTCTCCTCTAGGTTCTGCGCGTCCTCGGTTTTGATCTCGGCGGCCTGCTCGGCGATCAGCCGGCGCGCCTCGTCCGGGGTGAAGTATCTGCCGAAGAACTGCGACACCAGGCCCAGCCCCATCGGGAACTGGTAGGCCTGCCCGTTGTGCATGGCGAACACCCGGTGCCGGTAATCGGTGAAGTCGGTGAACTGCCGGACGTAGTCCCAGACCCTCTTATTAGAGGTGTGGAACAGGTGGGCGCCGTACTTGTGGACCTCGATGCCCGTCTGCGGCTCGGCCTCGGAATAGGCGTTGCCACCGATGTGCGGGCGGCGTTCCACGACGAGCACGCGCTTCCCGAGTTGGGTGGCTGCGCGCTCGGCAATGGTCAGGCCGAAGAATCCAGAGCCGACGACGAGGAGATCGAAACGAGCGGTCATCGGTTGCTTAGGGTATCCGACCGCGTGGGTCTAACCCATCTGGCGAGGCCAGGGAGTCCGCCTTCGGCCGAATGACGGTGCGGGCGGGACACCTCAGCGGCCCGATCACAACCGGGGTCGCAATTACCTCACGATTCAATATCACCACTCTAGTCACAGCAATCTCACTCGTACCATCGACTCTGTGTGGTTCTCGCCAGCTAGGACGGCGGACCGCACCGAAACAACACAGTTCAGATGAGTTGTCCAGATTGAGGAGACTTCCGTGCCGAACCGACGCCGACGCAAGCTTTCGACAGCCATGAGCGCGGTCGCCGCCCTGGCAGTGGCGAGTCCTTGCGCATACTTCCTTGTCTACGAATCGACGGCCGGCGGCAAGCAGCCCGAGCACCACGACTTCAAGCAGGCTGCCGTGATGACCGACCTGCCCGGCGAGCTGATGGGAGCGCTGTCGCAGGGGCTGTCGCAATTCGGGATCAACCTGCCCCCCGTGCCCGCGCTGAACGGGGGCACCGCCGCCAGCACTCCGGGCCTGACCAGTCCCGGCCTGGGCACTCCAGGGCTCGGTACGCCAGGGCTCACCAGTCCGGGCTTGACGAGCCCGGGACTCACCAGTCCCGGCCTGACCAGCCCCGGCTTGACGAGCCCGGGTCTGACGAGTCCAGGCCTGGCGAGCCCAGGTCTGGCGAGCCCAGGCCTGACGCCCACGACGCCGGGACTCACCGCGCCCGGCGCGCTGCCGACCACCCCGGGCGCCGGAGTGGCGACCCCGGGCGCGGGACTCAATCCGGCGCTTTCCAACCCCGGGCTGACCAGCCCGACCGCGGTCACGCCCGGACTGGGCACCCCGACAGCCGCGGGTGAAGTGCCGATCACCGCTCCGGCCAGTTTGGATCCGGGCGCTGATGGCACCTACCCGATCCTCGGCGACCCGTCGTCCTTCGGCAGCGGTTCGCCGCTCGGTGGCGGTGGCACCGGCCTGGGCGGCGGCAGCGGCAGCGGCAGCGGCGGCGGCGGCCTGGTCAACGACGTGATGCAGGCGGCCAACCAGCTGGGCGCCGGCCAGGCCATCGACCTGCTCAAGGGCCTGGTGATGCCGGCGATCACGCAGGGTATGCAGCACGGCGCCGCGGGTGCACTCCCGGGTGCCGCCGGTGCCCTGCCGGGCGCCGCGGGTGCATTGCCGGGTGCCGCCGGTGCCCTGCCGGCCGCCGCGGGCGCTCTGCCGGGTGCCGCAGGCGCTCTGCCGGGTGCCGCGGGGGCCCTGCCGGCAGCCGCGGGCGCTGCCGGTGCGTTGCCGGCGGCGGCGGCTGCCGCGCCGGTCCTGCCACCCGTGTAGACCTCAGGGGAACCCTTCAACCAGACGGCACCGCAGATTCTTCTGCGGTGCCGTCGATTTTCGTGCAGATTCGCGCCGCCCCGGTTCGTGTCGTCTCATCATTAACATTAGAAACACAAGTAACATCGCCTGGTGTCTCCTAGTCGCGGGCCGACGACGTTGCTCACCGCCATCGCGGCGACCGTCGTCATCGTGTCCTGGGTGGCGGACACGACGCGCGACCGCCGCACGGCCGGCCCGCCGCCGGCCCACGGCACCCAACTGGCCGAACAACCGCTGGTCGGGCTGGGCGGCGGCGTCACGGTTCGCGAGATCGGGCAGAGCACCCCGTTTTCCCTCGTGGCGCTCACCGGCGACCTGGCCGGCACGTCGACCCGGGTCCGAGCGAAGCGTCTCGACGGTTCGTGGGGGCCCTGGTACCAGACCGAGTACGAAACCGCGGCGCCCGACGGCGCGACGCCGGCCGGGTCCCTCGAGGGACCGCGCGGAACCGACCCGGTGTTCGTCGGCACCACCACCACCGTCCAGATCGCGGTCACCCGTCCCATCGATGCGCCGGTGACCCAACCGCCGCCCGCGCCGCCCAACGAGACCGGCCTCGGCTACAAGCCTGCGTCCCGGGAACAACCGTTCGGGCAGAACATCTCAGCCGTCCTGATCTCACCGCCGCAAGCGCCGTCGGAAACGCAGTGGACGCCACCGTCGGGGGTCTTGATGCCCGGCCAAGCCCCGGCCATCATCAGCCGGGCGCAATGGGGCGCCGACGAGTCGCTGCGTTGCGGTAGTCCGCAGTACGACAACGGGATTCGCGCCGGGGTGGTGCACCACACCGCGGGCAGCAACGACTACTCCCCGCTGGAATCGGCCGGGATCGTCAAGGCCATCTACACCTATCACAGCAAGACCCTGGGCTGGTGCGACATCGCCTACAACGCCCTGGTCGACAAGTACGGCCAGGTGTTCGAGGGCAGCGCCGGGGGGCTCACCAAAGCGGTCGAGGCCTTCCACACCGGCGGCTTCAACCGCAACACCTGGGGTGTGGCGATGATCGGCAACTTCGACGACGTACCGCCGACGCCGATCCAGCTGCGCACCCTGGGCCGGCTGCTGGGCTGGCGGCTGGGCCTGGACGGCGTCGACCCCAAGGGCACCGTGGCGTTGGAGTCGGCGGGTAGCCACTACACCACCTACCCGGCCGGTTCCGTCGCGACGCTGCCCACGATCTTCACCCACCGCGACGTCGGCAACACCGACTGCCCGGGCAACGCCGCCTACGCGCTCATGGACGAAGTACGCGACATCGCTTCGCATTTCAACGATCCGCCGGAGGAATTGATCAAGGCCCTGCAGGGCGGCGCGATTTACGACCACTGGCAGGCGATGGGCGGCATGAACAGCGCGCTGGGAGCGCCGACCTCACCGGAGGACAGCGCGGAGGGTGACGCCCGGTACGTCACATTCGCCAGGGGAGCGATGTACTGGTCGCCCGAAACCGGCGCCCAGCCGATCACCGGCGCGATCTACGACGCCTGGGCCTCGCTGAGCTACGAACGCGGTCCGCTCGGCTTGCCGACGAGCGCCGAAATTCACGAGCCGCTACGGATTACGCAGAACTTTCAGCACGGAACCCTTAACTACGATCGGCTGACCGGCAACGTCACCGAGGTCGCGGAAGGCATCACCACGCCACTGTCGACGGAGTCCCCGAGCGGTCCGACCGTCGCGCCCGAACACTTCTCGCTGCCGGCGCACCCCTCCGCCACTTAGCCGAAAAGCCCGCTCAGAGCCACCAGCGTTCCAGCACGCGCCCCACCCCGTCGTCATTGTTGCCTGCGGTGACCTCGTCGGCCGCACTCAGCACGTCGGGATGGGCGTTGCCCATCGCCACGCCATGACCGGCCCAGCGCAGCATCGGTAGGTCGTTGGGCATGTCGCCGAACGCCACCACCTCTTCGCTGGCGATCTGCAGGGGCCTGGCGATCTCGTCCACACCGGTGGCCTTGCTGGTGCCCAACGGCACGATTTCCACCAGGCCGTTGTTGGTGGAGTAGGTGATATCGCCCTCGATGCCGACATGCCTGGCCAGTGCGGCGGCCATATCGGCGCTGCGGGCGCCGCTTCGGCGGATGAGCAGCTTGATCGCCGGCGCGCTCAGCAGGTCCTCGATCGACACCTCGGTGTTGTCCGGGTTCAGCCAGGCATGTTCGTAGCCGGGCGAGCTGATGAACTGCGGGGTCGCCGTGTCGTGGGCGCGTTCACCGATTCGCTCGACGGCCAGGCCGGCGCCCGGGATGACGCGCGTCGCGAGCTCCGCCAGTTCGGCCAGCATGTCCACGGGCAGCGTGCGCGCCGACAGCACCCGGTCGGCCGCGGGGTCATAGATGACGGCACCGTTGGCGCACACCGCGATCGGCGCGAAGCCGAGCGCATCCACGACGGGACGTATCCAGCGCGGCGGCCGGCCCGTCGCCACGACGAACGTCGCGCCGGCGGCGGTGGCGGCACGCACGGCGTCGCGGGTGCGCGGAGTGATGGTTTCGTTGTCGTCGAACAGGGTGCCGTCGACGTCACAGGCGATGAGCGCCGGCAAAGTCATCTGACGGTTCCGCGTTCGCGGCTCGCCGGTCTGATCAATGCACTCCGCTCTGGTCCTGCCCCGGACGGGTCACGCCGTCGGTGCCGTATTTCTGCATTCGCGCCTGCAACTCCGACAGGCGGATCGCCCGGGAATCATCCTGGGTGGGCGCGGCGCCGCCGAGCCGCCGAGGCACCCAGAACTCGCCCTCGGGGTGCGGGTACTCCTCCTGCACCCGGTACAGCAGCGCGTTCATCGCCTCGCGCAGCGCCGCGTTGAGCTGCTCGGGTGTGCCGTGCGGCGGCAACGGCCGCCCTGCCGCGACGGTGATCGGAACCTTGTTGCGCCACACCTTCTTCGGATGATCCTTGGGCCAGATCCGATGGGCACCCCAGACGATGACCGGAACGATCGGCACCTGGGCGTCCAGCGCCATCCGGGCCGCACCTCTCTTGAATTCCCGAAGCTCGAAACTGCGGCTGATCGTGGCCTCGGGGTGCATCCCGATTAGCTCGCCGTCCCGCAGGCGCCGCGTGGCGAGCTCGAGCGCGTCGTGCCCGTTAGTGCGGTCCACCGGGATCAGCCTGGCGTGGTTGATGACGTAGTTGACCGCCTTCACGTCGGCCATTTCCGCCTTGATCATGAAGTAGGCGCGCCGGCGCCGCTCACGCACGGCAAGCAGCGTCGGCAGCCAGTCCAGGTAGCTGGTGTGGTTCTGCGCCAGCAGTGCACCGCCCGACTGCGGAATGTTCTCCAGCCCGCGATAGGTGAACTTGGTTCCCTGCATCGCGACCATGGGCGGGACGACCCATTCGCACAACCGGTAAAAGCCCTCAGGCATGTGTCCTCCTTCGACTACCGCGACGATCGTCCATCACGACCGGCGGCCCGGGCCGCGGCCTCGTCCGCCTCCATCCGAGCAGCCTCCGCCATGGTCGGTGCCCCACCGCCCAGCCGGTGCGGCGTCCAGTACGCACCCGGTTCGTGCGGATAGCGCTCCTGCACCTGGTGTAGCAGCGCGGTCATCGACTCGCGCAGGGCGGCGTCGGTCCGCGCAATGTCTTCGGCCGCCGCGACGGGCGCGCCCACCTGCACTTTAATCGGTACCTTGGTGCGGCCCAGTGCGCGCGGGTGGTCTTTGGTCCAGATCCGGTGCGCACCCCAGACGATGATCGGGATGATCGGAACGTCCGCGTCGACGGCCATGCGGGCGGCGCCCGTTTTGAACTCCTTGAGCTCGAAACTGCGGCTGATGGTGGCCTCCGGATACACCCCGACCAGCTCGCCCTCGCGCAGCCGCTGCACCGCCAGCGCGTAGGCGCCCGCGCCAGCACCGCGGTCCACCGGAATGGTCCGGGTGTGCTTGATCAGGAAGTTGACGATCTTCACCTGCTGCATCTCGGCCTTGATCATGAACCTGAGCCGGCGGCGCCGGCGATACACGGCCAGGGCGGCGGGCAGAAAGTCGACATAGCTGGTGTGGTTGATCGCGATCACGGCACCACCGGAGTCGGGGATGTTCTCCTCGCCGGCGTAGGAGATCCGGGTGTCGGTGGCCAGAACCGTCAGCCGAGCCAGGATCTCGAGCGTGCGGAAGACCGGTTCCACCATCGATCGCTACTCCGGCGCTCCCGCGGATCCGGCCCGGCGCGCCGCGCGAGCGGCCGCCTCCTCGGCGTCCATCCGGGCAGCTTCGGCCAGCGATGGGGCACTGCCGCCCAACCGGCGCGGCACCCAGAACTCACCCGCCGGATGCGGCCCATACATTTCCTGGGCCCGCTCCAGCAGATGCTGCATCCGCGAGTGCAGCAGCCCCTTCAGTTCCTCGACGCCCAGCGTCGGTTCGATCGGTTCACCGACGACGACCATGATGGGCACCTTGGGACGGAACAGCTTCTTGGGGTGCCCCTTGGTCCAGACGCGCTGCGCGCCCCAGACGATCACCGGAACGATGGGCACCCCGGCTTCGACGGCCATCCGCGCCGCACCCGACTTGAATTCCTTGATCTCGAAGCTGCGGCTGATCGTGGCTTCCGGGTAGACGCCGACCAACTCGCCGTCCTTGAGGTTCCGGACCGCTTCCTCGTAGGAGGCGGCCCCGTTCTGCCGGTTCACGGAGATGTGCCGCAGGCTGCGCATGAGCGGCCCGGTGATCTTGTGGTCGAACACCTCCTGCTTGGCCATGAAGCGCACCTTGCGGCCCAGACCTTGCTGGTAGGCGGGCAGCCCCGCGAACGTGAAATCGAGGTAGCCGGTGTGGTTGATGGCGATGACCGCTCCCCCGCTCTTGGGCAGGTTTTCGGCGCCCGTGACCGTGATCTTGAGACCCTGTATGCGCCATATCAAGCGGGCAAGTTGAATGACAGTCCCGTATACCGGTTCCACAGCTGATCAGCCTAGTGCTCCCGGCTGTGAGTCAGCCCCTGAGTCAGCCGAAGTGCCGAAAACCGAGACGCCGTCCCGCGCTAAGCTCGGAGGCTGAAAAAGCCGTTACCCGGCCGCGGGCCGCGCAGGTCCCTTGAGCGGCCCCAGGAAGGTGTTTGTGCAGGTCACAAGCGTAGGTCACGCCGGATTTCTGATCGAGACGCCCGCGGGCAGCATTCTTTGCGACCCCTGGGTCAATCCCGCGTACTTCGCGTCCTGGTTTCCGTTCCCCGACAACAGCGGCCTGGACTGGGACCGGCTGGGGGACTGCGACTACCTCTACGTGTCGCACCTGCACAAGGACCACTTCGACGCCAAGAATCTTCTCGAGCACGTCAACAAAGACGCGGTGGTGCTGCTGCCCGACTTCCCGGTGCCGGACCTGCGAAACGCGTTGCAGGAGCTGGGTTTCTACCGGTTCTTCGAGACCAGCAACTCGGTCAAGCACCGGGTCAGCGGCCCCAAGGGCGACCTCGATGTGATGATCATCGCCCTGCGGGCGCCGGCCGACGGCCCGCTCGGTGACTCGGCGCTGGTGGTTTCCGACGGCGTGACGACCGCGTTCAACATGAACGACGCCCGGCCGGTCGATCTCGACATGCTGAGCTCGGCTTTCGGACACATCGACGTGCATATGCTGCAGTACTCCGGCGCGATCTGGTACCCGATGGTGTACGACATGCCGGCCCGCGCCAAGGAGTCGTTCGGTGTCCAGAAGCGGCAGCGGCAGATGGACCGCGCCCGCCAGTACATCGCCCAGGTGGGCGCGACGTGGGTCATCCCGTCGGCCGGGCCGCCGTGCTTTCTGGACCCGGATTTGCGTCATCTCAACGACGACCACGGCGATGCGGCCAACATCTTTCCGGACCAGATGGTGTTCCTCGACCAGATGCGCACCCACGGGAGCGACGGCGGCCTGCTGATGATCCCCGGCTCGACCGCGGACTTCACCGGCACCACCCTGAATGCGCTGCGCCATCCGCTGCCCGACGATCAGGTCGAGGCGATCTTCACCACCGGGAAGCGGGCCTACATCGCCGACTACGCCGAACGGATGGCGCCGGTCGTGGCCGCCGAGCGCGCGAGCTGGGCGCCCGCCACCGGGGAACCACTGCTCGAGCCGCTACGTGCGCTGTTCGAACCGATCATGTCCCAGAGCGACGAGATCTGCGACGGCATCGGCTATCCCGTCGAATTGGTGATCGGCCCGGAGACTGTCGTGCTCGACTTCCCGAAACGCGCCGTGCGCGAACGGATTCCCGATGAGAAGGTGCGCTACGGTTTCGCCATCGCGCCGGAGTTGGTCCGCACCGTACTGCGGGATCGGGAGCCGGACTGGGTGAACACCATCTTCCTGTCCACCCGATTCAGGGCGTGGCGCGTCGGCGGCTACAACGAATACCTGTACACGTTCTTCAAGTGCCTGACCGACGAACGGATCGCCTACGCCGACGGCTGGTTCGCCGAGGCGCACGACGATTCGTCATCGGTCACGCTGGACGGCTGGGAAATTCAGCGCCGCTGCCCCCATCTCAAGGCCGACCTGTCGAAATTCGGTGTGGTGGAGGGCGATACGTTGACCTGCAACCTGCATGGCTGGCAGTGGCGATTGGACGACGGGCGGTGCCTGACCGCGCGGGGTCACCAACTGCGAAGTTCGCGAGCATGAACGAAAGCCCAGGCCGGTCTTACGACGACGGGTTGGTTCAGTTGGACCGCGCGGCGATCACGCTGCGCCGCTATCACTTTCCTTCCGGAACGTCGAAAGTGATTGCGCTGGAGTCGATTCGTGGATACAAGGCCGAAG
The DNA here is from genome assembly GCF_001667155.1 of Mycobacterium sp. 852002-53434_SCH5985345. NCBI lineage: Bacteria > Bacillati > Actinomycetota > Actinomycetes > Mycobacteriales > Mycobacteriaceae > Mycobacterium > Mycobacterium sp. 852002-53434_SCH5985345. Next base: position 69,002 of record NZ_LZIE01000061.1, read on the forward strand.
GGCTGGGCCTGCTCACAAATCGGTTCCGGATCTGGGGCAGCTCGGACTTGCGTCGCTGGCTGCCGCTGGACGTGAGCCGGCCGTTCAAGTCGACCTTGGTCACGCTGGACGTGCCCGGCGTCCGGCCCAGCCCCGCCTTCACGCCGGCGCGACCGGAAGAGTTCACCGCACTCCTGGATGAGCTGCTAGGTCAGCGCGGTTAGCGTCGCGCGCGAGTGCGCAAAAGTCCGGCTGCGACTGCCGTCGGCGACCCCGGCATACGCCAGGACGACTGGGCGAGTTTGAGTCAGGGGCCGAGCTGGCTGCGGTACGGTTGCCCAGCATGTGGATCACTGTGCTGGTGCTGGCCGGCTCGGTGATCTTCGAACCGATCCGCGTCGGTCTGATGGTCCTGCTGCTCAGCAGGCGGCGCCCGCTCATGCAAATGCTCGCGTTCTTGTGTGGTGGCTTCGCCATGGGCGTCGGCGCGGGTCTGGTGGTGCTGTTCGTCCTCCGTGCCGCGCCGGTCGTTGGCCACTTCAGCGTGGCGGACGTCCAGATCGCATCCGGGCTCGCCGCTTTGCTCGTTGCCGTCGTGTTGGCGACCAATGTTGTGCGACGCAGGGTTGTCCATGTCCACCCCGCACCGGCGGATGCGGTAATCGGCCGCAGCGGTGACGTTGCCCTCGACGAAGGGTCGGCACCGAGCGGACGGCGGCGGCTGGCCGAAAGCGCGCGAATCTTCTTGCGCGGTGACTCCCTAGCCGTCGCAGCGGTCAGCGGGGTTGGGGCGTCGTTGCCGTCGGCGAACTACATGGGCTCGATGGCCGCCATCCTCGCCGCGCACGCCGCGCCGGCCGCGCAGGTGCAGGCGTTGGTCGCCTTCAACGTGGTGGCGTTCGCCGTGGCCGAGATCCCGCTGGTCGGATATCTGGCGTCGCCGCAGCGCACGCGCGCCGTCATGGCCGGGCTGCAGAACTGGCTGCGATCCCGCGGCCACCGCGACATCGCCCTCTTGGCGGCGGCCGGGGGCTGTTTCATGCTCGTCCTCGGGCTGATCAACCTCGCTGCGCGTTAGCGGCCCACCTACAGCTTTTCGATCGGCCTTGAGAGCCGGTGTGAACAGCCGTCCCTAGGTAGCGCGCTCGGCGAGCGCCTGCCGGGCCGCGTTGTACCCGGGGATGAACGTGATGCCGGGTCCGCCGTGGCAGCCCGCGCTGCCCAGGTACAGACCCTCGATCGGAATCGGCTGACCCCGAAATCCCTTCGGGCCGGGCCGGTTCGGCCCGATCTGGTTCGGGTTGAGCAGTCCGTGGCAGTAGTCGCCGCCGGGCGCGCCGAACATCACGCCCATGTGCTTGGGCGTGAAGGTGGTGTGCCGGATGATGCTTCGTTCGAAGTTGGGCGCCAACCGGGTGATCTTGTCGATCACCCGCTGGCCCATTTCGACTTTCGCGTCGCCATAGTCGGCACCACCCTCGATCGGGAACCACAACGCGAACGCCGACGCGGCGTGTTTGCCCGCGGGTGCCAGGTCCGGGTCGTTCTGCGTGGGTATCTGCAACACCACCGTCGGGTCGGCCGGGACGATGCCGCGCCGGCAATCCTCCCACTGCTGCTGCACCTCCTCCGGCGTGCAGAACAGGCCTATCGACGCCTGCATCGCGGGATCGTTGAGCGCCTCGTAGGGTGCGGCGAATTCCGGCGCTTCCTCGAGCGCGAAGTGCATCTGCAGGTAACTGCCGCGGTGATCGGTGCGGGCATACCGCTCCCGGATGTCGCCGGGCAGCAGGGCCGGGTCGATCAGATCGTTGAGGGTGGTGTCGGGCGCGATGCCGGAGACGACGATCGGGGCCGTCAACGTCTCGCCACCCTCGGTGCGCACCCCCCTCACCCGCCCGTCCTCGACGAGGATCTCGGTCACCTTGGTCCGCAGCCGGACCTCGCCGCCCTGGCTCTCAAGCAGCTCACCCAGGTGGGAGGTGAGCGCCCCAATGCCGCCGCGCAGCTTCTTCATCTGCATGGTGTCGCCGTCGGGGACGCCCAGCCCGAACGCCAGCGCGGCCGCGCTGCCCGGCGTGGCGGGCCCGCGATAGAGGGTGTTGACGGCGAGCACGGTCATCGAGCCGCGCAGCGCGCCGTGCTTCTCGCGGTCCGGAAGGTAGCGGTCCAGCACGTCGGTGACCGAACCGAACAGCATGTCGTCGATGGCCGACCGTTCGAATTCGTTTGTCGCGCAGGCATACATCTCGTCGTAGGTCTTGGGCTCCGTTCCGGCTTCGAAGCGGCCCAGCGCCCGGGTGGGCGCCTGGCTCCAGGCCATCAGCCCCGCCATCCCGTTGACGGCGTCCGCCCCGTGCACCTCGTTGAGGTGGGTGAACAACTTGATGGGGTCGCTGTACTGGACCAGCGGATCGTCACCGACGCCGCGCACCGCAACCGACATCACGTCCAGGTCGATCGTCGGCAGGGTGTCCAGGCCGAGCTCGTCGACCACCACCTTCGAAGTGGGAAATTGCACCGAGCCCGCGATCTCGAACCGGTACCCGTCGAAAAGCTCCACGGTGGAAGCCATCCCGCCGGCGTACAGCTTGGAATCCAGACACACCGTCCGCAGTCCGGCCTTCTGCAGCAGCACCGCCGCGGCCAGACCGTTGTGCCCGGCACCGATAACTATCGCGTCATATTCAGTCATGTCCTGCCCTCCAGCAATGGAGGCTGGCACGGTCGCAAAGTTTTGTCAATTATGACGAAACTTTATCCCGCCTCGGCGGCCCAGGCGTCGGCGATGCCGGCCCTCAGCGATTCCAGCGCCGCGTGGCACATCCGCGCCAGCTCGCCCAGCGACCGATCCTCGCCCAGCATCCAGAACTCCATCGCGCCGAAAACTCCTGCCGCGATGCACCGCGCGATCACCGCCGCGCGCAACCGCCCATCCAGCGTCCTGCTCGCCGCGCAGCTACGCCGGTGCAGCTGTGCCTGGATGACGCCGGAGAAGTCGGCCTCGACTTCCTGCATGTGCCGAACGATGCGGCCGGGATCAAGCTCCCCACCCCGCAACGCGGCTATTTTGGTCACGGCCTCAACGTCATACGGGAACGAGAAGATGGCCGATTGCACCGAGTCGATGATCGGCTCATCGGCGGGCCGGGCATCCAGCGCGGCACGAAACCAGTTCAGTCCGGTGTAGTCGGCAAACAACAGATCGTGCTTGGACTTGAAATGGCGATAGAAGGTCCGAAGCGAGACCCCGGCGTCCGCCGCGATCTGCTCGGCCGAGGTCTCTTCGACACCCTGGGCCAGGAATCGCACCAGGGCGGCCTGGATCAACGCCTCCCGGGTGCGCTCGCTGCGCACCGTCTGCGCCGGCCGGACCATGCAAGTACGGTACCTCAGCCATCTTTTGTCAGTATTGACAAAACTTCGGCTCTGGGGTGAGACTGCGGCCATGGTCTCGCTTCTTGTGCATGCAGTTCTCGGGCTCAGTGTCATCGGCTGGATCGTCGCCTCGAACTCGAAGGTCTTCGCCCGGCCCGCCGGCGGGCCGTTGTTTTCCCCGCTCGAATGCGTGTATTACGTCGTCGGCATCGCTTCGGTCGCGCTGGGCTGGTATTTCAACGTCACCTACGTCCAGCAGTACTCGCACGGCTCCACCAATCCGCTGTGGGGCGAGCACGGGAGCTGGGCCGAATACATCAAGCTGATGTTCACCAATCCGGCCGCGGACTCCGCCAGCCAGGACTACACGATCGCGAATGTGATTCTGTTGCCGCTGTTTACGATCGTGGACGGCTACCGCCGTGGGCTCAAGCACCCGTGGCTGTACTTCGTCTCCAGCCTCTTCACCAGCTTCGCGTTCGCGTTCGCGTTCTACTTCGCCACCATGGAGCGGCAGCGCCGGCACGAGCAATCCCGCGAGACGGTCGACGCCTAGTTTCCGTCCGCCCAGCGCCGGGCCCACTGGTCGAGGGGATCGAGCGCCTCGCCCAGCGACCGGCCGACCTCGCTGAGCTCGTAAGACTGGTCGTCGCGCTGGACGACCAGGCCCGCGCCCGACAGTTCGCCGAGACGGTCATACAAGACGCTGGGAGACATCCCGTCGCAGCGCTCCCGCAACGACCTCGCCCCCAACGGACCGTCGCGAAGCTCCCACAGGATCCGCAGCGACCAGCGCCGCCCGAGGAGATCGAGGGCCGCCATGAGCGGCCGCCCGGTCGTCGACCCCCGCACGGGGCGCCCCGGTCGAGCCACCGATTGACGTTTCGGATTCCGTAACGTAGCTTTCTTGTCCATGGTTACGGAAATAGTAACGCCTCGCATCGACGCCCTCGACCCGCCGTACGACGCCGCGGTGGCGGCCCTACTGCAGAAGATGATGCCGCCGGACGTGCCGCCCATCGCCCTGTTTCGCGTCGTGGTGCGCAACATGCCGATGGCCGAGGCCATGACGCTCTGGGGCGGTTACGAGCTGAGCCGCGCGTTGTCGCTGTCCCTTCGCGACCGCGAGATCGTGATCGACCGCACCTGCGCTCGCTGCGACTGCGAGTACGAATGGGGCGTGCACGTCGCGTTTTTCGCGGACAAGGCCCGTCTGGATCGCGCGCAGGTCCACTCCCTGACCCACGGCGGAGCCGACGATCCGTGCTGGACGGCCGAGCGAGATCGCCTACTCGTCCGCGCCGTGGATTCGCTCTACGACCGTCGAGACATCGACGATGCCCTCTGGACGGCGCTGCGCGCCGAATTCGACGAAAGCCAGATCCTCGACCTCACGATGCTGTGCGGCTGGTATCACGCGATCAGTTTCACCGCGCGTTCCGCCCGGGTCCCGCTCGAGGCGGGCAGCCCTACTTTCAGGTCGGTTTGACGGCGCGCCACCGTTGCCGCCCACCTAAGGGGTGGATCTGGACATCGGCGAATCCCGCGTTGCGCAACCGCGCGCCCAGATCATCGGGCGCGATCGGGTTGTAGGTGTCGGCGATGTGCAGCAGCCGGAAGGACAGCGACGGGACACCGTCGCTGCCGGCGAACACCCCGCCCGGCCGCAGCACCCGGAACGCCTCCGCGAAGAGCCGGTCCTGCAATTCGGCGCTGGGCACGTGGTGCAGCATGGTGAAGCACACCACCGAGGTGAAGTGATCGGCGGGCAGCCCGGTGTCCGCGCCGTCGCCGTGGATGATGCGGGCCCGATCGCCGTAGCGGCGCTCAAGGCGGTCGGCCATCGCGGCGTCGACCTCGACGGCGGTGAGCGAATCGGCCCTGTCCAGCAGGGCGCGCGTCGTCGCCCCGTATCCCGGGCCGATTTCCAAAGTCCGCGAACCCAATTCGACGCCGTCCAACGCCCAGGGCAACAGCTGCCCCGCCACCGCCTTCTCCCAGGCCGCCGAGTTACACCGGCGCCGGTGCAGAAGATTCATTCCCATAACCGCGACGTTAGGCGCGCCGGAGGAAGGCGCACTTCCGATATCCTGCCGATTTATGTCGGAAATCAGCCATCACGGGCCGGCGACATCATCGCTGGCGCTGCCGCCGGGGGCCCGGATCGATCGGCATCGGCATCCCTTGCACCAAGTGGTCTACCCGTCCTCAGGCGCGGTCTCGGTCACCACCCCGGCCGGCACCTGGATCACGCCGGCGAACCGGGCGATCTGGATCCCGGCGGGCTGCTGGCACGAACATAAGTTCCACGGCCCCACGCAGTTTCACGGGGTCGCACTGGATCCCCGTCGCTATCGCCGCGGGCCGGCGGCGCCCGCCGTGCTGGCGGTCAACCCGTTGATGCGGGAACTCATCATCGCGTGTTCGCAGACTGATCGGACCGACAGCGACGAGCACCACCGGATGCTGGCCGTACTGCACGATCAGTTGCGGGCGACCAGTGCCGGCGAGCCGCTGTGGATTCCCACGCCCGTCGACGGCAGGCTGCGCGAAGCGTGCGCGTTGATCGCCGACAATCTGGCCGCGCCGTTAACGCTGCCGCAGATCGGCCGGCGGATCGGCGTCAGCCAACGCACCCTGACCCGACTGTTCAGCGACGAGCTGGCGATGACCTTTCCGCAATGGCGCACCCAGCTCCGCCTGCAGCGCGCCTTGGTGCTGCTCGCCGAGCGGCACGACGTCACGTCGGTGGCAGCCGAATGCGGTTGGGCCACAACAAGTGCCTTCATCGACACCTACCGGCGCGCCTTCGGTCACACCCCGGGCCGGCTGACGAAGGCGCGCTAGCTAGCTGATCGGCTCGAGCAGCTCGGTGCCGACGAAGGGCACCAGCGCGTCGGGCACGCGCACGCTGCCGTCGGCCTGCTGGTGGTTCTCCAGGATCGCCACCAGCCACCGGGTGGTGCCCAGCGTGCCGTTGAGGGTGGCCGCGGTCTGCGGCTTGCCGTTGTCGTCGCGGTAGCGCGTCGCGAGCCGGCGCGCCTGGAAGGTGGTGCAGTTGGACGTCGAGGTCAGCTCGCGGTAGGTGCCCTGCGTGGGAACCCATGCCTCGCAGTCGAATTTGCGGGCGGCCGAGGACCCGAGATCCCCTGCCGCGACGTCGATCACCCGATACGGCACCTCGATCTGGGCCAGCATCTCGCGCTGCCAGCCCAGCAGCCGTTCGTGTTCGGCCTCGGCTTCGGCGGGCGTGCAGTAGACGAAGCCTTCGACCTTGTCGAACTGATGCACCCGGATGATGCCCCGGGTGTCCTTGCCGTAGCTGCCGGCCTCCCGCCGGAAGCACGACGACCACCCCGCGTAGCGCAGCGGTCCGCCGGACAGGTCCAGGATCTCGTCGGCGTGGTAGCCGGCCAGCGGCACCTCGGAGGTGCCGACCAGGTAGAGGTCGTCGGCCTCGACCCGGTAGATCTCGTCGGCGTGGGCGCCCAGGAACCCGGTGCCGGCCATCACCTCGGGGCGCACGAGCACCGGCGGGATCATCGGGATGAAGCCGTTGTCGACGGCCAGGCGCAGCGCGAGCTGCAGCAGCCCGAGCTGCAACAGGGCGCCCCGTCCGGTCAGGAAGTAGAAGCGCGAGCCGGATACCTTGGCGCCGCGTTGCATGTCGATCAGCCCCAGCGACTCGCCGAGCTCGAGGTGGTCCTTCGGGTCTTGCAGCTGAGCGGGCTCGCCCACCACCTCCAGCACGCGGTATTGGTCCTCCCCACCGGCAGGCACCCCGTCGATGACGACGTTGGAGATCGTCATGTGTGCGGCGGTGAACGCCGCCTCGGCCTCGGCCTGCTCGGTCTCGGCGGCCTTCACCTGCTCGGCCAACTCCTTGGCGCGCGCCAGCTTGGCGGGGCGCTCCTCGGGGGACGCGGCGCCGACGCTCTTGCTGGCCGACTTCTGTTCGGCGCGCAACGCATCGGCCGACGAGATCGCCGCCCGGCGGGCGGCATCGGCCGCCAGCAGCGTGTCGACCAAGGTGGGATCCTCGCCCCGGCTGGTCTGTGACCGGCGTACGACGTCGGGGTTTTCGCGGAGCAGCTTGAGGTCGATCACGGCCCTGAGACTACTTTCACCGGCACTGCACACTGCGCGGTGCACCCACCCCGCCAGGTCCCAGGACTCACATCCGTAACTTTTGTCACACTCCACAGCCGCTCCTGTCAGAATGGAGCCGATGTCGCCAGCGCCCGAGACGGACCTTCCGGAAGCCCCGGAGTCCGATGCCCCCTCCGCCGAGCCGGAACAGCCGCAACCCGGCTTCCGGTGGCCACGCAGTCTGCAGGCCCAGGCGACTCGGCGCGCCCTGTTGCTGACCGCGCTGGGCGGCCTGTTGATCGCCGGGCTGGTCACCGCGCTGCCGGTAAGCGGCACCGGCGCGGGGCGGCTGTCCGGTTATCTCGACGGCAACCCGGTGCCCACCACCGGCAGCAAGAGCGACGCGGCCTTCAACAAGGCCTCCAGCGGTGACTGCCTGATCTGGCCGGACGCCACCCCGGAGTCGGCGAAGATCGTCAACTGCGCCGACGACCACAAGTTCGAAGTCGCCGAATCCATTGACATGCGGACGTTCCCGGGCGCCGAGTACGGCCCCAACGCCGCTCCCCCCTCGCCCGCCCGCATTCAGCAGATCACCCAGGAGCAGTGCGAGTCCGCCGTGCGCAACTACCTGGGCCCCAAGTTCGATCCCAACAGCAAGTTCACCGTCAGCCTGCTGTGGCCCGGCGACCGGGCGTGGCGCCAGTCCGGCGAGCGCCGCATGTTGTGCGGGCTCCAGCTGCCCGGCCCCAACAACCAGCAACAAGCCTTCAAGGGCAAGGTCGCCGAGGTTGACCAGTCCAAGGTCTGGCCGGCCGGCACCTGCCTGGGCATCGACTCGACGACCAACCAGCCGGTCGATGCGCCGGTCGAGTGTGCGGCGCCGCACGCGATGGAGGTGACCGGCACGGTCAACCTGGCCGAGAAGTTCCCCGGCGCGCTGCCCGCGGAGCCCGACCAGGACGGGTACATCAAGGATCTGTGCACCAAGATGACTGACGCCTACCTGGCGCCGGTCAAGCTGCGCACCACCACCCTGACGCTGATCTATCCCACCGTGCCCTTGGCCAGCTGGACGGCCGGCAGCCGCGAAGTCGCCTGCAGCATCGGCGCGACCTTGGGCAACGGCGGCTGGGCCACCCTGGTCAACAGCGCAAAGGGCCAGCTGCTCATCAACGGTCAGCCGCCGGTGCCGCCGCCCGACATTCCCGAAGAGCGGCTCACCATGCCGCCGATACCGCTCCAGGTGCCGGCCCAGGCTCCGCAGAGCCAGGCCAGCGCGCCCCCGGAGATCCCGCCAAACAATCAGCACCTCCCGGGTCAGCAGCCGGCGGTAGCGCCCCAGGCGCCCGCCTCGGACACCCCGGCTCCCCAGGCACCGCAGCCCCCACCCCCGGCGGACGCCGGGGCGCCGCCGCAGGCCCCGCCACCGGCGGACGGCGGGGCGCCACCGCCGGCCAACCCGGCGCCGGAGGCGCCGCCCGCGCCGCCAGCCGGGGGCTAGCCGCGTGCCCGCGCGGATGGATCCCCAGCGGTTCGACGAACTGGTGTCCGACGCGCTCGACCTGATCCCGCCCCAGCTGGCGGCGGCGATGGACAACGTTGTGGTGCTGGTCGACGACCGCCACCCCGAGGACGGCGGACTGCTCGGGCTGTACGAAGGGGTCGCCCTCACCGAGCGCGACTCGGACTACGCCGGATCGCTGCCCGACGCCATCACCATCTACCGCGAGGCGCTGCTGGACGTCTGCGATTCCGAGGACGACGTCGTCGAGGAGGTGGCGATCACGGTGATCCACGAGGTCGCCCACCACTTCGGCATCGACGACGACCGGCTGGAAGAACTGGGCTGGGCCTGACGGCCTGTCAGCCGTGCCGGATTTATGGGCGCGGCATCCCGGATTTGTCCGCCACCGGTGCTATGAACGGGTTATGAGTGCTGACTGCCGCGACTGCCGGGCAGGCTTAGACCACTGTCACGGCACCATCATTCGCCATTCCCTGCGCCGCTCGGAGTGCACGGAGCCGGATTGCTTCAGCCCCGAGCTGTTGCCGCACGCCTTCGTGATCGACTGCGACGCCGTCGGCTGCGAGTGCTTCGAAGCGGTCGCGCTGGCCGTTTGACCGGCCGTCAGCCCATCGGGTCGGTGCTCGAGTGCACCGCGTCCGCGACGGGACTGGCCTCGGGCTCGGGGTAGAACGGCGGCGTCAGGGTCCCCCATCGCACGCAGCTCCACCGCCCGTCGGTGATCGGGGCCAACACCACCGATTCGGCGTTGTCCAGGTGGTTGTCCAGCGCGAAGCCGGCATCCACGCCCGCCAGCACGGCGGCGGCCAGTCGAATCGCCGCACCATGGCTCACGACGACGATGTCGCCCGTCCAGTCGTGGTCGTCGAGGTAGCGCAGGCGCAGGTCGGTGAGCACGGGCACGTAGCGGCCCAACACGTCGTTGCCGGTTTCTCCGCCGGGCAACGGAACGTCGAGATCACCGTGATGCCATTGCTCGTAGATCGCGTTGAATTCCGCGACCGCGTCGTCGTCGTTGCGGTTTTCCAGGCCACCGACCTGGACCTCGTGAATTCCGCTCACTTCGACGGCGGCCATCTCGAGCTCGCCGCCGATGACACCGGCCGTCTGCGACGCGCGGATCGCCACCGAGTGCGCCAGCAGCCCGGGCCGTCCCGCACCGCGCGCAAAGGCGCGGGCCTGGTCGCGGCCCAGCGGCGTCAGCTCCGCCCCCGGCGGCCGGGTGTCCAGCCTGCGTTCGACGTTGCCGTACGACTGGCCGTGTCGCAAAAGCACCAGCCGGCCGGTCACAGCTCGATTCCCCCGGCCGCCGTTTCGGGTTTTCCTTCTCGTAGCCGCGCCAGCCAGCGGGCCGCCTCGTCGGCCGGCGGCGGCAACACCCCGGCGGGCGAGCCGGTCGGCCAAGATCCCAGGTATCGCACATCGGCACAACGACGGTGCAGCGCTTTAAGTGCCTCGGCGACGGCGTCGTCGTCGATGTGGCCCACGCAGTCGGCGAAGAAGACATAGGTGCCCAGCGCGGTACGGGTCGGCCGAGATTCGATCCGCGTCAGGTCGATGCCGCGGATCCCGAATTCGGTGAGCGCGCCCAACAAGGCACCCGGGGCGTTGTCGATCCGTAAAACCACCGCCGTTCGGTCCGCCCCGGTGCGGGGCGTCGGCGGGCCCGGCAGGCCCACCAGGAGGAAGCGCGTGCGGGCGTTGGGCTCGTCGACCACCCCGTCGGCCAGCGCGGCCAGTCCCCAGCGGGTAGCGGCTAGGGGCGAGGTCACCGCGGCGTCGGCCTGTCCCTCGGCCACCTGCCGCGCCGCGTCGGCATTGGAATACGCCGGCCGGGGCTGGGCCTCGGGCAGGTTGGCGGCCACCCACCGCCGCACCTGCGCCGCCGCCACGGGGAAGGCCGCCAGGGTGCGCACGTCGGCGGCGGTGCGGCCGGGTTTGACGACGATCGTGAACGCGACATCCAGGGTTGTCTCGGCGAAGACCTGCAGGGGCGAACCGATGGCCAAGCTGTCGAGCGTGGGCGTCACCGACCCGTCGATCGAGTTCTCGATCGGGACGCAGGCGTATTCGGCGCCGCCGTCGCGCACCGCGTCCAGCGCCGCGGCGGTGCTGTCGATGGGCACTCGCCGGACCTCGTCGGGACCCTGCCCTGGGACCAGACCGGCGGCCGTGATCTGCAACAGCGCCGCTTCGGTGAACGTCCCTTCCGGGCCGAGATAAGCGATGCGGACCACGCCCCAACCCTAGCGGCGACCGCCGCCAAACCGCTCTTGCGCCGCCTCGCCATCTAAGTTAACTTAGGCTTACCTAATCTAAGGAGTACGGTGTTACCCCTGACCTGCCCCGCCCCGACGACGGCCGAACGTATCCGCAGCGCTTGTGTCCGAGCCGGCGGCGCCCTCCTGGCACTGGAGTCCGCGCCCGCGCGCCAGGACCCCGTCGTGACGCCCGTGCATCACCTGCTGCCCGACGGGTCGTTCGCGCTGGCGATCCCCAGTGAGCGCGAAGACCGACCGGAGGGCGCCGTCGCCGGATCGCAGGCGCTCCTGGAGTTGACCGACTACGCACCCCTTCCGCTGCGGGAGCCGGTGCGCTCGCTGGTGTGGGTGCGCGGGCAGTTGCACGAATTCCACCCGGCCGAGGTCGCCGAGACGGTCGACCTGATCGCCGCCGAGTGGCCGCACCCCGCATTGCTTCAGGTCGACACCCCGCGGTGCGCGCCGTCCGACGGGCAGGAACCTCGCTACACCCTGGTCCGGCTGGAGGTCGCATCCGTCGTCGTCACCGACGCCACCGGCGCCGAGCCCGTCAGCGTGGCGGATCTCCTGGCGGCCCGGCCCGACCCGTTCTGCGAGATCGAGTCGAACCTGCTGTGGCATCTGGACACCGCACACAGCGACGTCGTTGCGCGGCTGGTGTCCCGGTTGCCCGCGCCGCTGCGCCGCGGGCAGGTGCGCCCGCTCGGATTAGATCGCTACGGCGTGCGGTTCCGCGTCGAAGGCAAGGACCGCGACCACGACGTCCGGCTGCCGTTCCACAAGCCCGTGGACGACATGACCGGGCTGAGCCAGGCCATCCGCGTGCTGATGGGGTGCCCGTTCATCAACGGCCTGCGCGCCCGCCCGTAGTCCAACCCGTCGTGTCCGGCGGCCCCGGCCGCGTACGTTAACCGGGTGAATGGCGATCGACCACCGCACCGGCCCGAACCGCGCACCGAGCCGTCACCGGTGATTCGCCGCGGGGCCCCCCGGCCGGCACCGGCCGAACAGACCACGCCGCTGCGTCGGCCAACACCGCCGCCTCCACCCCCGTCGCCTCGCACCGTCGAACCGTCGCGCCCCCGTCAACCGCCCGGACCTCCGCCGCGGCCCACCGCCGCGCGCACGCGCCGCAGCCGTGGCTGGCGCCGCTGGATACGAGCGGTCGCGTCGGCCCTGGTGATCGGCGTGCTGCTGGCCGGCATCGGCGTCGTCTGCGGCGCAGTCTGGTTCGACAGCAGGCTGCACCGCGACGAGATCCTGGCCGACTACCCGGGACGCCCCGCGCATGGCCGCGGGACGAACTGGTTGCTCGTCGGCTCGGATAGCCGCCAGGGGCTCAGCCCCGAACAGCAGGAGGACCTCGCCACCGGCGGCGACATCGGCAGCAGCCGCACCGACACCATCCTGCTGGTACACCTGCCCGAGCTGTGGTCCGGCGGCCGGGTGACGATGGTGTCGATACCGCGCGACTCCTACGTCCCGATCCGCGGCCACGGCAAGGACAAGATCAACGCCGCCTTCGCGATGGGCGGGGCACCCCTGCTGGCGCAGACGCTGGAGCAGGCCACCGGGCTGCGCCTCGACCACTACGCGGAGATCGGATTCGGCGGATTCGCCGGCCTGGTCGACGCGTTGGGCGGGGTGACGGTATGCCCGACGACGCCGCTCAGCGACCCTTTGGCCGGCATCGACCTGCCGGCCGGTTGCCAAAAACTCAACGGCCGCAACGCCCTCGGGTACGTCAGGACGCGTGACACCCCCCGGGCGGATCTGGACCGGATGGTCAATCAGCGGCAGTTCGTCGCGGCGCTGCTGCACGCCGCCGCCAGCCCCGCGGTGTGGCTCAACCCCTGGCGCTGGTACTCCGTGCCGCACGCACTCGCCGACGCCCTGACCGTCGACCGCGACGACCACGTGTGGGACCTGGTCCGCCTCGGCTGGGGGCTGCACGGCTCGCCCACCACCATGACCGTCCCGATCGGGGAGTTCACCAGCGGTGACGCCGGATCGGTGGTGGTGTGGAACCACGACGAGGCCAGCCGGCTGTTCGAGGCGCTGGCGGCGGACGCCCCGGTGCCCACCGCTCCGCCGGACTAACCGCCCGCGCGGCCGTTCTCCAGATACGCCTTCGTGCGACCCGGGTGGTGGGTGGCAAGCCAGGCCACCCCGACGTCGCGGCAGAAGTCGAGGTCTTCGTACTCGTCGACGTTCCAGCAGTACACCGCCCGGCCCTGGGCGATCGCGCGGTCCGCGAGCTGGGGATATTCCTTCAACGTCGCCAGCGACGGGCCGACGGCGGTGGCACCGACGGCCGTGGCCGCGCCGCTGGTCAGGTAGCGCGCGGTCTTGCCGAGCAGCACGGTCGGAAGCAGCGGCGCGGCTCGCCGGATGCGCCAGACCGCGGCCGCCGAGAACGACATCACCACCGCGCGAGACCGGTCGGCGGAGGCGGGCGCGGCGATGCCGAACCGCTGCAGCAGCGCGAGCAGCTTGGTCTCCACCAGCGAGCCGTACCGCACCGGGTGCTTGGTCTCGATGAAGAGCTTCACCGGCCGATGCCAGTCCAGAACGAGGGAAACCAGGGCGTCCAGCGTCAACAAACTCGTATCGCCGTGCGTGCCGTCTTCGCGCCAGCTGTCGTGCCACGCGCCGTACTCGAGCTCACGCAGCTCGGCGAGGGTCATGGTGCTGACCAGGCCGGCCCCGGTCGAGGTCCGGTCCAGCCGGCGGTCGTGTACGCACACCAGGTGGCCGTCGCGGGTCAGGCGCACGTCGCATTCCACGCCGTCGGCGCCCTCTTTGAGGGCGAGGTCGTAGGCGGCCAGCGTGTGTTCGGGTCGCGCGGCTGACGCGCCGCGGTGGGCCACCACAAAGGGGTGCCCGGCGAGCACCTCCTCGGCCCACGTCATACGCCTAATGCTGCCGCTTCCTGACCCTCGAGCTCAACCGGACGTGCTGCTGGCGCGTCCGCAACGACGACCCAGCGGTGCGCGGGGCGTTCGACCGGTTTGCGCTCGAACCCCTCGAAGACCCTGGCGGCCGCGGCGACCGTGAGCGCCGCGATCAGGTAAGCGAAAACCATCGTGATGGTGTTATTGGCGATGCCTTGGGCGTCCCCGGCGAAGCTGGTGATCATGGCGAAGACGGAGGCCAGGTAGCTGGCGACCCAGGCAATCCACCACTCGACGATCGGTCGGCGTATCCGGGTGTAGTGCTCTTCCAGGATCGCCAGCTCGATGACGTAGACCGGCGCCCACAGCAGGTTGGCCAAGGGCACTACACACCCGGCCCACAACGCCCGGGTGGACCGCGGCTCCGGCAGGCCGTGATGGGCGAACACGGCGGCGCGCCGCGCGATGAGCCAGCGGATCAGCACCGCGCCGGAGGTGAACACCGCCGCGATCGCGCTCACGCTGGCCAGGATGCCGAGCCAGTCCGCCCCGGCGGCGACCCACGAGTTCAGGAGGGTGTTCCGGTTGACGACCAGCAGGACGTAGCGCACGACATAGACCAGGGCGGCGACGCCGAGGACGAGCACGCTCACGAACAGCGTGGTGCGGATCATCGCTGCCGATGGCGCAGCGTGCGCGGGCTTTTCGAGTGCGGCTGGGGCTTGCCCGACGCGGTCGTCCAAGCCCCAGCGCGGCATCACTGCATAACGCGGGGTGGGGCCGAGGGGACGTCTTGTGTGCCGGGTGGGCGGCGCGGCGCCGGGACGCACCGCTATCCAGCGAAAGCCCGGTGGTAGCCGTGGCGGGGTGCGCTGCCAGCCCCGAGCCGCGGACGGTCGGCTCGGCGCCGCGGCGGTGGGTGCGCTCCACCCCGGACCGGGGGCCGGCGCATCCGACAGGGGCGCCATCAGTGCGCCCTGACAACGGGGACACCACGCGCGTTGCCGCTCGCGCACGTTCCACCGAGTGCCGCATTGGGAGCACACCTGGATCACCGGACTAGCGTAACCGCGCGCCGATGCGCGCCGCGGGACACTCAGCGATGGCCGGAGTGGGGCCGGTCGGCTATCTACTCAGCCATTACGGCCTATCCACAGTTTCCACAGGTTTATCCACATGGCTTTAGTGGGTAAGGGAAGCGTTACTACAGCTTCACCCGTTGGCCGTGGCACCACTGTGGATAACAACGCGGTCACGGAGGCATGCCATCGACAGCCCAAAACCCCGTGTGAGCGAAATGGATTGCCTTGCTAAGCATCCGCGCGGTGGCCTGCAGGCCGCGCCGCAGGTCCGGCCTTCCCGCGGTCGCCCTCAACACGCAGCTCAGCCCATCATTTTCCAAGCCCCCCCGGAAGCGCTATGATCGCCTTCGCGCAAAATGTTTGTGACTCACCTCACTACCGCGAGGTGAGGAGCGGGTGAAAGGCGATTAATGGCCACGCATTCGTTCGGTCCGGGATCACCGGCCCCCTCGAAGTCGTACTCCGGCTCGCCCGCGTGGAATCACAGTTACAGCGTCGCCGCATTGCGCGCCGGGCTGATCGCACTGGCGCTGCTGGCGGTTCTCGCCCTCATCGTTCTGTCTTGAACCCGCGCTGAGCGGGTATCCGCCTTCGGAGCTCATAGCGGTCTTTCTTGCGGTCCGCGCAGTCATGGAGCAGGGTTGTCTACGGCTGGCCGCCGCGTGGTGGGCCCGCGAATGAGCGTAAGAAGACAACCGAAGAAAGGAACGCCGTGGCTGAATACACCCTGCCCGATCTGGACTGGGACTACGCAGCGTTGGAACCGCACATCTCGGGTCAGATCAACGAGATCCATCACAGTAAGCACCACGCCACGTACGTCAAAGGCGTGAACGACGCCGTTGCCAAACTGGAAGAGGCACGCGCCAATGACGACCACGCCGCGATCTTCCTGAACGAAAAGAACCTGGCGTTCCACCTCGGCGGCCACGTGAACCACTCGATCTGGTGGAAGAACCTGTCGCCGGACGGCGGCGACAAGCCGACCGGGGAGCTGGCCGCCGCGATCGATGACGCCTTCGGGTCGTTCGACAAATTCCGCGCCCAGTTCAGCGCGGCCGCCAATGGCCTCCAGGGTTCGGGCTGGGCAGTGCTGGGATACGACACGCTCGGCAGCAGGCTGCTCACCTTCCAGCTCTACGACCAGCAGGCCAACGTCCCCCTCGGCATCATTCCCCTGCTGCAGGTCGACATGTGGGAGCACGCCTTCTACCTGCAGTACAAGAACGTCAAGGCGGACTACGTCAAGGCATTCTGGAACGTCGTCAACTGGGCCGACGTGCAGAAGCGCTACGAAGCCGCGACGTCGAAAACCGGCGGGTTGATCTTCGGCTGAGTCCATCTCGATCGCAGGGGCGTCGCGCGGTTTGCGCGGCGCCCCTGCCGTTTGTCCGGCCGCGAACCGGGCATTCCGAAAACATGTGCGCCACTGGCCGTGTCGGGTTGCACGGCGCCGGACCCGCGGGCATGCTGAATTACTCGAGCTACCAGTGTGGTTGATCGGACGGAGGCGTCGCGCGGAGGTCGAAAATGGAGACTGGGTCTGACCGCCCGATAGGGGTTTCCCCTTTCCATGCTCGTGGTGCCCTGAAAGGGTTCGTGATCTCCGGGCGTTGGCCCGATTCGACCAAAGAGTGGGCCCAGTTGCTCATGGTCGCGGTCAGGGTCGCGTCATTACCCGGATTGCTTTCCACCACAACGGTTTTCGGGGCCCGCGAGGAGTTGCCCGAGGAACCCGAGCCGGGCACCGTCGGCCTGGTGCTCGCCGAGGGCACGGTCTTCGGTGATTCGCCGATTCAGCCAGGCTATTTCGCCGACCATCAGCCCCCCGCGCTCCTGATGTTGCACCCGCCCTCGGAGACCACCCCGTCGCTGCCGGAGTGCAGCGGGGCGGCCTCGGGATGCGTCCTGCTCCCCGGGTTGCCATACCTGGGACTCGAGCATCGGGCCGCCTGGGTGGAAGCGGAAGCCGACGGCACCATCACCTCCATGGTGAGCCGCGTCGGCGTCGACCCCATCAGTCATCCTGATACCGCAATTCTGGCGATGCTGCTTGCGGCATGAGCAATTGGCCCGGCGCTCGAATCGGAAAAGCGGACTAGCGAACTCGATCGCGTTACTTCTCCAGCCGGCCATCGTTCAAGTACCGGCGGACAGCGCACCCCCGTCCACTCCCGGGCTCCACGCCGGCGGCTCGCCCCAACGGTGCGCGGCAGGCCTGGCCGAGGACGGGTTTGCCGACGGCCAACGGACCATTTTTCGTATTTCGGATAGGTCCACGAGCGGCGTTTTCCGGCCTCGGAGCACATCCGGCAGCAAATAAGGCGTTAAGCGAACATAAATTGCTGCCCGGTTGCAGTGCGACCGCCCAGCACGTTCCCATCCTACCCCTCGCCGCACCCGGGGAGGTCACCCCGCCACCTAGGCCCCGGAGCCGAATTCTGCGGATAACCTGTGAGTTTCGCTGATTTAGTGGACACCCCAGCGAATCAGTTAGACGCTCGTCAAGTGTGGCATCGGCACGCCCCAGCTACGCCTGGACCCCAACCGCGGGGGTTTGCACCTAGTTAGGGGAACCAACCCTCGCTACCATGATCAGCAAATACACCTAGGTAATAGTTCACTTCTACAGCCAAGTGGAGGTCATATCCAATGAGCACGACGTTCGCTGCTCGCCTGAACCGCCTGTTCGACACGGTGTATCCCCCGGGACGGGGGCCGCACACCTCCGCGGAAGTGATCGCGGCGCTCAAGGCGGAGGGCATCACGATGTCGGCTCCCTACCTGTCGCAGTTGCGTTCGGGGAACCGCACCAACCCGTCGTCGGCGACAATGGCCGCATTGGCCAACTTCTTCCGCATCAAGCCGGCCTACTTCACCGACGACGAGTACTACGAGAAGCTCGATCAGGAGTTGTCGTTCCTGGCGACCATGCGCGACGACGGCGTGCGTCGCATTGCCGTGCGCGCCTCCGAGTTGTCCCCCGAGGCCCAACACGAGGTCATGCAGCGGGTCAACGAGCTGCGCCGCGCGGAGCACCTGGACGTCTAGCGGACGCCCGGGCTGGCAACCGGTTGGCCGGGGCCGACCTGGAGGGCTTGCGCCCGCCCATTCCGATTAGGGTTGGCTCACGGATCGCGCACGCGCGAAAGCGATAGCCACGAGAAACCGGGGAGGCGGCCGGGAATGGCCCTGTTCCGCAAGCGAAAGAGTCGCGCGACGCGTCGCGCCGAAGCCCGTGCGATCAAGGCCCGCGCGAAGCTGGAGGCCAAGCTCGCCGCCCGAAACGAGACTCGCCGGTACAAGGCCGCCCACCGGGCGGAGGCCAAGGCGCTCAGGGCGCAGATCAAGGCCCAACGGGACAGCGACCGGAACGCCCTGAAGGTGGCCGAGACCCAACTCAAAGCGGCGCGCGAGGGCAAGATCTTCTCGCCGACGCGGATCCGCCGGGCACTCACGGTGTCCCGGCTGGTCGCGCCGATCCTCACTCCGGTCGTCTACCGCGCCGCCGTCTCGGCCCGCGCGCTGATCGACCAGCGCCGCGCGGACCAACTCGGGATACCGCTGGCCCAGATCGGGCAGTTCTCCGGTCACGGCGCGCAGCTGTCCGCCCGGATCGCCGGAGCTGAGAAGTCCCTGCGGACCGTGCAGGAAAAGAAGCCGAAGGACGCCGAGACCAAGCAGTTCGTGTCGGCCATCACCGAGCGGCTGACCGATCTGTCCGCGGCCGTCACCGCCGCCGAGAACATGCCGGCCGCGCGGCGCCGGGCGGCCCACGCCGCGATCTCATCGCAGCTCGACGGCATCGAGGCGGACCTGATGGCCCGGCTCGGGTTGAGCTGACCAACGAATGTGGCTGCCCGGCATCTCGACCCGCGCGCGGCGGACGGCGCGCCTCCCCATCGCCGTGGTGGCTGTTCTCGGTCTCTATCTCGGCTCGGCGGCGCAACTCCCGGCGGCCTGGGCGCACGTCCACGCCAGCAGCGACAGTGCGGTGCGCGGCGCCATGGCGATCGTCACCTTCCAGGTGCCCAACGAATCGAACACGGGCGCGGTAACCACCGGGCTGAGCGTCGCCCTGCCCAACGTGGCCTCGGCGCGCACCGAGAGCATGCCGGGCTGGACGACCAAGCTCGACCGCGACGCGGCATCGGGTGCGGTGCACTCGGTCACGTGGACGGCCGCGCCGGGCGCCGGCATCGGGGTGGACCAATTCGCCCTGTTCCGGATTTCGGTGAAGTTGCCCGACGCAGAGACCGTCAGCTTCCCGGCCACACAGACCTATTCCGACGGCACCGTCGTGAAGTGGGACCAGCCGCCGCAGCCCGGTGGCGGTGAGCCGGAATACCCGGTACCCACGCTGACACTTGCCGCGGGACCGATAGCGTCCCACGGCCATCACCCGCCTTCGATGGCACCGGCCGACCAGGCGGCCGCGCCGCCACCGCCGAGATCCGCGGACAACACCGCCCGGGTGCTGGGCGGTGCCGCCCTGGTGGTGGCCGCGCTGGGTATCTGCCTTGCGCTGATCCGCCGACGGGCATGAGGCGGTTGGCGATCGCCACGTGCGTCGGTGCCCTGTTGGTGATCGCACCGTTGACGGCGCCGGTCGCGTCGGCGCACGCAGCCCGGGTAGCCACCGATCCGGCGGACAACGCGGTTCTCGCGACGGGTCCCGGGCGGGTGAGCGCCACCTTCAACGAACAGCTGCAGACCACGTTCGCGGCCATGACCGTCATCGGGCCCGACGGCAACGTGTGGTCCACCGGCGACCCGACGGTGCGTGGCGCGGTGGTCGGCATCGACCTTCGGCCGCTGGGACCGGCCGGCGTCTACACGGTGAACTACCGGGTCACCTCCGCGGACGGCCACGTGGTCTCCGGATCCTGGTCGTTTCGGCTGAGCGTGCCGGGCACGGGCACGCCGGGACCCCCGGCGGGTGGCGGCCCCGCCGGCGGCGATGTCCCGGTCTGGCCGTTCGTCGTGGTGGCGGCGGTGCTTGTCGCCGGGGGCGCCCTGTGGGCGGTGCGGCGCAGACCGTGACCGGCGGCCGAGGCGCCCGCGCTCGTGCTGGCATGATGGGTTCGAAGAACCCGCGTGGGCTAGATAACTACTGAAAGATTGC
Organism: Mycobacterium sp. 852002-53434_SCH5985345; assembly: GCF_001667155.1. Taxonomy (NCBI): domain Bacteria; kingdom Bacillati; phylum Actinomycetota; class Actinomycetes; order Mycobacteriales; family Mycobacteriaceae; genus Mycobacterium; species Mycobacterium sp. 852002-53434_SCH5985345. Next base: position 89,338 of record NZ_LZIE01000061.1, read on the forward strand.
TCAAGGAGCGGCCGCATGGCAGACCCGCAGGATCCACCCGGCAGCGAACCCGACGGCGCGTCGACCCCGCCGCCGGAAAAGAAGCCTCCGGCCAAGGCCGCGAAGAAGGTAGCGAAAGCACCCGCCAAGAAGGCGCCCGCGAAGAAGGCGCCCGCCAAAAAGGCGCCAGCGAAGAAGGCACCGGCGAAGAAGGCTCCCGCAAAGGCCGTCGAGCCGCCCCTAGAGGTGCGGCAACGAATCGAAACCAACGGCGACCTCGCGGCCGCCGCCAAAGACGTAGCGGCGCAAGCGAAATCCACTGTGGACGCCGCCAATGACCCGGTTTCTCCGAACGCTCCGGCGGCGGCACTGACCCAGTCCCCGCTCCCGTTGATCGTCGCCCTGGCCGTCAGCCTCCTGGCGATCCTGTTGATCCGGCAGCTGCGCCGCCGCTGACCGCCGCCGTAGCCGCTACCGTGTCAGACGTGACCGTGTCATTCCAGCCGACCGCCGACCTGGTGGACGACATCGGACCGGACGTACGCAGCTGCGACGTCCAGTTCCGCCAGTTCGGCGGCCGCGCCCAATTCGCCGGACCCATCAGCACGGTGCGCTGCTTCGAAGACAACGCGTTGCTGAAATCGGTGCTCTCGCAGCCGAGTGCGGGCGGGATACTGGTCATCGACGGCGGCGGCTCCCTGCACGCGGCCCTGGTCGGCGATGTGATCGCCGAGCTGGCCCGCTCCAACGGCTGGGCCGGGATCGTCGTCAATGGCGCGGTGCGCGACGCCGCCGCGCTGCGCGGACTCGACATCGGCATCAAGGCTCTGGGCACCAACCCCCGTAAGAGCACCAAGACCGGCGCCGGCGAGCGCGACGTCGAGGTCACGCTGGGCGGGGTGAGGTTCGTCCCGGGCGAGATCGCCTACTGCGACGACGACGGCATCGTCGTCGTCGAGCCCTAAACCGCTACCGGCGCACGGTGTTTCGCGAAGCGCAGGCCCTCATCGGCAACCTTGCCGCGCCGGATCGTGCGCATGTCGAACAAGTAGTTCTGCTTGAGCCGCCACGGTGCGCGCGACCCAGACTTGGGCAGCATGTCCATCGCCCGCTGGAAATAGCCGGGGCTGAAGTCCATGAAAGGCAGCTCGTCGACGTCAGGGCCGGGATGCTGCGGCTCCACGAAGTCAAAACCGTTGTCGTCCATGTAGTTCAGCAACCGGCAGACGAATTCGGAGACCAGGTCGGCCTTCAGCGTCCATGACGCGTTGGTGTAGCCGAAGGTGATTGCGAAGTTCGGGACCCCGGAGAACATCAGGCCCTTGTAGGTCATCAACGACGTCAGCTCGATCGGCTGACCGTTCCGGGTGGGCCGCACCCCACCGAGCAACTGCATGTTCAAACCCGTTGCGGTGACGATGATGTCGGCTTTCAGCTCCTCACCCGAGGTGAGCCTGATTCCGGTCTTGGTGAACCGGTCGATGGTGTCGGTGACGACGTCCGCCTTGCCGTGCCGGATGGTCCGGAAGAAATCGCCGTCGGGCGCCAGGCACAGCCGCTGGTCCCATACGTTGTACCGGGGCCCGAAGTGCTTCTCGACGTCGTAGCCCTGCGGCAGGCGGCGCTTGGCCATCGTCATCAACGTCTTGCGCATGTAGGCCGGACGCTTCCGGGACAGCTGGTACTGGAAGGTGCTGAACGCGATGGCTTTCCAACGATTGGCGATGTGCGCCAAGCGGTCCGGTAACCACTGGTTGAACCGCACGGCGAAGGGGTCGACCCCGGGCAGCGAGCCGATATAAGTGGGCGAGCGCTGCAGCATCGTGACGTGGCCGGAGCCCGAGTTCACCAGGGCCGGGATCAGCGTGATCGCGGTGGCGCCCGACCCGATCACGACGATCTTCTTGCCCGTGTATTCGAGGTCCTCCGGCCAGTGCTGCGGATGGACGATCCGGCCCTCGAAGTCGCCGGCGCCGGGGAAGGTGGGCGAGTATCCCTCGTCGTAGTTGTAGTAGCCCGTGCAGGCGAAGAGGAAGGAGCAGGTGAGCTCTCGCTTCTGGCCGTCGGACTCGACGGTCAGGGTCCAGCGGTTGTCGGCGTCCGACCAATCGGCGGCGAGGACGCGCTGACGGTAACGGATGTGCCGGTCGATCTTGTTCTCGACCGCCGCCTCCTTGATGTAGGCCTTGATGTCGGGGCCGTCTGCGATCGATTTCGCCGACCGCCACGGCTTGAACCGGAAGCCCAGGGTGAACATGTCCGAGTCCGACCGGATGCCCGGGTACTTGAACAGGTCCCAGGTGCCGCCCAGGTCCTCACGGCGTTCGAGGATCGCGTAGCTCTTGGTCGGGCAGCGCTCCTGCAGGTGCCACGCCGCGCTGATGCCCGAGATGCCGGCGCCCACGATGATCACGTCAAGGTGCTCAGTCATGGGGCCACATTATCAACGGCCTGTCGACGCAGTCAACAGGGTGTTGAAACTTTCGACACGGTGTAAAGTAACGGTCGTGACTAGCGTCGGCCAGACCCGTGCCCTGCGTGGCCGCCGCGCCATGCGTCCCTCGGGTGACGACCGTGAGCAGGCGATCCTCGCGACCGCCGAGCGGCTGCTCGAACAGCGCTCGTTCGCCGACATCTCGGTCGACGACCTGGCCAAGGGCGCAGGATTGTCGCGCCCGACGTTTTACTTCTATTTCAAGTCGAAGGACGCGGTGCTGCTGTCGCTGCTGGAGCCGGTGATCGCGCGCGCCGACTCCGAGTTCGACGGCGCGGTGCAGCGGCTGCCCGCGGATCCCCGCCGGGTCTGGCGAAACGGCATCAAGGCTTTCTTCACCGCGTTCAGCACCCACCGCCGGCTGGCGCGCGCCGCCACCGAAGCGCTGGCGACCAGCTCCGAACTGCGCGTCGTGTGGTTGGGCTTCATGCAGAAGTGGATCGACCAGACGGCCGCGATAATCACCGCCGAACGCACCCGCGGGGCCGCGCCGGAGACGATCCCGGCGGTTGACCTGGCGACCTCGCTGAACCAGATGAATGAGCGGACGATGATGGCCGCCCTGTCCGCGGAGACGCCGGCGGTGGATGAGGACCGGGTCGTCGACACCCTTACCCATATCTGGGTCACCAGCATCTACGGCGAATCCGGCTAGTGGCGATCGCAAGCGCGGCGTAGCCGGGCGAAGCGGGTCGCCACCACCGGCTAAGTGGCGATCGCAAGCGCGGCGTAGCCGGGCGAAGCGGGTCGCCACCATCGGTTGTCGTCACCGGCGCGTGCGAACATATGTTCGTGCGGTGCGATGCGTCCATCCTGCACGCGGACCTGGATTCGTTCTACGCGTCCGTCGAACAGCGCGACGACCCGACGTTGCGCGGCCGCCCGGTGATCGTCGGCGGCGGGGTCGTGCTCGCGGCCAGCTACGAGGCCAAGGCCTACGGCGTGCGGACCGCGATGGGCGGGGCGCAAGCGCGCCGGCTGTGCCCGCACGCGGTGGTGGTGCCGCCCCGGATGAGCGCCTACAGCCGCGCCAGTGACGCCGTGTTCGAAGTGTTTCGCGACTGCACGCCGATCGTGGAGCCGCTCTCGGTGGACGAGGCGTTTTTGGATGTCGGCGGGCTGCGCCGGGTTTCCGGGACGCCGGTTCAGATCGCCGGCCGGCTGCGGGCCGACGTGCGCGACCGGGTTGGTCTGCCCATCACCGTGGGCATCGCGCGCACGAAGTTTCTCGCCAAGGTCGCCAGCCAGGAGGCCAAACCGGACGGGCTTCTGCTGGTACAGCCCGACCAGGAGCTGACCTTCCTCCACCCGCTGCCGGTGCGGCGGCTGTGGGGCGTGGGCGCCAAGACGGCCGACAAACTCCACGCCCACGGACTCCTGACCGTCGCCGACGTCGCCGAGCTGAGCGAGTCGACGCTGGCGTCGCTGCTGGGCGGCGCCATGGGCCGCCAGCTGTTCGCGCTGTCCCACAGCGTCGACCGCCGCCGGGTGACCACCGGTGTGCGTCGTCGGTCGGTGGGCGCGCAACGGGCGCTGGGCCGCGCCGGCAACACCATGTCGGCCGCCGAGATCGATGCGGTGGTGGTCAACCTGATCGATCGGATTACCGGCCGGATGCGCGCCGCCGGACGCACCGGGCGCACGGTGGTTCTCCGCCTGCGGTTCGACGACTTCGGGCGGGCGACGCGGTCGCGGACGCTGCCCTGGGCGACGTCGTCGACGCAGCCGATCCTGGGCGCGGCGCGGCAGCTGGTTGCGTCGGCCGCACCCCTGATCTCGCAGCGCGGGCTGACGCTGGTTGGTTTCGCGGTGTCGGGGATCGACCGCAGCGGCGCCCAGCAATTGGTGTTGCCGCTTGACGGGGAATCGCTTGCGGTGGACGCCGCGGTCGACCAGGTTCGTCAGCGCTTCGGCAGATCCGCCCTCACGCGCGGGGTGTTGGTCGGCCGTGAACTGGGTATCGAGATGCCGCACCTTCCCGACTGACCGATTCGCCGGTGTCGGCTAATTCTTCTCTGCCCCAGACGTTTTCGCGGAGACGGTGCAGGCCTGAGGCGTCTCAGTTCGAGCCCGTCCACTCCAGCAGCTTGTCGGCCGGCCAGGTGTTGACGATCCGGTCGGCGGGCACACCCACGTCCACGGCGCGCTGCGCGCCATAGCCGAGGAAGTCCAGCTGGCCTGGCGCGTGTGCATCGGTGTCGATGCTGAAGACGCAGCCGATCTCGAGCGCCAGCTGGAGCAGCCGGGTCGGCGGGTCGCGGCGTTCGGGTCGCGAGTTGATCTCCACCGCGGTGCCATGCTCGCGGCAGGCGGCGAAAACCGCTTCGGCGTCGAACTTGGATTGGGGTCGGATGCCCCGATTGCCCGATACCAGCCGGCCGGTGCAATGGCCCAGCACGTCGGTGTGCGGATTGGAGACGGCGCGCACCATGCGCCGCGTCATCGCCGCGGCATCCATCGACAGCTTCGAATGCACGCTGGCCACCACGACATCGAGCCGCTCGAGCAGCTCGGGCTCCTGGTCGAGGCTGCCGTCCTCGAGGATGTCGACCTCGATGCCGGTGAGAATGCGCATCGGCGCGAACTGCTCACGCAGCTTGTCGATGACGCCGAGCTGTGCGCGCAACCGCTCCGGCGACAGCCCGTTGGCGATCGTCAGCCGCGGCGAGTGGTCGGTCAGCGCGCAGTACTCATGCCCGAGCGCGGACGCGGTCGCCATCATCTCGTCGATCGGCGCCGACCCGTCCGACCAGTTCGAATGCAGGTGCAAGTCCCCGCGCAACGCCGCACGGATGTCGCCCCCACCGAGATCCTCGGCGGCGGAACGCAATTCGACGAGTAGGTCGGGTTCGCGACCGGACCAGGCCTGGTCGATGACCTTCGCGGTCTTGGGCCCGATCCCGGGCAGTGACTGCCAGCTGTTGGCCTGGCCGTGCCGCTCCCGCGCCGCGTCGTCGAGACCCTCGATGATGTCGGCGGCGTTGCGGTACGCCATCACGCGCCTGGGGTCCTGACGGCTCCGGTCCTTGTAGTAGGCGATCTGCCGCAAGGCTGTTACCGGGTCCATGACTCCAGTGTGCCTGGCTGCCTTACCAGAACTGCCCGGCGACGAAACCGGCGAGCAGCACGCTGAAGCCCCCGATCTCACCGGCGATCAGCGAGGCCATGAAGAGTCCCGTTCCGGGCGCGGGATCCTCGAATTGGTTGACGGTGTCGCGTCGCACCCCGTGGGCGATGTAGCTGAGGATGGCGCCGATGAAAAAGAAGACGACCACGCCGGCCGCGGCCAGGTTGACCCACGTCGGCCAGGCGCTGAGCTCGACGAAGACGGCCAGCAGCAGCGTCGCGAAAGAGTAGAGCAACGCGGCCCGGTGCGCGATGTCGACGTAGGGATGGGCGCGATGGTCGGCGGCGGCCATGATCTGCCGGTACTTCCACACCCCGAGCGCCAGGGCGAGCAGGAAGATCAGCCCGGCCCCCAGCAGGGTGGCCTTGGTGTCGAGTCCGAGGGAGTAGCTCATCGCGCGGTTGAGTTTAGTTGCCCTTCATAAAGGTCGGCTAACGTCGATTTCATGCGATTCGCCTTCAAGACCTCCCCCCAAAACACCACCTGGGCAGCCATGCTGGCCGTCTGGCAGGCCGCCGACGATATCGACGTCTTCGATTCCGGGTGGACCTTCGACCACTTCTACCCGATCTTCTCCGACGCCGGCGGGCCCTGCCTCGAGGGTTGGACGACGCTGACCGCGCTGGCGCAGGCGACCAAGCGGCTGCGGCTGGGCACCCTGGTCACCGGGATCCATTACCGCCACCCCGCCGTGCTGGCCAACATGGCCGCGGCGCTCGACATCATCTCGAATGGACGACTCGAGTTGGGGATCGGCGCCGGCTGGAACGAGGAGGAGTCGGGCGCCTACGGCATCGAGCTGGGCAGCATCCGGGAACGCTTCGATCGGTTCGAGGAGGCGTGTGAGGTGCTGATCAGCCTGCTCAGCCAGGAGACCACCGACTTCGACGGGAAGTACTACCAGCTCAAGGGCGCCCGCAACGAACCCAAGGGCGTGCAGCGTCCCCATCCCCCGATCTGCATCGGTGGCAGCGGGGAGAAACGAACGCTGCCGATCACCGCGCGCTACGCGCAGCACTGGAATTTCGTGGGCGGTCCGCCCGAGCTGTTCGCCCGCAAGCGCGACGTGCTTGCCGCGGAGTGCGAGAAGATCGGGCGCGGCCCGAAGGAGATCACGCTGTCCGCCCATCTGCGGTTGGACGAGGAGCGCAACTACCAGAAGGTCGTCGAAGAGGCCGCCGGGCTTCAGGCCGAAGGACTCGACCTGGGCATCGTGTACATCAACCCGCCGCACGACCCCGCCGTCTTGGAACCGCTCGCCGAGTCCATCCGCGATTCGGGGCTGCTCGGTTGATGCGGCCGGGTTAACCTCTTTGTCGCGACGAGCAAACCCCTCGCGGCGCGCGAAGGGGTTCGGTCGGGCGGTTATGCCCCGAAGATCAGCAAATCGTCGGCGGTTACCAGGCGCTCGTGCTTAGCGGGGAACTCGCGGCTCTTGACCGGGTGACGAAACCAGGACCAGGCGATTCGCCCCATCCGTGATCGAGGTACGGGATTGATGTGCACAGTGATCACTCCTGCGATCGTTCCGTTCAGCCGGGGCCCCGATCCGATGCCCGTGTGACCGAGCCCACAACAGGCAATTAGACACCACCGCCTGGCAAACGGGGGGCGACTCGCCGACAGTTGGTGCTTCTGTTTCTGGTGTGGCTTCTGTGACTACTGGAGTGGGACCGCGGTCGGCTTGACCGGCGCTGGCAGCGCGGTCGCACCCATCAGGTACCGATCGACGGCCGCGGCAGCGGCCCTGCCTTCAGCAATCGCCCAGACGATCAGCGACTGGCCGCGACCCATGTCCCCGGCGACGAACACACCGGGGACCGACGTGTCGAAGTCGGCACCGCGCGCGACGTTGCCGCGGTCGGTGAGCTTGACTTCGAGATCGGTGAGCAGGCCCTCCTTTTCCGGGCCGACGAATCCCATGGCCAGCAGCACCAAGTCGACCTCGAGCTCGAAGTCGGAGCCGTCCACCTTGACGAACTTGCCGTCCTGCATGGTGACCTCGTGCGCTTTGAGCGCCGTCACCCGGCCGTCTGCGCCGATGAACTTTTCGGTGTTCACCGAGAACACCCGCTCGCCGCCCTCTTCGTGCGCCGACGACACCCGGTACATCAGCGGGTAGGTCGGCCACGGGGTCGATTCGGCGCGCGTGTCCGGTGGGCGCGGCATGATCTCGAACTGGTGCACGACGGTCGCGCCCTGCCGGTGCGCGGTACCCAGGCAGTCCGCCCCAGTGTCACCGCCGCCGATGATGACCACCTTCTTGCCTTTGGCGGTGATCGGAGGTTCCCCGTCGGCCCCTAGGACGTCGTCGCCCTCCTGCACGCGGTTCCCCCACGGCAGGTACTCCATCGCCTGGTGGATCCCGTCCAGGTCCCGACCGGGAACGGGCAGGTCTCGCCCGGCGGTGGCGCCGCCGGCCAGGACCACCGCGTCGAAGTCGGCGCGCAGCTGTTCGGCGGTGATGTCGACTCCGACGTTGACACCGGCGCGGAATTCGGTTCCCTCGGCCCGCATTTGGTCCAGGCGCCGGTCGAGGACACGCTTCTCCATCTTGAATTCCGGAATGCCGTAGCGCAGCAGCCCGCCGATCCGATCCGCCCGCTCGAAAACGGTGACCGTGTGGCCGGCGCGGGTCAGTTGCTGAGCCGCGGCCAAACCTGCCGGACCCGAACCCACCACGGCGACCTTTTTCCCGGTCAGCTTGTCCGGGGGCAGCGGCACCACGAAGCCTTCCTCGAAGGCGTGGTCGATGATCTCCAGCTCGATCTGCTTGATGGTCACCGGATCCTGGTTGATGCCAAGCACACACGCCGGTTCGCACGGGGCCGGACACAGCCGCCCGGTGAAGTCCGGGAAGTTGTTGGTGGCATGCAGCCGCTCGATCGCGTCGCGCCAGCTGCCCCTGCGCACCAGGTCGTTCCATTCCGGGATCAGGTTGCCCAACGGACACCCGTTGTGACAGAACGGGATACCGCAATCCATGCAACGGGTCGCCTGCTCACGCAGCGTGCCTTCGTCGAAGTCCTCGTAGACCTCGTGCCAGTCCTTCAACCGCAGCGGGACAGGCCGGCGCTTCGGCAGTTCCCGGTGCGTGTACTTCAAGAAGCCGCTCGGGTCAGCCATGTGCGGCCGCCATGATCGCCTTGTCCACGTCGACTCCGTCGCGCTCTGCTTCGGCGATCGCTTGCAGCACCTTCTTGTAGTCGCGCGGCATCACCTTGACGAAATGGCGTTGTTGACCGCGCCAGTCCGCCAGGACGCGCTGGCCGACCGCGGAATCGGTGGCGTCCACGTGGGCCTGGATGATGCCGTGCAGGAAGTCGACATCGTCTTCGTCCAGGGTCTCCACATCGACCATCTCGATGTTGAGATTGTCCGGAAGTTCCTCGTCCGGGTCGTACACGTAAGCCACACCGCCTGACATTCCCGCCGCGAAGTTGCGGCCGGTCCGGCCGAGAATCACAACCCGACCACCCGTCATGTATTCGCATCCATGGTCACCGACGCCCTCGACGACGGCGTGGGCCCCGGAGTTGCGGACCGCGAACCGCTCGCCGACCACCCCGCGTAGGAAGGCTTCCCCGCTGGTCGCGCCGAACAGGATCACGTTGCCGCCGATGATGTTGTCCTCGGCCACGTAGTCCTGCGGGGCGTTGTCCGACGGACGCACCACAATCCGGCCACCGGACAGCCCCTTGCCGACGTAGTCGTTGGCGTCGCCGTAGACCCGCAACGTTATTCCCTTGGGCACGAAGGCGCCGAAGCTGTTACCCGCGGATCCGTCGAAGGTGATGTCGATGGTTCCATCCGGAAGCCCTTGGCCGCCATACGCTTTCGTCACCTCGTGGCCGAGCATAGTGCCCACCGTGCGGTTGACGTTGCTGATGGTGGTGGAAAAGCGCACCGGCTTGCCGGAATCGAGCGCCTCCCGGCTCATCACGATCAGCTGCTGATCGAGCGCCTTGTCCAGGCCGTGGTCCTGCCGGGAACTGCAGTACAGGTCCTGGTTCATGAACGCCGACTCGGGCTCGTGCAGCACCGGCGCGAGATCCAGCTTGTGCGCCTTCCAGTGCGCGCGGGCCAGCGTGGTGTCCAGCGCCCCCACCTGGCCGACGGCCTCGTTGAGGGTGCGGAAACCCAACTGCGCCATGTACTCGCGGACCTCTTCGGCGATGAACATGAAGAAGTTCTCGACGAACTCGGGCTTACCGGTGAACCGCTCGCGCAGCACCGGGTTCTGGGTGGCCACGCCGACCGGGCAGGTGTCCAGGTGACACACCCGCATCATGATGCAGCCGGCCACCACCAGCGGCGCGGTGGCGAAGCCGAATTCCTCGGCGCCGAGCAGCGCGGCGATCATCACGTCGCGGCCCGTCTTGAGCTGACCGTCCACCTGGACCACGATCCGGTCACGCAACCCGTTGAGCAGCAGGGTTTGTTGTGTCTCGGCCAGGCCCAACTCCCAGGGCGCGCCCGCGTGTTTCATCGACGTCAGCGGGGTGGCGCCGGTGCCGCCGTCGTGGCCGGAGATCAACACCACGTCGGCGTGCGCCTTGGAGACGCCGGCGGCGACCGTCCCAACCCCGTTCTCGGAGACGAGCTTGACGTGCACCCGTGCGGACGGGTTGGCGTTCTTCAGGTCGTGGATCAGCTGTGCGAGATCCTCGATGGAGTAGATGTCGTGGTGCGGCGGTGGGGAGATCAGGCCGACGCCGGGTGTGGAATGCCGGACCTCGGCGACCCACGGATACACCTTGTGTCCCGGGAGCTGGCCGCCCTCGCCGGGTTTCGCGCCCTGCGCCATCTTGATCTGAATGTCGGTGCAGTTCGTCAGGTAGTGCGACGTGACGCCGAAACGCGCGGAAGCGACCTGTTTGATGGCGCTGCGGCGCCAATCCCCATTGGGGTCGCGGTCGAAGCGCTTGACGTCCTCGCCGCCTTCCCCACTGTTGGAGCGCCCGCCGAGACGGTTCATCGCGATGGCGAGCGTCTCGTGCGCCTCGGCCGAGATCGAGCCGTAGCTCATCGCCCCGGTGGAGAAGCGCTTGACGATCTCGCTGGCGGGTTCGACCTCTTCCAGCGGGACCGGGGGACGCACACCGCCGCGGAACTTGAGTAGGCCGCGCAGTGAGGCCATCCGCTCGCTCTGGTCGTCGATCAGGCGGGTGTAGTCCTTGAAAATCTTGTACTGGCCGGTGCGAGTCGAGTGCTGCAGCTTGAACACGGTCTCCGGGTTGAACAGGTGATACTCACCTTCCCGGCGCCACTGGTACTCGCCGCCGACTTCGAGTTCGCGGTGCGCGCGCTCGTCGCGGCGATCCAAATAGGCCAGCCGGTGCCGAGTTGCGACGTCGGCGGCGATGTCCTCCAGGGTGATGCCACCGATCGGGCAGCTCAGCCCGGTGAAGTACTCGTCGAGCACATCCTCGGAGATGCCGACCGCCTGGAACAGCTGCGCGCCGGTGTAGGAGGCCAGCGTCGAAATGCCCATCTTGGACATCACTTTCAGCACGCCCTTGCCGGCGGCCTTGACGTAGTTGTTCAGCGCCTTCTCGCGGTCCTGCCGGTCCGAGAAGCCGTCGATCGCGCCGCGGTCGAGCATGTCCTCGATCGACTCGAACGCCAGGTAAGGGTTGATCGCCGCCGCCCCGCACCCGATCAGCATCGCCATGTGGTGCACCTCGCGGGCGTCACCGGTCTCGACGACCAGACCCACATGGGTGCGCGTCCGGTCGCGCACCAGGTGGTGGTGGACTCCGGAAACGGCGAGCAACGACGGGATCGGCGCCATCTGCTCGTCGGACTCGCGGTCCGAGAGAATGATGACCCGCGCGCCGTCCTCGATCGCGGCCGATGCCCGCGCGCGCACCTCATCGAGCGCCGCCGCCAACCCGGCGCCACCCTCGGCGACCGGGTACAGGCAACGAATCACCTTGGACCGCATGCCATGCGGGCGCCCGTTGACCTCGTCCTCGGGATTGAGGTTGACCAACTTGGCCAGCTCGTGGTTGCGCAGAATCGGCTGCTGCAACGCGATCTGGTGACAGGAGTGTTCGGTCGGCGTGAGCAGGTCGCGCTCGCCGCCGGTGGTGCCCTGCAGGCTGGTCACCACCTCTTCGCGGATGGCGTCCAGCGGCGGGTTGGTCACCTGCGCGAACAGCTGCTGGAAGTAGTCGTAGAGCATCCGGGGCCGCTGCGAGAGCACCGCGACCGGGGTGTCGGTGCCCATCGAGCCAATCGGCTCGGCGCCCGTGCGCACCATGGGCGACACCAAGAGGTTGAGCTCTTCATAGGTGTAGCCGAATGTCAACTGCCGCTTGACGAGTCGTTCATGCGGCATCCGCACGTAGTCGCCCTGTGGCAGCTTGTCGAGCGGGACCAGGTTCCGGTCCAGCCATTCCTGGTACGGGTGCTCGGCGGCGAGTTCGGCCTTGATCTCCTCGTCGGCGACGATTCGCCCTTGGGTGGTGTCCACCAGGAACATCCGGCCGGGCTGCAGGCGCATCCGGCGAACCACCTTCGCCGGGTCCAGGTCCAGGACCCCGGCCTCGGAAGCCATCACCACCAAGCCGTCCTCGGTGACCCAGATCCGGGAGGGGCGCAAGCCGTTTCGGTCCAGCACGGCGCCCACGATGGTGCCGTCGGTGAACGTGATCGACGCCGGGCCGTCCCAGGGTTCCATCAACGAGGCGTGGAACTCGTAGAACGCCCGCCGCGCCGGGTCCATCGACTCGTTGCGTTCCCACGCCTCGGGAATCATCATCAGCACCGCGTGGGCCAGGCTGCGGCCACCCAGGTGCAGCAGTTCGAGCGCCTCGTCGAACCGCGCGGTGTCCGAGGCGCCCGGGGTACAGATCGGGAACAGCTTCTCGACGTCGGCTTCCGTGCCGAAGACCTCGGTCTTGATCAACGCCTCGCGGGCACGCATCCAGTTCTCGTTGCCGGTGACGGTGTTGATCTCGCCGTTGTGGGCCACCCGACGGAACGGATGGGCCAGCGGCCACGAGGGAAAGGTGTTGGTGGAGAACCGCGAATGCACGATGCCCAGCGCGCTGGTCATCCGATCGTCTTGCAGGTCAAGGTAAAACGCCTTGAGCTGCGGTGTGGTCAGCATGCCCTTGTAGACCATCGTCTGGCCGGAAAGGCTTGGGAAATAGACGGTTTCGCGACCGGGTCCGTCCTGCCCGGGCCCCTTGGTGCCGAGTTCGTGCTCGGCGCGCTTGCGCACCAGATAGCAGCGGCGCTCCAGCGTCATGTCCGATGCGCCGGCCATGAACACCTGCCGGAACGTGGGCATCGCGTCGCGGGACAGCGCGCCGAGTGACGAGTCGTCGATGGGCACGTTCCGCCAGCCCAGCACCGTCAGGCCCTCGGCTTCGGCGATCTTCTCCACCGCGTCGCAAGCGGCCGCGGCGTCCTTGGACGACTGCGGGAGGAAGGCGATACCGGTGGCATAACTGCCAGCTGGGGGCAGCTCGAAATCCACGACCTCGCGCAGGAAGGCATCCGGGACCTGGATCAGGATGCCGGCACCGTCACCGCTGCGCGGCTCGGCGCCCTGAGCACCGCGGTGTTCGAGGTTGAGCAGCGCGGTGATGGCCTTATCGACAATGTCGCGGCTACGACGGCCGTGCATATCGACGACCATGGCTACCCCGCACGAGTCGTGCTCGAACGCGGGGTTGTATAACCCGACGCGCTTGGGCGTCATATGCACCTGACCCTTCGCCTGAACGTTGAGCTGTCCGTTAACAGCTGCTCCGATGGAGTCGCACCCGGAGGTTGCGGGCTTAAGACCCCTCGGTCTTGTCTCGATAGGCTGTCCCCCAGGTGGAGATGATCCTGTTAGGGATGCGTCCGTGCAGCGCTGAACGGTGGCCTGGAAACCGGTCTCGACAAGTCGTAAAACGATATGACAATACCCGCCTGACATGCCAACTTCGTCAAGTCTAACCGCCAGCTGGCAGCACCGTAAATTTCGCGGCGGCCGTAGTGCGACAACCCGGCGGACGTGCTGTTTTGGCGTTGCAGCCTTCGTCACAGCAGCGCCGTCCGGTGCGCCGAATCTGCTGCCGGTAGATGTTTGCTGACGCCGCACTGGCGCGTGCCGACCGCCCCCGCATCGGCTCGCATGGTCGTGCTCAGCGGGCGGCCAAAGCCACCGCGGGCAGGCCAAAGCGAGCGCTGCTAAGTTTGCACGGTAGCGATGGGCGGCACGGCGGAGATACTGGACGGGTACTGGTCCGCATCCGGCGCCGGCGGTGAGCCGTGGCGCTTATCACTAGCCCAGGACGCACCCCACCAGCGCCGACCGATCGCCCGGCACCCGAGGAGCCCATGAACGAGCGCGACGAATTCCTGCGGGACCGTCTGCAGCCGCCGCCCGGTACGGCGGCGGCGCGCCCGCCCGGCCCCCCGCCCGGGAGTGTGCCGCCTGCGCCGCAGCCTCCTGTCGGCCAGCGCCTCACACCGCGGCCACCGTCGGGGACCCCGGCGCGCCCGCCGGCGCCTCCGCAGCGTCCGCCCGCTCCGTCCCAACAGCCCGCCGTCGCCGCGCCCGCTTTCCCGCGGCCGCCCGCGAGGCCGGCTCCACAGGAGGCCCCCGCACCCGCCGCTGCGGTACCGCCGATCACCGCAACGCCGGCGCGGTCCACCAGCCCCGTCGGCGCAACACCCGACCGCGGTTGGCGACGCATCCTCCGGCTCATCACTTTTGGTCTGGTCAAGCTGGGTCCGTCATCCGCGCAACAGCAGGACGCCCAATTCGAGGCGGCGATCCGGGCCCGCCTGCTCGGCAACTACAAGGTGGGCATCCTGGGCAAGGGTGGCGTCGGAAAAACGTCGGTGGCCGCCAGTGTGGGCTCGCTGTTCGCCGAACTCCGAAGGCAGGACCACGTCGTGGCGATCGACGCCGACACCGCCTTCGGCCGACTCAGCAGCCGGATCGACCCGCGGTCGTCCGGATCGTTCTGGGAACTCACCGCCGACAAGAACCTGGAGTCTTTCAGCGATGTGGTCGCCCGGGTGGGGCGCAACTCCGCCGGCCTGCACGTGCTCGGTGGTGAACCGGCGGCCGGGCCGCGCCGGGTGCTCGACCCCGCGATCTACCGGGAGGCCGCGTTACGCCTCGACCGTCATTTCGCGATCTCGGTCATCGACTGCGGTTCCACGATGGACGCGCCGGTCACCCAGGAGGTGCTGCGCGATTTGGACGCGCTGATCGTGGTTTCCTCGCCGTGGGCGGACGGGGCGAATGCCGCCGCCAGGACCATGGAGTGGCTGGCAGATCAGGGCTTCGACACACTGCTGCGGAACAGCGTCGTCGTGCTCAACGATTCAGATGGCCACGCCGACAAGCGCACCCGGGCGTTGCTGGCCCGCGAGTTCATCGATCACGGCCGGCCGGTGATCGAAGTGCCCTTCGACCCCCACCTGCGGCCGGGCGGTGTCATCGATGTGAGCCGCGAAATGGCGTCGGCGACGCGGCGGAAATTCCTCGAGGTCACGGCGACGATCGCGGGCTATTTCGTGGCCCGTCACGACGACCAGCCGGGCTAGCCTCGTTCGGCCGGATTTCCCATCCGCGCGGCCGGGTCCGCGATCGCCTCGATCTTGGCCACGCGGGACCCGCGGATCGTCAGGACAATGACGGCGAACAGCCGGCGATCGGTGAATGCCAACAGCACCGGTTGCCCGACGGGGCCGCTGACCAACGTCACGTCCGGCCACAGGTAGCGCAGCAGGTTGGTGGCCACCGCGTCCGGCCCGTGGTTGATCTGCTGCGGCGGGGGCGGGTCGGCGAGGATCGTGCCCACGCCCCACACCGTCGGGTCCAGCACGGCGGCCAACGCCGCAACGTCGCCGTTGGCGCATGCGGTGATGAACTTCTCGGTGACCAGCTGGTGCTCGGCCGTCCCCACCTCGTTGATTTTGGGTTGCGCGGCAACGAATTTCGCCCGCGCTCTCCGCGCCAGTTGACGGCAGGTGCCCACCGGGCGGCCCACGGTTTCGGAGATCGATTCGAACGGGACGCCGAACACGTCGTGCAGCACGAAGGCGACCCGTTCCCCGGGACTGAGCCTGCGCAGCACTTCGAGCAACGCGGCGCGGATCTCGTCGTCGAGGGTGACCCGGTCGGCAGGGTCGGAGCGGTGCGGCGCCGGCCGCTCCTGGACCTCGCCCGGTCGTTCGTAGCGGGCGCGTGCCGAGCGGACCTGGTCGAGGCAGAGCCGGCTCGCCACCACCGTCAGCCAACCTCGGACGTCATCGATCTCGCCGACGTCGGCCCGCGAGAGCCGCAAAAATGCCTCCTGCGCAACGTCTTCGGCGTCACCGACGTCGCCGAGCATTTGGTAGGCGAGGTTGACAAGATACGGTCGGTGACGACGCCAGGCCTCGGCGACCTGGTCGCCCGCTGGCTGCGACTGGTTCATGACTCTTCGACGATCCGCTGCGACAAAAAGTTACAGGTTTTCCACGTGTAACTTTCCCACCTTTCGCCCCGTCCTTGGAACACCGCAGAAAATTCCGAGAAAGGGGCCTTCCCATGACCATTGTGATAACCGGAGCGACCGGCAACGTCGGACGCCCTCTCGTCGCCGCCCTTGCCGCCGCGGGGGCGCCGGTGCGCGCGGTGACCCGTGCGCCGGAGACGGCCGGGTTTCCGTCCGGCGTCGAACCGGTCGGGTCGGCGACCGCGGCGCTGCCCGGCGCGTCGGCGGTGTTCCTCAATTCCCGGGCGCTGGGTGAGGACCTGCAGCGGGTGGTAACCGAGTGCGTGCGCGCCGGGGTGAGGAAGCTGGTTGCGCTCTCGGCGATCAACGCCGACGACGACTTCTCCCGGCAGCCGTCCCGCTTCCGCGGGGACCGCAACAAGGAGGTCGAACAGCTCGCCGTCGACTCCGGCCTGGCCTGGGTGAGCCTGCGGCCGACGGTATTCGCGACGAACTTCGCCGGCATGTGGTCACCGCAGATCCGCGCGGGCGACGTGGTTTTTGGGCCGTACGCCGCGGCTTCGACGGCACCCATCGTCGAGACCGACATTGCGGAGGTGGCAGCGCGGGCGTTGCTCACCGATGAGCTTGTCGGGCAGCGGATCCCGCTGACCGGTCCGCAGGCTTTCACCAACTCGGAGCTGGTCGAGGCCATCGGCGCCGTGTTGGATCGGCCGCTGCAGTACCGCGAAATCCCGAATACCGCGGTGCGCCAACGATTCCTCGCGTTGGGCTTCACCGCCGACTTCGCGGATGCCTACATCGCCATGCTGGCCGCGACACTCGATGCACCCGCGCTGGTCACCCATGACGTGGAGAAGATCCTCGGCCGGCCGGCGCTCCCCTTCGGCCAGTGGGTCGCCGGGCATCGCGACGTTTTCGCCCGTGCGAGTTAGCAAAGGAGCCGCACATGTCCGAACCGCGTCCGCCGCGCTACCTCAAGCCGATGAACAGGGTGATGATGGCGGTCCAACGCCTCGGGATCCCCACCGGTCCCGCGATGGTGCTGACGGTCCCCGGCCGCAAGTCGGGCCGGCCTCGCAGCACCCCGATGACACCATTCAAGTTTCGGGGTGACCTCTATGTCGTGGCGGGTTATCCCGGCGCCGACTGGGCGGCCAACGCCCGGGCGGCAGGCACCGGCACGCTCAGCCGGGGACGGCGGTCACGGCAGGTCCGGATCGTCGAACTCTCCGCCCGAGAAGCGCGGCCGGTGCTGCGGGCGTTCCCCGCCCAGGTGCCCGTCGGTGTGGCGTTCGCGAAACGGTCGGGGATGGTGCGCGATGGGACGGCCGACGAATTCGAAGCGCTGGCGGGGCGACTCGCCGTCTTCCGCTTCGAACCGACGTAAGGGCAATCGCGGATCCCTGGCCGAGGCCTACCAGACGATGGCCGCCATGTCGCGGTTGTCTGAGCACACGCTGCGCACCGCGGCCTCGATGTCGGGCGCGGTGATGATCTGCAGATCCTCGACCGTCACCGTTTGGCCCGCACGCTTTTGCGCGACCACGCGAGTATCCCGAAACCCCTCGGCACGTTCGATGACGTTGCGGGCGAACCGGCCGTTCTGCATGGCATCGATGCCGTGCCGCCCGCCCGGCGTGGTGTAGTTGCGGATGGTCGTGGCCGCATCCAGGAATGCCTCCCGCGCGGCGTCGTCGAGCTTGCTGGCGCGCGGCGCCGCGTAGCGGTGTCCGATCTCGACGATCTCGGCCGGCGAATACGATTCGAACCGCAGCTTGCGGTTGAAGCGGCCGGCCAACCCCGGGTTCACGGTGAGGAACTCGTCCACCTGATCCTCGTAACCGGCGCCGATGAAACAGAAGTCGAAGCGGTGGGTTTCCAGCGCCACCAGGAGCTGATTGACGGCCTCCATGCCGATCATGTCGGGTGTGCCGTCCTGGTGCCGCTCGACCAAGGTATAGAACTCGTCCATGAAAATGATTTGGCCAAGCGACTTTTCGATCAACGCGTTGGTCTTGGGTCCCGACTCCCCGATGTAGTGGCCGCAGAAGTCCGACCGACGGACCTCCCGGATTTCGGGGTTGCGCACGATGCCCATGCCGGCGTAGATCTTGCCGAGCGCTTCGGCGGTGGTCGTCTTCCCGGTGCCGGGCGGGCCAACCAGCAGCATGTGGTTGGTCTGTCCCTCCACCGGCAGGCCATGCTCGAGGCGCATCATCCGCACTTCGAGCTGATCTTCGAGCGCCGACACGGCCTGCTTGACCGCGGCCAGTCCGACCTGCTTGGCCAGCAGTGCCCGGCCCTCGGCGAGCAACTCGGCGCGCCGCTCCGAGGTGGCGTCGTCGTCCAGCTCGTCACGGCTCTTGGCCGTCGACACGTCCCACCGATCGGTGCGGCTGGCGATCGTTTCCTCGTCGGTCACGACCAGGTGCAGGTTCGGGTCGGCCAACGCGGCCTTCGCGGCCTCGGTCAGGACGCCGTTGATGGTGGCCTTCGACAGCCAGACCTGGGCCTTGTCCTCCTCACGCAGTTGGCGGTGCACCATCCCGCGCACATACGCCAAATCGGCGACCAGCAGCGGGATATCGGCCGGCCCGATCGATGCGGTCAACACGTCGGCGTCGAAGCGGCCCGACGCGTTGGTCTGCCCGATCACGTCCACGCGGTCGAGCCAGTCAAGCGCGACCCGCCCCTGCCCCAGGTGCGCCGCGGCGTGAGCCGCCAGCGCGCAAATCGACGCCGTCACGGCCGACATGATGATCGCCTGAGGGGGAAGTTCGTCGGCGGCGGCCAACAATACGTCCGGCCAGCGCTGCGTCGTGTACATCAAGAACGCCCGGGCCAGCTGGTGCCACTGATAGTTGGCCCACGAATCGAGCAGGTCGCGATTGGACAGCAGCCTGTCGGCCTCGGCGTATTCGCCGGCGATGGTCAGCGCAGACGACAACGCCAACCCCACTTGCGATGCGTCGGTCACCGTGATTCCGATGTAGGGCCCCAGCTGGATCTCCGCGGCGAGCCTCTGCCCGATGCGGGTCGTTTCACGGTGCAGCCATTCGCTGGTGGCGTAGAGCCTCTTCAGCGAGGCGAGATCGTTGTCGCCACAGGCGATGCGGCCCAGCCACGCGTCGGCCATCGACGAATCGGCGTCGGTGGCCGCGACGAACTCCGGCAGCGCCGCCGCCCGGCCCTGCCTGCTCATGACCGCCATGGCCCGGTCGAAATGCCTACGGGCAGTTTGCAAATCACCCATCGCGTGTGCCTTAGAATCCTCGATGTTCTACATGACCGACATGGTGACCGGGTCGAGACTCACGTAGCGGTTCTCGGCGCGGAACATGTCCATCTCGACCAGCCAATCCTTCCCCGCCGCGCTGACCCGCACCGTCGCTGGGCCAACCTGCTCGATGATCACCTCGAAGTTGTGCCGGTGTCCCTCGGGCAGCCTCGTGCCGGACGGGGCGATGGTGATCACGGTCGCGGGGCGCGGGGTGGGTGAGATCGGCGCGGCGTGCTCCACGACGCTGACGGTGGTGCGCGGCGCGGGCCGCGCCGTGCTGACGACGCCGATCTCCGGCATCCGCACGCTGGCCCAGCGTGTCATGTCGCGGGTATGCACGCACACCCGCTCGCCCGTGCCGGCGGTGCGGATCACGATCCGCTTGGCGACCGGATCGTCGGCGGCAACGAAAACCCTTGACAGCTCGCCGGCATCGGTGACGGGGATCAGCAGGCGGTCTCCGTTGCTCAGTTTTCCGACCAGCACGCCCGAAGGGCCGATCTCGGTGAGCAGTTGCTCGGGCAGCGGGCTGGGCCGCAGTGCCCGCAGGTAGGGCCGCGGGCCGCACATGTTGGCCGCGGCGGCCGCGGCCTGTTCCCCGTTGAGCCGGCGCAAGATCACACTCGGCGGGGTGGGGGCCGGCGTCGGCGTGCGGACGGTGATCGTCGCGGTGCAGGTCGCATCGGGATACACGGTCACGTTCTGGATGACCTCGTCGGCGCGCAGTGTCCACGCCTGCGACAGCACGCGCGAGTCGATCGCGTCGGCCGGATACGCGTAGGTCGTCATCCAGCCCGCCTCACCGCGGATGGCCTTCCACCTCTGCGTCTCCCCCTCGACGGCGTCGCACCCCAGCCGCCGATCGAGCTCGGCCAGATCGGTGGCGGTGGCCACCTTCGCCCGCAGCCCCTGGCAACGCAGCAGGCCCGCGATGCGCTGCGCCGCCGAAATGGCCGCGGCGCCAACGGTGGTGCGCCAGCGGAGCGCTTGGGTGTTGTCGATGATGGACAGCCGCATGATCAACCAGGTTTCCCGGCGGCCCGCATACGGCGGGGTCCCGATCTCCGAGTCATACACCCGCGGGTAGTCCCCGATATTGCCGTGCCGGGACCCGAGTGAGACGACGCTGATCGAGTCGAGCTGTAGGCCCAGCGCCTGGTGCATCATCGGCACCAGTTCGACGACATCGATGACGTTGTCGGTATCGACGGTCACCGAACCCGTCACCAGGGTCGCTTGGTGCGCCCGGCCGAGCAGCTGCACCGCCACCACCGCGACATCGTCTTGCACGCGGACCCCACCGCCGGATCGGTTGTTGGCCACCGTGATCGGGGCGTTCCAGCGGATCGGGCGCCGGCCCCGCCGCCACAGCACCAGCCATGACCACGCCGGCTGACCCCACCAGCGGACGAACACCGCCGCGACCCCGACCGCCACGGCGATCGCCGCACCGACGTAGCCGCCCACCGCCCAACTCGCCGCCGCGAGTAAGAACACCACCCACACCCCGAGGACCCGCCGATTGCTACCCCGGCTGAACCCGGTCAGGGTGGAGCTCACCGCGCCCTCCTCAGCCGCGCCGCGATCGCGGCCACGAGCACACCGGCGGCCACCGCACCGATGAACCCGATGGCGATGTTGCGCGCCCGGTGGTCCGCCGGTGGGGGCGGCGGTGCCGGCCTGATGATGCGGCTCTGCGCGCCCGGCGGCATCCGGTCACCCGGCGGGATGTTGAACGTCAGTGCCGCAACGGGGTCGACCAACCCGTACCCGACCTTGTTGTCCACTCCCGCAGGCGGATTGTGCGCCGACTGCACGATCCTGTTGATCACCTGATGGGCGCTCAGGTCGGGGAACTTCGCCCGGACCAGCGCCGCGACGCCGCTGACGTAGGCGGCCGAGAAGCTGGTGCCCCAGAACGGCATGTTCTTCTCGCCGGGCCTCGACGGCGGGTACGCGTTCACCGGCCCACCACCCTGGGGCGAGAGACCCATGATGTGGGTGCCCGGCGCGGCCACACTCACCCATGGGCCCGACATGCTCTTGTCGAGCGCGGCGCCGGTGGCATCGACCGCACCGACCGACAGGACGTAGTCGGAAAACCACGACGGCGACGAGACAACCTTGACCTGATGCCAGTCACGCGGATCCGACGGTTCCAGCGGGTCGTACATCGGGTTGTTGTTGCAGCCGGCTTCCCCGTCGTTTCCGGCCGCGGCCACCACCACCGCGTCCTTGACGGTGGCGGCGTACCACAGCGCGGCGCCCAACGCCCGCTGGTCGGCGGGGGCCGCCGCCGGCAGGCAGGCGGTGACGGAAATGTTGATGATTTTCGCGCCCATGTTGGCCGCGTGCACCACCGCACGCGCCACCGTGTTGAGCGTGCCGGCTTTGACCTTCTCGTCGGAGTTGGGGTCCCCCGGCCCGGGGTTGACCGGCTCAAAAGCCCTGGAGGACTGGCGAATTGAGATGATGGTCGCGTGCGGGGCCACGCCCACCACCCCATCGGGCGCTCCCGGTGGGGGCGGGGGCACCGCGGGTTCGTCCTCGGTCTGCGGATCCGCCGGGCCGTTGGAGCTGGCGGTGGCGCCGCCTCCCTCGGGCGGCGGAGGCGGCGGGGGTGGCGGCGGCGGAATCACCTGGGTGATGGTCACCGGTGGGGGAGGCGGCGGTGGCGCGACCGGCGGCGGGACCTCGACCGGCGGCGGTGGGGCGCCGTTGGCCGGTGGGGGTCCGGCCGGCGGAGGGAACGCCGGTGTCGACGGCATGGGCCGCGGCATGGGCAGAGTCCCTTGCGGCGCAGCGGCGATGATCGAGCCCACGATGGTGCCGTGCGCGTCGCAATCCGACAGGCCGTCCTCACCCATGATGTAGTCACCACCGGGCACGGCCGGCAGCCGCGGGTTGGGCGAAATGCCGGTGTCGATGACCGCCACCGGTACACCGTTGCCGGTGCTGTATTGCCAGGCCTTGCTGATGTTGAGCAGGTTGAAGCCCGGCGCCAGCTGCCCCACATCGGGATTGCGCACAGTGATGGGCGTCGAGCAGCTGTTGGCGCGCCGCATCGGTTGGTCTGGCTTGGGCGGCCCGTCCGGGGGCACCAGTCCGGGATCCACCTGCGGGGGCGTAATAGCCTGCGCGGCGGGAACATTCGCGGATAGCGCGACGAGGGCCACGGCGGCAGTCACCGCCGCGACCCTCTTTAGTGGCGAATCCACGTGAACAGCCCTCCCAGGGCCGCCGCCGCGGGCAGCAGGACGATGAACGCCAACACTTCCACCCATTCCACGGTCAACCGGATGAAGGGCCTGAACCGCACCGTCGGCACAAGAAGTGCCGCGGCCAGACCGCACGCCGCGAAGGCGGCGATGGCCACCGCGGGCCAAAGCAGGCCGCTCACAACGTCTTTCGGTTCGTAAATGGCGTATTTGACCACTCCGGCGCATACCGCGGCCGCGGCCCCGCAGGCGAGCGCGACGGCCTGGTACTTGGCAGCGAATCCGCGGCCCTGGGTGATGAAGATGCCCACCACCAGTCCCGCGACCACCAGCGCCAACCACGCCCAGGGACGCCCCGGCGTCAGCACCCCCCATACGGCGGCGGGCAGGACGATCGACACCCCGACACACACACCGACCTGCACCGCGTTGACCAGCCGCGCCGAGGCGGCGATCGCTGCGCCGCGCGCGGTGATGTCGGTCAATTCGTTGTCCTCGTCCTCGGATTCGTCCTCGCTGACCGGGGAGACCGTGTCGACGGGCATGCCCTCGCGGCGCGCGAACAGGTCGCGTCCGGTGATCGATCCGAAGTGAGGCGGCCGCACCCGAGCCACCCACAGCGCAATCAGGGGGGTCATCCTGACCAAGATCAGCAATCCGACCAGCACGCAGACGGCCAGTACCTGCGCCGAGGCCGGCCGGAACATCCGGACGACGGCGACGGCGGCGAGGATTCCGCTCACCGTCACCACCGCGGTGACGGCCGCGGTCTGCCACCGCTTGCGTGTCATCACGCCGATGGCGATGGCACCCAGGATCACGATCACGAGGCCGATCACCCCGTGCGCCGCCCCCAGCGTGCCCGGGGGCGCGCATGCGCCCGCGACGGCCAGCAACACCACGGCCAGCCAACCGAATCCGCTGAACAGGTCGCGCCGCTCCCGCCAGCCCCACCAGACGACGGCGGCCCCGACCACCAGCAAGGCCCCGACGGCGCCGGACACCGCGGCCGGGACGGGGTTGTCGGTGAATGTGCGGGCCCGCAACGTCAGCGCCACCACCACCCCGACCGCCATCGCGATGATCGCGACCGCGGTGTGCGCGGCCGTCAGCGGCGTTACCGGGGCGAACATCCGGTCACCGCCGTCGCGGCCCAGCCACTTGCCCATGGCCGCCAAGCCGGTCGACAACGACTCGTACTGCGGTTCAAAGGATTCGCCGGCCACTCGGGGCACCAGCACCAGGGTGTCCCCGTCCTGCACGCCCAGCTCGTCCAGGCTCTTGTTGATGTCCAGCCGGACACCGTTGATCTTGTGCAGTTCGTAGCTGCCCGCCGGCAGCGTAATGCCGTCGAAACCCTTGCGCTTCAGGTCCGCGTCGAAGAGCTCGACCATTCCCTCGAAGAATCCCTCCACCGGAATTCCGGCCGGGAACACTTGGGAGCAGAGATGCTTCTCGTAGGAAATATTGACCGCACAGCGCGCCGGGAAAGCGACCTTATGCGCTGATGTCACGGCGCCGTCCGCTCCGCATCCGGAATGTATTTGTCGGCCAGGCCGGCGGTGATTTCAAAAAGCCGCAACCGCGTCTTTTTCTTTAATTCATGAACCGTGTCGATGAGCCCGCCTTTGGCCAGGTGCGGATCGAACGGCATCTCTTCGACGGTCGCGCCGACCTTGCTGAAGCGCTCGGTCAAGTACGCCAGCGCATCCTTGTCGGCGATCTGATCGGTGTGGTTGATGATCACGGTGCTGCGCGAGACCAGCTCGTGGTAGCCCTGCGAGCGCAGATAGTCCACGGCCCGCAGCACCGGCCGGGACCGGTCCGCGGTTATCCCGGAGACGAACACGAGCGTGTCGGTGTTCTCCAAAACCGGCTTCATCACCTCGTGTTCCAGATCAGGCGAGGTGTCGACGATCATCACCGTGTGGGTTCGCCGCAGCCGCGACAAGACCCCCGAGAACATCGCCGGCACCAGCGGCCGGGGCTGGTCCGACGTGCGATTTCCGGCCAGCACGTCGAGTCCGATCGGGTTCTGCCCCAAGTGTTCACGGATGTCCGCGTAGCCCTGGACGTCGGTGTCGTTGATGATGGCGGTGTAGTCGCCGGGCGGCGACTCATCGATGCGGTCGGCCAGCGTGCCGAAGCCCGGGACCGCGTCAATCGCAATCACGTTCTGCGGGCGGCATTCTCGGAACACCCCACCGATGCAGGCGACCATCGTCGAAACGCCGACCCCGCCCTTACCGGACACCACCGTGATGACGTACTGGCGCCGGATGTGGCGCCGGATGCGGTTCTGCAAGTCCCGGTAGTGCCGCTCACTGGGCGATTCACCCGGGTTTATTTTCTTAAAAGAGATGACGTAGACGAATTTCCGCCAACCCGAGCCCGGAGGAATCTTTCGAGGCGCGGCCAGATCGGTAATGCGCATGGTGTCCGACACCGAATCCGGGAAGTTGCGGCCCCCTGACGGATCCCCCCGTCTGAGCGCCCCTTCGTCCGACATATTCGGGTCATTCCAAGGGCTTGTCACGTCGCGATGCTAACACGCTCGGCGATACCGCGTTTACCGATCAAGAAACCCTTCAAGAGCGTAAGGGGTTGCTATTCCACGGCATTGGTTAACTGACTTATCTTGCGTCAGTTGAGAAATCGTCCTCCTCCTCAGACCACCCGCCGATACGAGTACCACTCGTCGCCGGCGGGCAAGCGGCGGATGAGCCGCTGCACGGCGCCACTGATGTCGCTGCGCGAACCGGGCGAGACGATCTGGTAGCGCCGCTGCCCCGAGATGACGCACTCGATGCAGACGCGGCCCGACGGGGTGTCGACGATGGACACCGACGAATCGCCGACCGCCACGCGCGCCAATTCGTCCGGCCCGACACCGGCCTGCAGCGCGACGATGGACGCACGCGCCGAGCGCGCCGGGTCGGCGGCCGCGAGCACGAGCTGCAATTGATCGGCGTCGAGGCGCTGGGCGAGCAGAAAGGTCCGCAGACTGGCCGAATCGCGCACCGACGAGAGCAATTGTTCGGTGTCCAGGGTGACCGGCCGCAACGGCGCCGCCTCCGCCACACCGCACAACCGCTCTACCTGCCCGACCACGAGCTCGCTGGCCCCACCCTCGTCGCTGGCGGTACCGGCCGGGTACATGCGGATCAGCTCGCCGTGGCGTTCCAGCACCACCCACCAGCTGGCAAAGCGGCAGATAGACACCCGCGTCGGTTCGCGTCCGGGCACGTCGATGTTGACCATCAACGCCAAGTCCCGCCGCAACAGCACGGTGAGCCATTCGCGGATCATCGGGTCGACATTGTCGGCCTCGTCAAGGGCGCCGGCAGTCCTCAACTCGGCCGCGATCGGGTGGCTCAGCGCCCGCTCGGGGGTGTCGAGCCTCGGCAGCAACGGCCGCAACCCCAGTTCGGGGCAGGTCTGCTCCACCCCGGCCACCGCCTGCAACACCCACAGGCCATCGAGCGTCGTAGTCAGCATGTCACTTCGCTTTCCAAGCAGCGCCCATCAACCGGCGGCCCAGACACCGAAGGGGGGCACATGCGTCGCTCACGCATCTGCCCCGCCTTCAATCGTGGCGGTGAACCGATCTCAGCCGAACAAGTTGCCGATGTTCTGGTCGGTCGCGAGCGCGTTGTCCAGCACGTGCGAGGTCGTCGTCCCGTGCTGGCTCACGGTGTCGATCAACCCCTGCAGCCCGGACAGCATCTGCGCTTGCGCCTCGAAGAATTGCTTCGCACCATGACCGGCGAAGAATTCTGTCAGCTGGTTGGTCCGGTTCGAGGTGTCGTCATAGATTCCCTGCAGCTGGCCGGCGCGGGAGCCGATGTCGGAGGCGAAATCGGCTACGGCGCCCGGGTTATAAGTGATCGGGTTGGACATTTGCGAGCTTCCTTTCAAAAGACCATTAGTGAAATTAAGAGTGAGTGGGCCGGTTAGGAGCCGTGGCCGCCGAATAGCGCGCTGAAGGCGTGCGTGGAATCCGCCTCGTGGTGTTCCATCAAGGCCGCCGCCTGCTTGAGACCCTCGGCCAGGCGGGTTCCGCCCGACAGGACCTTGTTCAGGTCGTTCTGAATTTCGATGGCCGTCGCGTGTGACGCGGTGACCGCTTCACCGGACCAGGTCGACGGGTTCATCACGTTTTCGTGATTCGCGATGTAGCCCTGAGCGATTGCGATCGCGTGCTCCATGTTCGCCTGAATATGGTTGGAAGCGTCGCGTAGCACCTGCGACGATACTTGGATTGTTGAACTGTCCACTTGCGGTTTCTCCTAACTACTGCTGCCCTCCCCCGGGGAATTACCTGGGGCATGAAACGAAGTGTATGAGGGCTATTTGGAACTGTCGATTCACCCTTGGCCGGGCCGGCTTCACACTCTGGTGTCGACAACCCGCACCGTCGCGGGCTGTTCGGATTTGTCTCGGGATCCGCGCTCTCCTCCCGCCCCATGCCCCACCGGCATGCCGCCCATCGGTGTGCCGCCGCCGACCGTGGTGGTCTGCGGACGGATGGCCTCGGCCCCCAACGCCCCGCTCGGCCGCAGCCCCACCGGCCGGCCACTGCTGACGGGCTCGAACGCGCTGACGGGACGGGTGAAGCTGGTCGCGGGCATGCCCCCACTGCCCAGGGATGCGGCCCCGCCGCCGCCCGATGCGCCGACGGCCGACACCTCGGTCGCCGAGACCGCCGAAACTCCGGGTGTCGCCCCGGCCATGGCGCCGGGATTGGCGAACATGCCCATCATCGATTGCAGCGGCGACATCATCTGCATCGGCGCCTGCATCATCTGCATGGGAGCCTGCATCGCCTGCGGGACCGCGCCCATCATCGATTGCACCGGCTCCATGAAGGAACCTGCCTGGCTCATGAAGTCCTGTCCGCCCGACGCCGCCTGGCCGGCCCCCTGTGTGCCCGTCTGCGCGCCCTGAAATGCGGAGCGCATGCCGTCGCCGGCCGCGACCTGGGCGGCGGACTGACCCACCGCCGAAGCCGCCTCCGCCGGCGCCGCCGGCGATGCGCCCATGGTTGCCAGCGGCGGCGGAATGGCGAGGCTTTGGGTCAACGCGGTGAGGATCGTTCCGTAGCTGGCGCCGACGGCGGAGTTGTTCGGCCACATCGATCCGAAGTATTCGAGCTCCAGCGACGTGATGCGGGGCGTCAAGGCCCCGAGGACGAGGGGGTTGATGCCGTAGTCGGTGGCGCATTCGGTGCGGTTCTCGATGCATTCGGGCGCTGGGCGCATCGAGCCGTACGCCATCTGATACGCCGAGACCGCGGTGGAAACCACCGCCGGCTTGACGTCCACCCACCCGGCAAGCCCGTGCAACGACGCGTTCAGCGCGGTGGCATTGGCTGCGGAGGCCAGGGAGCCGGTACCGACCCAGCTCGCCGACGTGGCCACGGTGTTGATCGTCGAGGCGATGCTCGAGCCGTGGTGGGTGGCCGCGAGTGCGGTCCAAGCGGCCTGGTTGGCCAGATGGGTGATGACGCCGGCGCCCGCCTTGAGCAACACATCGTTGTCCTCAGGCGTACGCGCGGCCCACCCCGGATCGGCCATGCGTACTTCCCCCTTTGTGCGTCGCTGGTCTCAGGCGCCGATGGCCAACGCCAAACTACGCATGAGCTCGGTGACGACGTACGTTCCCGACGCAAGGCTCTGCGCACCGGAGAACAGGCCGCGCTGGGCGGCGTGTTCGGAAACCACTCCCAGGTAGCTTCCGCCGCACGCGTTCAGCGCCGCCGCGAACATCGCCGAGTCGGGGTCTGCGCCCATCGGCAGCACTCCCAAAAGCACCGGCGCAGCAGCCGAAGCCGCCGCCTGAGTTTCCGCGCTGATGGCCGCCTCCGCGGATGACGACGCCAGCACTGCCTCCGATTGCACCTGCAGCACCATGATTTCCCTCCGATTGCTCAGCGTCTAAAAGACGGGCTTGGCGCATCAGTCTAGTGCGGTTCGACCGTTCGTGTATTCACTTGCTTTCCCGCCGGCCGTCGGCCGGAAATTTCGCGTTTGTCCTGACCGGCGGTATTCCCCTTATAAGTCATCCGTCAAACAACCTCGTATGCCACTGCAGACACAGTGGTCACGAAGTCAACGCCCAAAGCTTCAGCGCGAGTGGGTCATGCGAATGCGTCGCAGTAAAGGCACCCGCCTAAAAGGCGGCCCAAGAAGAGAGCACCGCGGTGGATATTGTTGCCGGCTTAACGGAAAATCGGCCAACTGTTTCCGTCTGATTTCCCGGGTCAGAAAGGGCGACGCAAGCTATGCGGGACCGCGCCCGTCGCCGGCCAGGTTCAGCAGCAGCCGGGTCCCCCCGAGCGGGCTGGTCTGCAACGCCGCCGTGCCCCCGTGCAGTTCGGCCTGCTGGGCGACCAGCGCCAGACCCAGACCGGATCCCGAACGCGACGCCGTCGAGCCGCGGGCGAAACGCTCGAACACCGTGGCCCGCTCCGATTCCGGCACGCCGGTGCCGTCGTCGTCGATCGCTATCTCCACGCCCTCGCTGGAGCTGCTCACGGTGAGCTGGATCTTGCCGGCGTTGCCGTGCTTGACGGCGTTCGCGATGGCGTTGTCGATCACCAGCCGCAGCCCCGTGGGCAACCCCACCATCAGTACGGTCGGCGAGGGCACCAGCGACACCTCCACCTCGGGGTAGATGCGCAGCGCGTCGTGCGCGGCCCGGTCCAAAAGTTCGGTGATGTCGAACGGGACGAAATCGTCGACGGTGGTGAGCTCGCCCTGCGCGAGCCGTTCCAGCGCCGTCAGGGTGCCCTCGATGCGGCTCTGGGTCCGGATGACGTCGCCGATGACCTCCTGACGCTGCTCACGCGGCAGGTCCAGGGTGGACAGCACCTCCAGGTTGGTGCGCATGGCCGTCAACGGGGTGCGCAACTCATGCGAGGCGACCGCCGCGAAGTCACGGGCCGACTCGAGCGCGGCCTTGGTGCGTTGTTGCTCCTTGCCGATGCGCGCGAGCATCCCCTCGACGGCTTCGGCGATCTCCACGGCCTCACGCACCCCGCGCACCTGGACCTCGTCCGGGCTGGACTGGGCGTTGATGGCGCGGGCCTGCTGGGCCAGCAGCAGGAACGGATTCACCATGATCAACGAGATCACCCAGCCGACGACCACCGTGCCGCCGATGACGCTGGCGCAGATCAACAGCACTCGCAGGTGCAGCTCGTTGATCCGGTGCTGGGCTTCGGCCAACGGTGCGGCCAGCGCGATCGAGGCGGGCCCCGCGGAGAAGGTGCGGACGCGGTATTGCACCCCGTCGATCGTCGTGTTCGCGTATCCGTTTGGCAGCTTGGGCAGCACGATATTGCTGGGCGCCGATACGGTCTCGTCTCCGATGCGCGCGGTGCGCACCAGGTTTCCGTCCGGCATGGGCTGATCGGGGCTGCCGTGCTGCACGTTGTTGAGCAGCGAGTTGATGTCGCCCAGGCTGCTGACCGAGTCGAGCCGACGGTCGAGCTGGCTGTACTGATCGTTGGTGACACCGACCCACACCCAGGTGCCCAGCAGCACCACAAGGGTGATCACCGACAGTGCCGCGACGACGACGATGGTGCGCAGCGACAACACCCGCATCGGCAGATCTACGTGCGGTAACACGCGAATGTCAGCTCCTCAATGCAGCTCGCGGCGCGGGCCGGGCGGCGGTATCGACCACCTGACCACAACCTTCACACCGATATCGATTCGCCGCGCTCAGGCCTCGTGGCGTTTCGCAGAGAATCTAACGCCAATCATCGAGCCGGTTCCCGCGCCTGCGACTGGCGCCATTTTGCCTGGGCGGGAGTGAGTGAGTACTCTCTCACCATGCTCGCCTCCGGACGCGATCGGCTGCTGGCCGCGGCGCTGAAGCTCTTCGCCGACAAGGGCTACGCGGCGACGTCGGTGGCCGACATCCAGCGGGCATCGGGGCTGGCGCCGGGGTCGGGCGCGCTGTACAAGCACTTCGGCTCCAAGCGGGAGTTGCTCGAGGCCGCCGTCGCGCACCGGATCGACAGCATCGTGGCGGCGCGGGAGCAGTACGACGCCGGGCAGCCCGGCGGCGTCGAGCAGGCGGTGCGCACAGCGGGCCAGCTGATCTGGAGCAACCTCAAAGAAAGCGAGGACCTGCTCAAGGTCATGCTGCGCGAACCAGACGAGCTCGGCGATCTCGACGAGAAGACCTGGCAGGTCATCACCGACAACGCCTATCAACGCTTCGCCGACGAACTGGCCGCGTCGAACCGGTCCGGCCGCACCCGGATCCCCGATCCGCAGGCGGCCGCCGCCGTCGCCATCGGGTCGTTGTCCTACGCCGCAACGCTGCAGGCGCTGACCGGCCGCCTGCCGGGCAACATCGACGAGGAGCGCTACTTCGAGGCGTGGGTCAGCCAGACCGTCAGCGTCCTCGCCCAATACGGAAACCGTTGAGAACAAAGACAATCCAGGAGTGAAGCCGTGACTTTCTCATTGCAACTGACCGACGACGTGATCGAGGTGCGCGACTGGGTGCACAAGTTCGCCGCCGACGTCATCCGTCCCGCCGCCTCGGAATGGGACGAACGGGAGGAAACCCCGTGGCCGGTGATCCAGGAGGCCGCGAAGGTGGGCCTGTACTCCCCCGACTTCTTCGCGCAGCAGGCGGCCGAGCCGACCGGCCTGGGCATGCTCACCGCGTTCGAGGAGATGTTCTGGGGCGACGCCGGCATCGCGCTGTCCATCATGGGCACCGGCCTGGCCGCGGCGGCCTTGGCGGGAAACGGAACTCCCGAACAGCTGGGCCGCTGGCTGCCCGAGATGTTCGGTACGGCCGACGAGCCGAAGCTGGGCGCGTTCTGTTCGTCCGAGCCCGACGCGGGTTCCGACGTCGGCGCCATCCGCACCCGGGCCCGCTACGACGAGGCCAGCGGGGAGTGGGTCCTCAACGGCACCAAGACGTGGGCGACCAACGGCGGCATCGCCAACGTGCACATCGTGGTGGCATCGGTCTACCCCGAGCTCGGCACCCGCGGCCAGGCCACCTTCGTCGTCCCCGCGGGCATCGACGGGCTGGCGCAGGGCCAGAAGTTCAAAAAGCACGGGATTCGGGCGTCCCACACCGCCGAGGTGGTGCTGGACAACGTGCGACTTCCCGAAGACCACATCCTCGGTGGGCGGGAGAAGTTCGAGGCGCGGATCGCGCGCGTCAAGTCGGGCACCTCTGCTCGGAGCCAGGCGGCGATGAAGACCTTCGAGCGCACCCGGCCCACGGTCGGCGCGATGGCGGTCGGCGTTGCCCGGGCCGCCTACGAGTACGCCCTCGACTATGCCTGCCAGCGTGAACAATTCGGCCGCAAGATCGGCGAATTCCAGGCCGTGGCGTTCAAGCTGGCCGACATGAAGAGCCGCATCGACGCCGCCCGGCTGCTGGTGTGGCGGGCCGGGTGGATGGCGCGCAACAACCAATCCTTCGACGCGGCGGAGGGGTCGATGGCCAAACTCGTGGCGAGCGAGACGGCCGTCTACGTCACCGACGAGGCGATCCAAATCCTGGGCGGCAACGGCTACACGCGTGACTATCCCGTGGAGCGGATGCACCGCGACGCCAAGATCTTCACCATCTTCGAGGGCACCAGCGAGATCCAGCGTCTGGTGATCTCGCGGGCGTTGACCGGCTTGCAGATTCGTTAGCGCCGCAGCCCGCGGTCCACGCCGCGGCGCGCACGCGACATGATGGCCGGATGACCACCGAGATCCGGGTCCTCGACAGCGAGGACGAGCTCCTGGCGGCCGCCAACGTCTTTCGCGTCGCCATGATCGGCTTCCCGCCGCTGCCAGACCTGCCGCCCGGCCGCATCGCCGCGTTGCTCGAACCCGGCCGCACCGTCGGCGCGTTCGCCGGCGGTCACCTGGTCGGCACCGCGGACGCGGTGACGAGCCGGATGACGCTGCCCGGCGGTGCGCTGGTCGGGCACGCCGCCGTCACGCATATCGGGGTGCTGCCGGCGTTCACCCGGCAGGGCATCGCCACGGAGCTGATCCGTCATCAGTTGCGGGACATCGCGGCCCGCGGTGAAGTGGTCGCGTCGCTGCGGGCCTCGGAGGCGACGATCTACGGCCGGTACGGATACGGCGTCGCCAGTTCGTCGCAGACCGTCGAGGTGCACACCGCCCGGGCGGCGCTGCGGCGCGACGTCGGGCCCGGCGGTCCTGTGCGGTTGATCGACGCCACGCAAGCATGGGAGCTGTTGCCCCGCATCTATGCCGAGCATCGCCCGTCACGTCCGGGCACCATCGACCGCCCGGACGTGTGGTGGCAGAGCCTGCGGCTGCGCACCGAGTCGTCGCCGCAGCCTTCGTACGTCGCGGTGCACGGTGCTCCTGGAGCCGAATCGGGGTTCGCCCGCTACCGTCCCGTCGACACCGAGCGGTGGTTCGTCAGCGACCAGCGCACCATCGCCGTGGAGGACTTCTTCGCGCCCACTGCCGAGGCCTACCTCGGACTGCTGCGATTCCTGCTCGGCCTGGATCTCATTGACCGCGTGGTGTTTTGGATGCTGCCCCTCGACGACCCGCTGCCCTGGCTGCTGGCCGATCGGCGGGCGGCGCGGGTCACCGCGGTGCACGACGAGACGTGGCTGCGGGTCATCGACGTGCCGCGGGCGCTGGCGGCACGCCACTACAGCGGCGACGGTGCCGTCACCATCGCGGTGAAAGACGCTATGGTGCCGGACAATTCGCGTCGCTTCACCGTCACCGGCGGCGGTGCCGAACCGACCGATCGGCGGGCACAACTGGCGGTCGACGTCGAGGGGCTGGCCGGTGCCCTGCTCGGCGGCACGACCTGGCGCGACCTCGCGATCGCCGGGTTGGTCCGGGCCGACGACCCGTCGGCAATTGCGGTGGCGGATCGGTTGTTCGCGGTGCCGGACGCGCCCCACGCCGGGTTCTTTTTCTAACCGCGTGAGTATGCCGGTCGCGTGATCATCATCGTCGGCGCGGGGGTGTGCGGGCTGGCCGCCGCCTACGAGCTGGCGCGGCACGGTGAGCCCGCGATCGTGCTGGAGCGCGGCCAGCCGTTCGGCGAGCAGTCCACGGGACCGGGCCGCATCTTCCGGATCGCGCACCGGCGCCCGGCGCTGTGCCGCCTCGCCTTGCGGGCTCGCACCGGTTGGCAGCGCTGGGAAGCCGAACTCGGCGTGGGCCGGCTGCTGGGCTCGGAGGGGTTCATCGCCGCCGGCGCCTGCGACGAAACCGCCGCGGCGATGACGGCGGCGGGCGCGGAGTTTCGCTGGGTGGACGCTGCGGAAATCGCCACGCGGATCCCGTTCGCGTCACCTCCGTGGGAGGGCGGTGTGCTCGATCCGCTCGGCGGCAGCCTGCGCGCCGGCAGCGCACTGTCCGCGTTGGCGCGGCGCGTCGAGATCCGGCGTGGTGACGTCGCGTCCGTCGCCGACGACGGTGAGACGACACTCGCGGACGGGACGGTGCTGCGGGGCGCGCGCGTGCTGATCTGTGCCGGGGTGCGGACGCCGGAACTCTTCGGCCCGCTCGGCGTCCAGTTCGCCCCGCACACTCGGTTCTCCTACGAGGGCGCCGACGCGACCGGCGCGGCGTGCCTGTCGGCGCCCGAGGGTTACGGGTTGCCGCTCGGCACGACGGGCCGGTGGGCGTTCGGGCAGGAGGTGCCGGACCCTGTGACGGTACGCGCGCTGTTCCCGTCGCTTTCGCCGGTGAGCCGCGTGGACTGCGTGACGGTCCGCGCGCCGTGGCTCGACTCGGGCGGTGACGGCTGGACCGTGGCGCGCCGCGGCCGCGTCACCGCGTTCGTCGGCAGCAACCTGATGAAGTTCGGTCCGCTGCTGGGTGAACTGCTCGCGCAGGCTGTCCTGGAGGACGAGCTGCCCAATTCGCTTCAGACAGTGTCGGATTGATGTCTACCACTCACGGGTCAGCGGCCAACGCCACCTTGTCGCCAGCGTTGGGAAAACTTTCGTCGGCAAATCTAGTTGCGCTGCAGCATCATTCGCTTTTACATCGCTCTCGGCACGGCGCGCGTTCCGAAGCTGCGACTGAACCCGTCGCAGTGACGGTCAGCCGTGGGGCGCCTCGGAAATCTTGGTGTCCGGCTTGCCCAACGTCTGGCAATAGGTCAGAGCCGACAGTCGGGTGGCCGAGATCTCAGCATTGGCGGGGTCCGTGCCGTTTTTGTCCTTCAGCATCTTGCTGACCTCGTCGTTCTGCTTCTTCTCGTCCTGCGAGGTGAAGTCCTTGCACTTGGTGTCGCCGCCGGTGTTGATGACCTGTGAGGCCGAACACGCGCTGGACAGCAGCACGGCGGCGATCGCGAACGTGGCAGCCGCGATTTGCTTCATCATTTGCCCTCCTGGAGCCGAGTAGTGGTATCAGTACACCAAATCGACCGATTTGAAACCCCGCCGTGCGATTGCCCCGATGACCCAGCCGTTTGCGCCGCGTGCATCTCGCCGGCGAATGGGAATAACTGCCACGTCCAAGTCGTCGTTTAGGGTTCGTCGGTTCCCGCCGCGCCGAGACCAGAGGGGAGGAACGCCCGGTGCCCGCGTCCAAAGGGTCAACTCCAACGTCGACTTTGGCCGCGCTGGACAAGGGTGACAGCCCGGATGCGGCCCGCGGCGCGTTCGCCGGCGTCCTGGTGTTGTTGCTGTCCATCGGCTGGGTGGCCAACCACTTCGTCGCGTTGATGCCCTTGCTCAGCGTTCGGCAGCACCTCAGCTCGGCCACGCTCGATGCGATCTTCGGGATCTATGCGCTGGGATTGCTGCCCGGTCTGCTCGCCGGCGGGCGCGCCTCGGATGCGTTCGGCCGTCGGTCGGTGGCACTGGCGGGGTCGGCGACCGCTGTGGCAGGAACCGTGGCCATGTTGTGTTCGCAGCAGTACGACGTTCTGCTGCTAGGACGCCTGGTCGTCGGGCTCGGGGTCGGGCTGGCCATGAGTTCCTGCACCGCGTGGGCCTCGGACCTGAGAGGTCCCGCCGGTGCGGCCGCCGCAGGCGCGGTCTTGATGGCGGGCTTCGCGATCGGCCCATTCGCGGGAGCGTTGATCGCGCGCGCGGGTCCAGTCGGCATCCGGCTGTCGTTCGGGATCGCGGCCGCCATCGGACTGGCCGCGATGGCCGTCGCGGTCGTTGTGGCGGGGCGCGCGGGGGCCACGGGGCCGGAGACCACACAGGTTTGGGAGCCGTCGAGCACCGCCGGGCAGGGTGCGGCGCGGGCGATGAGTTGGGCGATGCCGCTGGCGCCGTGGGTGTTCGCCTCGGCGACACTCGGATTCATCACCATCCCCGGCCGCGTGCACACCGGGCTCGCGGCTCCGATGGCTGCCGGCATCGCCACGCTGCTGGTCAACGGGGTCAGCGGGCTCATCCAAGTGCTCGCCCGCGCGCGCCGGTGGGGGCCGCAGGCCGGCACCGCCGGCGCGGTGCTCGCCGCGCTCGGCTACGCGGTCACCGCGCTCGCCCCGCCGGCCATGTCGCCGGCGTTGGGTCTGCCGCTGTTCCTGGTGCTGGGCAGCGCGTCCGGTCTGTGTCTGCGCGAGGGCTTGATCGACCTGGAGGCGGCGGCGCCGAAACGCTTGCGCGGTGCGCTCGTTGGCGCGTTCTACGTGGTGACGTACATCGGTTTCGGCCTGCCGCTGATCTTGACGACGGTCGAGCCGGCGGTTTCGACGGCCATCCTCGCCGTGATGGCGGTGCTGGCGTTGCTGACGGCCGTGAGTCGCGCGGTTCGACTCCGCCGAGACGCCCACCGCCAGGGCTGACCGCCGCTGATCACAGGAGTTCGCGCAGAGTCTCGATCAGCTTGATCCGCTCGGCGGGTGTGGACGCGATGGGCGAGACGTTGAGGGTGGTAACCCCTGCCTCCCGGAACGCGGCCAGGCGATCCTTGACGAATTCGCGGCTACCAATGAGGTTCACGTCTCGCACGAGTTCGTCGGGCACGACCTTCGCGGCGCCGTCCTTGTCACCGGCGAGGTAGAGCTCTTGAATCCGATCGGCCTGCGGGCCGTAGCCGTACTTGGTGGCCAGGGCGTGGTAGAAGTTCTTGCCCTTGGCGCCCATTCCGCCGATGTACAGGGCCAGGTGGGGTTTGACGAATTCCCTTAGTGGTTCCACGTTTTCGCCGATGGCCAGCACCGGTCCGGCGTAGATGTCGAGCTCACCCAGATTGGGGTCGCGCTTGGCCCGGCCGGCGGCCAGCGCGTCTCCCCACACCTCGTGCGCCTTCTCGGGCAGGTAGAAGATCGGCTGCCAACCCTCGGCGACCTCGGCCGCCAGCTCGACGTTCTTGGGCCCCAGCGCCGCCACCAGTATCGGAATGCGTTCCCGAACAGGCTGATTGATGAGCTTGAGCGGCTTGCCGAGGCCGGTGCCCTGCCCGGCGGGCAGTGGAATCGTGTAGTACTTGCCCTGGTGTTTGAGCGTCTCGCGTCGCCACACCTGGCGGCAGATGTCGATCACTTCGCGGGTGCGTGCGATCGGCGCGTCGTACGGGACACCGTGGAAGCCCTCGATGACCTGCGGGCCGGAAGCGCCCAGGCCGAGGGTGAACCGACCGTCGGAGACGTAGTCGAGACCGGCGGCGGTCATCGCGGTCAGCGTGGGCGTTCGGGTGTAGAGCTGCAGGATCCCCGAGGCCAGTCCGACCGTGTCGGTACTGGCGGCCAGGTACCCCAGCGCGCTCACCGCGTCGAACGAATATGCCTCGGGGACAAAGACAATGTCGAGTCCGGCCCGTTCCAGGTCGGCCACTTCGGCGGCCACGTCCTTGAAACCGCCCGCGTAGTTGATGCCCAATCCGACTCGCATGATCGTTTGCTCCTAGGCGGTGGCGAACTCGTCGGCCAGCTCGAGCGCTTCTTGCTGGATTCGGTCGAACTGGGCGCCCATGGCCTCCGACAGCGCCTTTGCGCCCGATAGCGGTCGGACCATCACCACGAAGTCGTCGATGAGACCGTCGTCGTTGAAGTGCAGGAAGTCGCAACCGGTGATCCTCACCCCCGGCGCTCCGGCGATTCCGGTCTCGAACACGAGCGCGTGGTCGCGACCGCTGCCGTCGTGGATCTCGCGGACGTAGTGAAAGTCCTCGAAGATGCGCATGACACCGCGCAGGATCGCCGCGGTGATCGGCTTGCCGACGTAGGGCTTGAACGCCACCGGGCTGATGAACACCACGTCGTCGGCCAGCAGGGCCTGGATGCCCTTCTCGTCACGTTCTTCGACCGCCTTGCGGAACGGATGCATCCGACACCTCACCTAGTGAATTCGTTTCAGGAGTGCCGTTGACGCTATGCCGCCGGCCCCGCCGTGTCCATAGTGCGATTAATCACTTTGTTGATTACTCACCCCGTTGTAGCCTGGGTCGATGTCGCTACGGGATGCGGTATTGGCGGCCCTCCTCGAGGGGGAGTCATCCGGGTACGACCTGGCCAAGGAATTCGACGCCTCGGTCGCGAACTTCTGGATGGCCACGCCGCAGCAGCTGTACCGCGAACTCGACCGGCTCGCCGAGCAGGGTCTCATCGCGGCGCGGGTGGTGCACCAAGAGCGGCGGCCGAACAAGCGCCTGTTCTCGCTGACCGATGCCGGCCGCGAGGCGATCCAGGAGTTCACCGCGCGGCCGCCCAAGCCGTCGGTGGTCCGCGACGAACTGCTGGTCAAGCTCCAGGCCGCAGACGCCGGCGACACGCGCGCGGTGCGTGAGTCCATCGTCGAACGGCTGCAATGGGCCACGGCCAAACTGCAACGATACGAACGGTTGCGTGCGCGCGTGCTCGACGGACGCGACGAGGAGGACTTCCTGGCCCACGCCCCGCGAATCGGCCCGTACCTGACGCTGCTCCGCGGAATCGCGTTCGAGGAGGAGAACGTTCGGTGGGCCGAGCGCGCGCTGGCCGCCCTTGATCGCCGCCTGGCCGCGCCGGCCAGGAAGACCCGTGCACGTCGTCGGTGATCGGCAGCCTCGGCCGGGGTTGGTGTCAACGCGGGGCGGTCCAGCGCTCCCTACCTCCAGGCGAAGACCGGTTGCTCCAGCTCGCCGACTGGGTCGTGACAGCCTTCCAGACACCACCACCGCAGCTGCAGGAGCACGGCGCCGGTCGGTGCATGAATGAGGTCGTTCCCCAGTGGGATCTGCACGACCGGGCGGGGACTCTCCGGGATGGTGATGAACCGCGGCGAATCGGCGCGTTGCAGTTGGTGCAGCCCCACCCGGTACACCGCCACCACCTCGTCGGGCGCCGGCCGGGGGTCGAGCCGGCCGCCACCCCAGATCACCACCGGGGTGATGACGTACCCGGAGCGGGTCGGGTAGTCGTCCAGGAGTCCCAGCACGGTCGAGGGGGGCAGGGTGATGCCGACTTCCTCGTGCAGTTCCCGCAGTGCCGCGTCGGCGGCGGTCTCACCCGGGTCGAGCCGCCCACCGGGCAGTGCCCACTGCGCAGCATGTGAGGTGAGACGGGATGCCCTGCGGCACAACAGGAATGCCGCGCCCCCGGACACGTCGACCATCCGGCCGTCGAGGCCGGCCTCCGGCAGCGGGCGGTCACCGTTCCACTCGTCGACCGGCGCCGGGTCGACCCGGTCCTCGCCGAGGGTCGAGTCCACCAGCACCACGGCAACCGCCGCGTGCCGCTTCGTCGGGTCGGTCACCTCGCGACGGTCATGCCCCGCCAGATGCCCCCGAATCCGCTCACACAGCGCATCGTCATACGGGATGGTCACGGGTTCGAGACTATGCGGGGGCCGCCCGCGGTCGACGATCCACCGCCGCAATGACAATCCTGGTACCCGATGAACGCCCAGCGCGCCGGCCTCGTAGGTGTCCATGAACGGGAGGAGACGGATGAAGGTCATCGGTATCGAGGAGCACTACAGGTTTGCGGCCATAGCCGAAGAACACCAGGGCCTGGATTCGGCGACCGAACTGCTGACGCACGCGGGCTACGGCTCCCCCGGAGCGGATGGGGAGTGGCCGCCGGGCATCAACGACCTCGGCGAGGGCCGGATCGCCGCGATGGACGCCGCGGGCATCGACGTGCAGATCCTCTCGCACGCCGTCCCGGGCCCCGAGACGCTGGAACCCGCGGTGGCGGTCGAGCTGGCGCGGCGGGCCAACGACGAGGTGGCGGCGGCGATTGGCCGCTACCCGGATCGGTTCCGCGGCTTCGCCACCCTGCCCATGCGCGACCCGGCGGCGGCCGCCGGCGAGCTCGAGCGCACCGTCCACGACCACGGCTTCGTGGGCGCCCTGATCAACGGCCATGTCAACGGCCGCTACCTCGACGACACCTTCTTCTGGCCGGTTTTCGAATCCGCCGAAACGCTCGGCGTGCCAGTCTTTTTGCACCCCACCGTGCCGCCGCAGGCGGTCATCGACGCCTACTACGCCGGCTTCGATCGCAAGATAACGGCACGGTTGGCGGCCGCCGGGGTCGGCTGGCATATCGACACCGGGGTGCACTGCCTGCGGCTGATCCTCAGTGGGGTGTTCGACCGCTTTCCGCAGCTGCAGATCATCGTGGGCCACCACTTCGAGGCGCTGAGCTGGATGGGATGGCGGACCGATTACTCATTTCCGATAGCCGAGACGGGCCTCAAGCGCACGGTGAAGGAGTACCTGCGGGAGAACTTCTACGGCGGCATCCTCGCCGGTGACTTTTTCAGCCAGCAGCCCGGCGCGATGGATCCCAGTTGGAGCCTGTCGTTCAACGCCTACCTGGCGATGGTCAACGTCATCGGGATCGACCGCGTCGTCTTCACCGCCGACTATCCCTACGGAAACATCAAGGCGTGCCGGGAGTTTCTCGATCGGATGCCGATCAGCCAAGCCGACCGCGAGAAGATCGCCCACCGCAATGCCGAGCGCCTGCTGAGGCTTTGAGCACCGGCAACCCTCGGGGTGGTTAACTACGACCATGCAACGAGAACCGGTGCTGGCGCGACGTTTCTTCGACCGGTTCGAGCCGGTGCACGCGGTGACGTATTTCGCGCCGGAGGCGCGGGCCGCGTTGGACGGGCTGGGCTACCGCGGTTTCTGGATGGGTTACTTCGCCGCCCGGTCGGCACCGCTGGGGATAGTCCCCCGCGAGGTCATCACCGCGATCTTCTACAACTTCGCGCCCGAGCGGGTCGCCAAGGCCCTGCCCGCGGCATGGCAGATCGCGGGGCCCGACGCGGCGTCGCGCGCCCGGCAGGAGTCCGCGGTCGCCGCACTACGCCGCTACGGACTCGACTCGAACGAAAATGTCCGCACCGCAGCGGAATTGGCGGGCAAGGCGGCGCGGCGCGCACCGCTCGACGCGCGGCCGCTGTTCGCCGCGAACCTGGCACTGCCGTGGCCGGACGATCCGCTCGCCGCGCTGTGGCACGCGACCACGTTGCTGCGTGAGCACCGTGGCGACGGGCACGTCGCCGTGCTGGCGGCCGCCGGCATCTCGGGCCGCGACTCCAATGTCTTACACGCCGCGGCGGGTGGGGTTCCTCGCGAATACATCGCCCGCACCCGCGATTACGACGAAGCCGCGTGGCGGCACCACGAGCGGCGCCTGGCCGAGCGCGGGCTGCTCGACGACGACGGGGCGCTGACGGCGGCCGGCCGGGAACTCAAGGATCACATCGAGCGGTCCACCGACACGCTCGCCCTGTCGGCGCTCGATGCGCTCAGCGACGACGAGGTGGAGACGCTGTTTCGGGCTCTCACACCCCTCACCCGCGCCGTGGTCGCCGGAGGGGACGTCCCAGACCTCACGCCAATGGGCCTGCGCCGCGACGAATTGTACGACAACAGCGCACATTTGAGCGTGACCGACGGGTTAGCCTAAACCTTATGAGCAGCCAGCGAATCCCCGGCGGGGTGGTGCACAAGCTTCCGGCGGACCTGCGCGAGTCGTTGATCGGCAACACCGCGGCCCTCGCCGCGTGGAAAGACATCACGCCCCTGGCCCGCAACGAGTTCATCTGCTGGGTCGAGGACGCCAAGCAGAAAACCACGCGGCAGCGCCGCATTCGCCGGACGCAGGAGGAGCTGGAAGAAGGCAAGCGCCGGCCATGCTGCTGGCCGGGGTGCAAGCACCGCGAGCGCACCGGCAAGTAGCTGTCAGCGGGCGAGCGGTTTGTAGAAGACCAGGCCGTTGCCCTTGTTGTCGTAGACCACCGCGCGGCGTTCGTGTGCGTCGTCGTACGGGGCCTTGACGATGCCGCCGCCGCTGGCCTCCACCGCCTTCGCCGCGGCGTCGACGTCGGCGGTCTTGATGCCGACAACGACGTGACCCGGGATCGGATGGTCCACGGGGGTCGCCAGTGCGAGAGTGACCGACCCGCCGTCGAGGGCTGCGAAGTGCGCCCCGTCGCGGAATTTCAGCGGCATGCCCAGCGTCTCGCCGTAGAACCGGATCGACTCGTCGAGGTCGTCGGTCGACAGGATGATCATTTTCACTTCGTGCTCGCTCACGGTGCCTCCTCTGGCTGGATGGCATAGAGACTAGGCCGGGAGGGCTGCTCGGGGAAGGCGCCGAGCGGCAGATTCATTGCGCAGGGCGAGATTCAGGTGCGGCCGGCCGGAACAATCTGCCCGTCAAGGTAATCCATCGGCGGCCCGTCCCCGCGTCCGGCGTCGCGGTCGGCCACCGCGGTGGCCAGGACAGCGCCGTCCTGAATGGTTCCGACGATCTCGACCCGGTCGTTGACCGTGAAATGCGTAGCGGCCGCAGCGGATTGGCCACCGTGACCAATAAGCGTCGTGTTGGGGGTGACAAGGTAGGTCTGGGTGTAGCCGTTGGCGCTGCGCGCGGTGACCGAGCCCGCCGACACCGCAATCACCGTGCCCACTTGCCGCACCGGCTGCGCAGCCGCCGGCGGCTCCTGGCTCGCCTCGATCGTTCGCTTTTCGCTGTGCGGGACGTTGAGCACCAGCGCCGCACACGCCGCCGCACACAGCATCGCAGCCGAAGCGACTTCACATACCGTTGCGACACCCGACCGGCGCAGCGCACCCGCCCGCGGTCTTTGCTCCGGGGTCACGCTCATCCGATGCCTGGCACCCACGATCAGTCCTTCCCTGCGGTTTTGCGCCGACGAAGGTCGGCGCGTACCGAATCAGGTTGTTGCTCGTGGATTTACCCCGGGCGGGGTGCCGATAAACCGGCCCGGCGGACCACTTGTGGGCCGGCCGGATCAGTGCCGGGGTGGTCAGCCCTTGGTCAGGGTGAACTGCGCGACGTCGGTGTAGCCCTCGCGGAACAGGTCGGCGCAACCGGTGAGGTACTTCATGTACCGGTCGTACACCTCTTGGGACTGAATCGCGATGGCCTCGTCGCGGCGCGACTCGAGCGCGGCCGACCAGGTGTCGAGGGTGCGCGCGTAGTGCAGGCGCAGCGGCTGGACGAGCTTGACGCCGAAGCCGGCGCGCTCGGCGTGCTCCACCACGGTCTTCGCGGCGGGCAGGTCACCGCCCGGGAAGATCTCGTCCATGATGAATTTCATGAACCGCAGCTTCGTCATGGTGATGGGCAGCCCGCGCTCGGCGAACTCTTCCTGGCTGGGCTGGATGATGGTGTGCAGCATCATCACGCCGTCGGCGGGCAGCGCCTCGTAGGCCATCTTGAAAAAGTCGGGGTAGCGGTCGCGCCCGAAATGCTCGAAGGCGCCGATGGAGACGATGCGGTCCACCTTTTCGTCGAACTGCTCCCAGCCCTGCAGCAGCACGCGCTTGCTGCGCGGGCTGGGATGCTGGTCCAGCCGCTGCTGCACATGCGCCTGCTGGTTGCGGCTCAGGGTCAGGCCGACGACGTTGACGTCGTACCGCTCGAGCGCCCGGACGATGGTGGTGCCCCAGCCGCAGCCGATGTCGAGCAGCGTCTGGCCCGCTTGCAGCCCGAGCTTGCCGAGCGACAGGTCGACCTTCGCGAGCTGCGCCTCTTCCAGGGTCATGTCGTCGCGCTCGAAGTACGCGCAGCTGTAGGTGCGCGTCGGGTCCAGGAACAACGCGAAGAACTCATCGGACAGGTCA
The DNA here is from genome assembly GCF_001667155.1 of Mycobacterium sp. 852002-53434_SCH5985345. NCBI lineage: Bacteria > Bacillati > Actinomycetota > Actinomycetes > Mycobacteriales > Mycobacteriaceae > Mycobacterium > Mycobacterium sp. 852002-53434_SCH5985345. The sequence goes on from NZ_LZIE01000061.1 coordinate 132,934, forward strand.
TAGTGGGCCTGAACGTCGTCGAAATGCGGCTCTAGGCTCACGGGCTCGCTGCGGTTCTCAGGCACAAACAACCTCTGACTGTGGTGGATTTTTGCGGCGCGCGATCGAGGGCGATCAACACGCTGGTGCCCTAGTGTATCCGGACGGTGTATGCACCCCTTCTGGAGTGTTCCCGGTCGGTTGACTGGCCCGCCGCTATGGGACACCATGGCCGCGAACCGCTGCGGTGAGGGAGGTGGGGCGGCGCGATGGCTGACATCACCATGTTGATCCTCGCCGACCACGAGTGGTTCCGCGAACAGTTCGCCCAGCTGGACTACCTGCAGGCGCAGGATCCGACCGACGAAACCGCCCTGACGCGGGTGTGGCGTCCTCTTGCCGACAAGCTCGACGTGCACGCCTATATTGAAGAGAAGATCTTCTACCCGCAATTGCTGAAGCGGGGCACCGACGACGCCGAGGGCGAGACGCTCGACGCCATCGGGGATCACAACGACATTCGCGACGGGGTGCGCGACGCCAACGCAGCCCGGGTCGGCAGCGAGCAGTGGTGGGCGGCGGTCGGCCGCACCCGGGAGGCCAACGACGAGCACATGGGCGAAGAGGAGCGGGAAGGGTTGTCCGACTTCCGTCGCGCCGCCCCCATCGGCCTTCGCGAAGCGCTCGGGCGGCAATACAGCGACTTCATGGCCGAGCACCCCACCACCGAGGGGTTGCCGATCGTCGACCGCGACCCTGAGCGCTACGTCGAGGATATCGAGGCCACCACGCAGTCGAAGCCGCAGGAGCAGTCAACCCCCCAGGATTTCTCGCTTCGCATCGGCAGCCTGAAAGGTCAGTGAGTTCCCGCCGACCTTGCCGCGGCCGCTACGATCGGCCACCGGTCGATGGACACTATAGAGCCGGTTGGGAGTGCGATTTTGTTCGGCCCGCGAGACTTCTGGGTACGCAATTCGTCGATGAATGCACGGGGCCGCCGGAGGAAATGGGCACGCAAAGACATCAGGGTCGCCGACCCGGCCATGCGCCAAACCATCATGGGGACCGCGATCGGCAACTTCATGGAGTGGTACGACTTCGGCGTCTACGGCTACATCGCCACCACCATCGCCCAGGTTTTCTACCCGGGTAAGAGCGTCAGCGGTGTCCACCTCATCGCCACGTTCGGCACGCTGGCCGCGGCGTTCGTGGTGCGCCCGCTGGGCGGGTTCATCTTCGGCCCGCTCGGCGACCGCATCGGACGACACCGGGTCCTTGTCGTCACCATCCTGATGATGACGGTGAGCACCACCGTGACCGGTTTGTTGCCCGGCTACAGCACCATCGGCATCTGGGCGCCGATCCTGCTCGTCATCGCCCGCATATTCCAGGGCTTGTCGACCGGCGGTGAGTATGTCGGCGCGATGACCTATCTGGTCGAGCAGGCCCCCGACCATAAACGCGGCATGATGGTCGGGTTTCTGCCGATGGGCAACCTGGTCGGCTTCGTGCTTGCCGGGATGATGGTGACCGGGCTGCAGACCTGGCTCCCCGACGACGCCATGCTGGCTTACGGCTGGCGGATCCCCCTGCTGCTGGGCGCGCCCTTCGGCCTGTTCGCGCTGTTCCTGCGGCTACGGCTCAAGGAGTCATCCGCCTACCAGAACGCGACGGAGGGCGCGCCGCACTCGGGCGGGCGTAAACAACAATTTCGGCGCACCGTCGTGGATCAGTGGCGGGGGCTGCTGATCTGCGCGGCTCTGGTGCTGACCTCTCAGGTCGCCGACTTCATGCTGACCGGCTACCTGCCGACGTACCTCAAGCTGTTCGTGCGCGTCGGCCACACCGCCGGGCTGGTGATGATCGTGGTGACGCTGGCGATCCTGATGGTCACCGTGGTGCTCGTCGCCGCGTTGTCCGACCGCATCGGCGTCAAACCCATCATGTGGACGGGCTGCGCACTGCTGGTCGTGGGTTCCATTCCGGCGTTCCTGCTCATCCGCTTCGGCGCCATCTACCCGGTGATCTTCCTCGGGGTGCTGCTGATCGGGCTGATGGAGCTGTGCTTCGACAGCACAGCTCCCGCGATGCTGCCGGCCCTGTTCCCCACCAACGTGCGCTACGGATCGCTGGCCATCTCGTACAACATCTCGATATCGGCGGTCGGCGGCACCACGCCGCTGATCGCCCAGGCGCTGGTGTCGGGCACCGGCAACGTCATGGCACCCGCCTACATGTTGATCTTCGGTGGACTGGTGGGCGCCGTCACGCTGCTGTTCACGCCCGAGGTCGCCAGGAAGCCGCTGCCCGGCTCCGGGCCCGCGGTGGAAAGCGAGCGGGAGGCGCGCGAGCTGGCCGACGACGTCAGGTGATCTAAAGGCATTGGGAAAGAAGCGCTTTCAACGGGCGCGCACCACGACGTTTATTTCGCGCATTCCGGCCTACTCCTAATGCATGAGAACCGCTTTTCACCATCGGTTGGGGACGCTCACCGAACAACTCGGGGCGATGTGCGCGATGGCCGGAGAGGCGATCGGACAGGCCACGGTTGCGCTGCTGAAGGCCGACCTGGCCCTGGCGGAACGGGTCATCGCGGGCCAGGAGGACGTCGTCGCCGTCAACGCTCGCGTCGAGGAGACCGCGTTCACTCTGCTGGCATTGCAGGCCCCGGTGGCCACCGATTTGCGGGCGGTGGTCAGTGGCATTCGGATCGCCGCGGATGCCCAGCGGATGGGGGCGCTGGCGGTCCACGTGGCCGAGATCGCCCGCATGCGCCATCCCCGCAATGCCGTACCCGAAGACGTGCGCCGACAGGTCGCCGAGATGGGTGAGGTGGCCGAGCTGTTGGCCGGTGTCGCCCGAGAAGTGTTGCTGGACCGGGATCCTCGCCGAGCGGCACAGATTCGCCGCGACGACGACGCGATGGACGAACTGCATCGCCAATTGCTGGCGGCGCTGGTGGATCCCGGATGGCCGTATGGTGTCGCCGCCGCGGTGGACGTCACCCTGTTGGGGCGCTTCTACGAGAGGTTCGCCGACCACGCCGTTCAGATTGCTCGGCGGGTCATCTTCCAAGCCACCGGGCATTAGGCCGAAACCGGCTGCCACCAAACGGGTTTCGGCGGCCTGTGTGAGAAGCCCCGGCTTGGGTATATAAGCGATGTGCTTCCTCGTCATCGTCGTCCCATCGCCCCCGCCGGCTCCCCACCCGGGCCGGCGCGCTGATGGCGAATCCCAAGCCGGTTCCCGACGACCTGCGTCGGTTGGCCGCGGCACACGGGGTGGCCACCTCCTACCGCAACGAGCGGCGCGAGCCCGTCGAGGTCGACGCCGACGTCGTGATCCGCGTGCTCGGCCTGCTCGACGTCGACGCCGCCAGCGAAGCCGACCGTCGCCGCGAGTTGGCCAAGCTGGCCGAGCGCGACCGCGCCGGCGCCCTGCCCCCCACCGTTTCCGTCCGCCTGGATGGGCGGCCCCGGCCGCTGCCCGGCGCGGCCGTCCTGGTGAGCGAGGACGGCGACCGCACCGAGGTGCGCGACGAGCTGCCCGACGACCTGACCCCCGGCTGGTATCGGCTGCAGCTGCGCGACGGGCGGGAGGCCACCCTGGTCGCCGCGCCACCCCAGGTGCCCGCGGCCCCCGCCACCTGGGGCTGGATGCTGCAGCTCTACGCCCTCCGATCGGCCCGCTCCTGGGGCATCGGCGACCTGGGCGACCTGCGGGAGTTTATGAACTGGACCGTCGCCGAGCACGGTGCCGGCGCGGTGCTGCTCAACCCGCTCAGCGCGCCCGGGCCGACCCATCCGGTGCAGCCGTCGCCCTACACCCCCTCCAGCCGACGGTTCGCCAACCCGCTGGCGCTGCGCGTCGAGGACCTCGACGCGTACCGCCGGGCCGACCCGGACACCCGCGCCGAGGTGGATGCGCTGCGGGTCTCGGCAACGACCGAACGCATCGACCACGACCTCGTGTGGGCGGCCAAGCGGTCGGCGCTGGAGCTGCTCTGGCGCGCCGAGGGCCGGCCCAGTCCGCTGGACGGATCGGCCGCCGGCACGGGCCTGCGCGACTGGGCCACGTATTGCGCACTGGCCGAGCGGCACGGCGGCCGGTGGAGCCGCTGGCCCGAGCCCCTGCGTGACGTCGCCGGGCCGGCCGTCGCGGCGGCGCGGCGAGAGTTGGCGCCCCGGGTGGCGTTCCACGCCTGGGTGCAGCAGCGCTGCGCCGAGCAGCTGGTCGCCGTGCGCGACACCGCCCGAAGCGCGGGGATGGCCCTGGGGGTGTTGCACGACCTCCCCGTCGGGGTCGACGCCGAGGGCGCGGACGCGTGGGCGCTGGCCGACGTGCTCGCCACCGGGGTCAGTGTCGGGGCGCCACCGGACAACTTCACTCCCCGCGGACAGGACTGGGGGTTGCCGCCGTGGCGGCCGGACCGCCTCGCCGCCACCGGCTACGCCGCCCTGCGCGACATGCTGCGCGCCGTCGTGACCTACGCCGACGGCCTGCGGATCGACCATGTCGCCGGCCTGTGGCGGTTGTGGTGGATTCCCCCGGGCGACGGTCCGGATCGGGGCACCTACGTGCACTATGACGCCGACGTGATGCTCGCCGTCCTCGCCCTGGAGGCACACCGGGCCGGAGCCACCGTGGTCGGCGAGGACCTGGGCACCGTCGAACCGGAGGTGACTGAGGCGCTGGCCGGCAACGGGATGCTCGGGTGCGCGGTGTCCTGGTTCACCCGCGACGAGTCCGCCCCCGGGGAGCCGCTGCTGACGCCGCCACAATGGCCGTCGCGGGCGGCCGCCAGCCTGTCCACCCACGACCTGCCCACCGCCGCGGGCTTCCTGCGCGCCGAGCACGTGCGGGCCCGCGCCGATCTCGGGCTGCTCGACGACGTGGCGGGCGAGCAGTCGGTGGCCGACAAGGAGCGGGCCGAATGGTTGGAGCTGCTGCGGTCCGAGGGCCTGCTTGACGGCCCGGATCCGGATGAGGCGGCGATCATCACCGCGATGCACCGGTTGCTGGCGGCGACACCGAGCCGCCTGAAGTTGATTTCGCCTTACGACGTGTTGGCCGAACCCCGGCAGCCCAATCTGCCGGGCACGATCGACGAGTACCCGAACTGGCGGCTCCCGCTCGCGCAGACACTGGAGGAGCTACGTGCCGACCCCAGGGTCGCCGAGATCACCGCCGCCTTCCGCGAGTCGCCGTAACCGAGTCTCACGCGTGCCGCAGCACCAGCAGCTCGCTGGTCAGTGTCCCCTCGTCGAGCAGCCGCCCGATCTGTGCGCTTTGGCGTTCGGCCAGTTGCCAGGCCTCCGTGTGCCCGTGCCGGTCGCTCAGGGCGTCCGTCACGGCGTCGACGCGCTCGTTCCACGCGTCGGAGATCGGCGGAAGGTCCGCGGTGCCGAGCCGCTGCTCGACGTGCAGCGACGCGCGCCGAACCAGGTCGAGTAGCCCGCCGGGCGTCGGGAAATGGTTGCCGTCCAACGTCTCGTTCGCTTTGTCGCCGTGGGCGAGAAAGACGAGCAGGCCGATCCGGCCGCCCGGCCGGACGACACGGCGCAGCTCCTCGAGGACCGTGAGGTGATCCGGTGTCGTGCTCAACACGCCAAGTGCCCACGCGGCGTCGAAGCTCGAGTCCGCCACCGGTAGGGCCGACCCCAGCGCGCACGCCACCGGGAAGCCGAACAACTTCTTCGCCGCGCGGCACGCACCTGTCTCCGGCTCGATGAGCACCGGCCGCACCGAGCGCTCTCGCGCCGCGTAGGCCGCGGGGCCCCCGACGCCCGCCCCGGAGTCCAGCAACGTGGAACCGGGCGCCAGGCCCATCTCCGCTATCAACCAATCGAGGGCGGCCGGACTGCCACTGCCCCGGCACCCGGCGGGCACGTAATAATCCGGCCCGAGGTCGGCGGCCACCTGCGCGGTCCACTCGGCGACGGTGTCGAACTCTGCCTCCATCGCTTCCGTCATCGACGCCCCTCCACTCGTATTCGGCGACCGACCTCCGCCTTGATTTCCGCACCGATGCGCCCGCCCGCCGCGGACGCCAAACCGGACACGTTGACTCCCTCGACGCCTTCGATCGAGAGCAGCGCGCGCGCCGCGGCCACCGCTGCCTCGATCCCGGCGGACACCGGATCCGGCGCGCCCAAAACCTGTTCCGTCACGGCCCGATCGAGTTCCAGGCCGGGCAAGCCTTGCAGCACCGCCGCGGACACGGCGTCGGTGAACACCGCCACCGCCGCGATCACCGGGATCGCCAGACCCGCCGCCCGGGCCGCCCTCACGAAGTCGGCCACCATCTCGGGACGGGGCACGTGGTTGAGGACGGCCAGGCTCGCTCCGGCCCGTTGCTTCTGGACCAACCGGGCGGGCCGGTCTGCTACGGGCGGGGCGGTGGGCGTTTCGGGCGCCGCGGCGACCATTCCCGTCGAAGCGGCCAGCGAAACCAGGCGCGGCCCGTCGAGGTCGAAGGTCTGCGTGACGTCCGGACGCACGTCGTAGCCGCGCCCGTCGCCCGTCACGCACAACACCGTCTCCACGTTGATGCTGCGCAACCCCCGCAGCTCCTGCTCGAGCACCACGCGGTTGCGGTCGCGGCACGACAACGTGATCCAGGGCGTCACGCCGGCGTCGAGGAGCAGTGACCCCATGAGCGTCGGCGGAAAATCGGGCTTGTTCTGGTGCTCCCCGACCAGGACGGCGTCGCACCCCGGCGCCAGCACGGCCGCGGTCGCCGCGACGTCCTGGCGATCGAACGGGGTGCAACTGAAATCGGTGAGCACCAGTGGCGCGCGAGCGGGACGCGCCGCGTGCTGACGGCCAGACCACGCCACCACGCCGTCGAACGCGCACGCGCCCGGGCGCATCTCGCATTGGCCGTCGGGCCGCACCCCGCCGCACGGTCCGAACTCCATTCGTTTCGGACACTCCAAACCCGCCGACATCTCACTCCCCGTGCGCCAGTGTTCGCATCGATGTACCCCAACGACCGCGCCCGCAAGCCCTCGGGCCGGGACCGGATTCGGAGTGCTGTTTCGGGATTAGCAAACGTTCCCGGCGGCTACTAGGAGATGGGCGTGTACCGCGCGGACGGTGCAGCGAAACGAACGGGGTTGACCATGGAACCGATATCGCCGACTGATGCGCTGTTCCTCATCGGCGAGTCCCGCGAGCACCCGATGCACGTGGGATCGCTTCAGCTCTTCGAGCCGCCCGAGGACGCCGGGCCCCATTTCGTCCGCGAGGCCTATCAGGCCATGCTCGAGTGCACGGATGTGCAACCGCTGTTCCGCAAGCACCCGGCCTTCTTCGGTGGTCTGACCAACCTCGCGTGGTCGTTCGACAACGACGTCGAGCTCGACTACCACCTGCGCCGCTCGGCCCTCCCGGAGCCCGGGCGGGTCCGCGATCTGCTGGAGCTGGCGTCCCGGCTGCACGGCAGCCTGCTCGACCGCCACCGCCCGATGTGGGAAGCCCACCTCGTCGAGGGCCTCCAGGACGGTCGGTACGCCGTGTACACGAAGTACCACCACTCCCTCATGGACGGCGTGTCCGCGATGCGGCTGGTGCAGCGCGCGTTCACCCCCGACCCGGACGACGACGAGGTGCGCGTCCCGTGGACCCTGGGGCCGCGCAAACGCAGCAAGGAACACAAAAGTCAGTCACTGCTCGAGCGCGCCGGCCGCACCGCGGGGTCGGCGCTCGCCCTGGCGCCATCCACCCTCAAACTGGCCCGGGCGGCGCTGCTCGAACAGCAACTCACACTCCCGTTCCGCGCGCCGCGCAGCATGTTCAACGTCCGGATCGGCGGTGCCCGGCGAGTGGCCGCACAGTCGTGGTCGCTGGACCGGATCAAGGCGATCAAGTCGGCGGCCGGAGTGACGGTCAACGACGTCGTGCTCGCCATGTGCTCCGGGGCCCTGCGGGCCTACCTCTTGGAGCAAGATGCCCTGCCCGACGCCCCACTGACCGCGATGGTGCCGGTCAATCTGCGCAAGACCGACGACGACCGCGGCGGCAACCTGGTCGGAACGTTCCTGTGCAACCTGGCGACCGACCTCGACGACGCGGGGCGGCGCCTCGAGATCGTCAGCACGTCGATCCGCGACACCAAAGACGTGTTCCAGCAATTGCCACCGGTGCAGCAACTGGCACTGTCGGCGTTCAACATCGGCGGCCTGTTCTTCGGGCTGATCCCCGGGTACCTGTCGGCGGCCTCACCGCCCTTCAACATCGTCATCTCCAACGTCTCCACCGGTCCCTCCGAGCCGCTGTACTGGCGGGGCGCCCGGTTGGACGGCAACTATCCGCTGTCCATCCCACTCGACGGGCAGGCGGTCAACATCACGGTCACCAACAACGCCGACAACCTCGACTTCGGTCTGGTGGGCTGCCGCCGCAGCATCCCGCACCTGCAGCGGCTGCTGGGCCACCTGGAGACCTCGTTGAAAGACCTCGAGCGCGCCACCGGCGTGTGAGCGGGTGACGGCTAGGGCCTGGTGGTGTAGTCCAGGCACACCGTCGTGCCGTTGGGCCGCGCGTTGATGGTGCAGTGGTCGGCGAGCGCGTGCATCAGCAGGAGGCCGCGGGATCGCCGGGGATCGTTGAGCCGCTGCGGCGCGGGGGGGTGCCAGGATCCACGATCGCTGACGCACACGCTGATCGATTGGGCGGCGGGATCGTAGCTGGCCTGCAGTTTCATGGTGCCGACCGTGGTCTGGGCGCGGTACGCGTGCTCGACGCAGTTGGCCAGCGCCTCATTGACGCCCAGAATGATGTCGTCGCGCACTTCAGCCGGGGCCTCCGTCACTTCCTGGAGCCACCGGCGCAGGGCGCGGCGCAGTTCCGCCGCCGTGACGGCGTCGGCGGCACCAGCGCAGGTCAATCGCGCGGGCGTGACGACCCTGGGTGGAAGTAGTGAGGTCATGCTAAGGACATACCCCGGTGCGGGTGGGGTGCTAAACCCCTTCGCGTCTCGCTTTGGCAACGGGCGGGTACACGTTCGGAATCGGGTTGCCGTACAACGACATACAGAGGGATCCTATGGAATTCCGTGCCTTCATCGAACCGCAACAGGGCGCCCGTTATGCCGATCAGGTCGCCGTCGCCCAAACCGCTGAGCAGCTGGGCTTTGCAGCGTTTTTCCGGTCCGACCACTACCTGGCGATGAGCGGCGACGGCCTACCGGGTCCCACCGACTCGTGGGTGACCCTGGGCGCAATCGCGCGGGAGACGTCGAGCATCCGGCTCGGCACCCTGGTGACCTCCGCAACGTTTCGCCATCCGGGTCCGCTGGCCATCGCGGTGGCGCAAGTGGACGACATGAGCGCGGGGCGTGTCGAACTCGGACTGGGCAGCGGCTGGTTCGAGAAGGAGCATCAGGCGTACGGGATTCCCTTTCCTCCGCTGCGGGAGAGGTTCGACCGGCTCAGCGAACAGCTCGCCATCGTCACAGCGCTGTGGACGACGCCGCCCGGTGAGACCTTCGACTACGCCGGCAAGTACTACACCATCACCGGCTCGCCGGCGCTGCCCAAACCGACGCAGACCCCGCATCCGCCTATCGTCATCGGCGGTCTCGGCGCCAAACGCACTCCGCAGCTGGCGGCGAAGTACGCGGCCGAGTTCAACATTCCCTTCGCGCCGATCGACGTGGCCGAGAAGCAATTTCAGCGGGTGGCGGACGCGGTCACCGAGGCGGGCAGGCCGGCCGACTCGATGGTCTACTCGAGCGCATTCGTGCTCTGCGCCGGGCGCCGCGACCGCGAGGTGGCCCGCCGCGCCGACGCGATCGGCCGCAACCTCGACGAGTTGCGCTCGAACAGCCCGCTGGTCGGCACTCCCGCGCAGATCGTCGACAACTTGGGCGGGTGGAAACACCTCGGCGTGCAGCGCGTCTACACCCAGCTGCTGGACCTAACCGATCTCGGGCACCTGGAACTACTGGCGAGTGAGGTTATGCCGCAACTGCTTTGAGGCTCACACGGACTCGGCCTCGGCGCGTTCCTCCTCGAGCCGATCCTTGCTCCTCAGCAGCCGCAGCAACGTCACGAAGAGCAGCCCGCCGATCATGTTGCCCACCACGGTGTAGCCGAACCAGCCCAGCCATGTCAGATAACCGAACGGCGCCTTCCCGGTAACCAGCGCGCCGAAGATCAGCAACGAATCCAGAATCGAATGGAACAACCGCAGCCCGGCGAGCAGGAACGCTGCGGCGACGGCGGCCGCGATCTTGGCCGGCACGGAATCGGTGCCGTGTTGCATCCGGGTCATCAGCGTGATGACCATGCCGCCGAGGATCGCCAAAACCATGCTCTGCGCCGACACCGGCGCGGTGGCGAAATGGGTGCCGGACTCGATCGTCTGGGCGTGCAGCTCTGGGAAGCCCGTCATGATCAACCACATGATCACCCAGCCGCCGACGAGGTTGGCGAACATGGTGCCGCCCCATAGTTTGGCCAGCTGGCGGAGGCTGGCGCGTTTGGCGGCCACGGTCACGACGGGAATGATGAAGCCCTCGGTGAACAGCTCGCTGCGGCCCAGCAGCAGGGCCAGGAAACCGATCGAGAAAGCCAATCCGGCCAACAGCGGCCGGTGGGTGGCGTCCAACACCGACAGGTAGGCGAGCACCCCGATTCCCACCTCGGTCCCGCCGAAAAAGCCGGTGACCAACACGCCGCGCCAGGTGCGGTGCAGACGCTGGGTGCCCTCGCTCAGCATCCTGCTGAACGCGTCCTCGAGCTCGTCCTCGATGGGACTGTTGGTGTCTCCGAGCTCGCGTTGGGTCGTGTCACTCATGGTGGATGGCCTAGTACCCGTTAATCGGGGCTGGACCATCCGGTGTGAGGCATCTGACAGGGGCGGCCCCGCTGTCACTTGCGCGGTCGCAGCACCGGTGTCACCAGCGCACCGGTGTCGAGGTAACTCTCCAGGTTGCGGATCGCCAGCAGCGCCATCGCCCTGCGAGTCCGGGCGGTGGCGCTGCCGATGTGCGGGAACAGCACCACGTTGTCCATGTCCAGCAGCTCGGCCGGCACGTGCGGTTCGTCGACGAAGACGTCCAGACCCGCACCGGCCAGGGCGCCGCCGGCCAGCAATTCCACCAGCGCGCCCTGGTCGACGACGCTGCCACGCGCGATGTTGATGAGGTAGCCCTCGGGGCCCAACGCCTCGAGGACGCGCCGGTCGACCAGCTGGTGCGTCTTGGAGTCGCCGGTGGTGGCCACGACGAGGACGTCGACCGATTCGGCCAGTTCCACCGGCGAGTCGGCGTAACGGTACGGCGATCCGTCGATGCGACGACGGTTGTGATACGCGACGGCACAGTCGAATCCGACCAGCCTGGTCGCTATAGCCGAACCGATGCGGCCCAGCCCCAAGATTCCGACCTGCAGGCCGCTGACGTCGCGGGCGTAGGGGAATGGCCCGTCGCGCACCCACCCCT
>NZ_LZIE01000062.1:0-1256 GCF_001667155.1 Mycobacterium sp. 852002-53434_SCH5985345
AGGTGTTTGACTTCGGGGCGTTACCGCCGGAGGTTAATTCCGGTCGGATGTATGCGGGTCCGGGTTCGGGGCCGTTGATGGCGGCGGCGGCGGCGTGGGATGAGATTGCTGCTGAGGTGGCTGCGGCGGCTAGTGGGTATAGCTCGGTGGTTTCGGAGTTGACGTCGGGGCCGTGGGTGGGTCCGGCGGCGTCGTCGATGGTGTCGGCGGTGGTGCCGTATGTGAGTTGGTTGGGTGCGGTGGCGGGGTTGGCCGAGGATACGGCCAGTCAGGGTCGGGCGGCGGCGGCGGCGTTTGAGGCGGCGTTTGCGATGACGGTGCCTCCGCCGGTGATTGCGGCTAATCGGGTGTTGTTGGCGACGTTGATCGCGACGAATTTCTTTGGGCAGAACACCCCGGCGATCATGGCGACCGAGGCTCAGTACATGGAGATGTGGGCCCAAGACGCGGCGGCGATGTATGGCTATGCGGCGGCTTCGGCGACGGCTTCGGAGTTGGCGCCGTTTGCGGCTCCGCCGAATACCACCACCCCTGATGGGGTGGCCGATCAGGCGTTGGCGCTGACCCAGGCCGCTCAGCAGCCCGCGGGTAACACCGCCCAGACGGTGGCCTCGAGCACCTCGCAATTGGCGACTACGCAGTTGGTGACGGCCGCGGCGCCGACCCAGCAGGTGACGGCCGCGGCCACGACCCAGCCGGGCCCGTTCACCTGGCTGACCAATGCGATTCAGGGTCTGCAGACTGGGTTGCCCACGCCGACCAACAACTATCTGGGGCTCAACCCGACCTTGTACACGGTGCTGCTCAAGCAGACCACCGGTCTTGCCTATTTCTCGAACGGTATCCCGGCGTTTTGGTCGCAGCTTGCTCAGCAGTTGGTGTCGGGTCCTGGTGGTAGCACGGCCGGTGCCGGTGGTGCGTGGTATCCGACGCCGCAGTTCGCCCAGTTGGGTCTGGGCAACCTGGGCAGCCTGAGCAGCAACGTTGTCTCGGCCGGTGCCGGGCAGGCCACCCAGGTCGGGGGTTTGTCGGTGCCCCAGCAGTGGGCCACGCTGACTTCGGCGGTCAGCCCGGCCAACGAGGCCGAGGCCCTTCCCGTCCAGACCGCCGGGGCGACGGCGAGCCCGCCGGGCAACGCCCTGCTGCGCGGCATGCCCACCGGCGTGATGGGCCGACGCGCCGGGGCAGCCGCGGGCTACTCCCACAAATACGGCTTCCGCTACAGCGTCCTAACCCGCCCACCCTCGGCCGGATAG